>NZ_LOTA01000009.1:0-39646 GCF_001521935.1 Burkholderia sp. RF7-non_BP4 | reverse complement strand
TGCGCCGCTGTTTCATTTGCAACACCTCCACTGCTTACGCAGCGTCTAGTGTGTTGCATCGACCGGTTGAATCCACCGTTGCTTAGCGCCACACGACCGTATGCCAAAATTGATGCTTTGCTTGTAGCACCCGACCGGTCCCTATGGTGCTGTCGCCGCGACTACGCACTGCTTCTGACGATGTACAACACCGGGGCGCACGTTTCCAAAGTCATCGCGCTCCGACAGGAACAGGTCCGGTTCAGCGGTTGCAAGCCGATCAACCTGATGGGCAATGGCCGCAAGGAACGAAGCATCCCGTTGTGGTCAAACACGGCCCAGGAATTGAAGACGTGGTTCCACGAACTGGAGAGCACTCGCACGCCGATCGCGTTTCCAAGTCATCACGGCCGGAAACTGTCGCACAACGGGATCGATTACATCCTCCAGCAGGTCGCCAATCAGGCTGAATATACGCCCGAGCCCCACTGGCAAACGCATTTCGCCGCATGTCGTGTGCCACACGGCGGCCATGTATCTACTGCAATCGAGCGTCGACATCAGTCTCATCGCTCTCTGGCTTGGCGACGAAGCAGCGAGCACTCGAGAAACTGACGCCAGCGGAAGCCGCCTCGTTCCGGTTCAAGCCTTATGATAGTGTGTTTGCCTTCCTGCAACACCTCTGATTATCTACAGTCTCGTCGCCGACGATCCAAAGCTGGCGGGCACCGACCGACGAACTGGGCGTAACCGGGAACGGTGCCTAAAAGCGCTTATGCTCTCCAGCACTTAAGCGCTACCCTTGTTCATACCCGTCATTCGACCACCCCCACCGTTCTCAACCAATTTTCAGTTCAGACATAGCATTCTCGACCTGCGCATCAACCCGGGCCACGCGCTCCGGGTTCAGGTCGCGCCACTTTTCAATCCACGTTAGACCGATTTGATCTAACATCGAATCTCGTCGCATCATCAATATATCACTCAAACGATCCGGATTAAGATCAAACTCAGCTGGTCCAGCCTGCCAGTTATGCAGAACTATTGATTTAATTACATCATCGGTCAGCTTTGTCAATCGATATCCAAATTCCAGTGCGGCGCGACAACGGGGATCGGACAAATGGCGACTCCTCTTGTCATGATAATATCTCGCATTATCCATACCTTCCCGTACACGTTGTATGGACGTAGCCGACTGTTCGCCATAGGGCTGTTCGCCAAGCCCAATTAGGCTTGGCGAATGATTCTGTGAAAAATCATCATACGCCTCAGATCTGTGTTTTAGTACAAAGAGTGCTGGTGGTCGTTGCAAATTTGCAATGCGATGCCCCATACTTTTCGGAACGCCCATGTAGCCAAGCGGACCTGTCACGTCAAAGTCGACGGTCTCGCCTCGCCACCCGCTAGGAGTGTTTGTGAAGCCAAAATTCTCCATGCGGAAGTTCAAGTGATCCCAGTTATCAATGAATCGGGACATTAGGTAATGCTGCTCCTGCTCAAGCAGAAGATCATCCGGGAGTAGTTGGTTGAGTTGTTCGAGTGCATGAAAGCGCTCGCGATCCAACTTTCGGTACAAGTTGATTGATGCGCTGTCGCGCCCATCCAACTCATAATATCGCCTTCCAGCAAGAATGCTTTTTTGCCTTTCACACACCGAATAGTATTTGTTTACAATTTTTTGATATTGACGCTGCGCCTCTCGATACTGTTCCGTATTTTGAGGAAATTGATTGATAATTTGACTTCTACCCTCCGCACTGGTGAGAAATTTTCCCAGATCAATGTAATTTTCATCAAATCTAGACATCGCGTACAAATCACCATCAGAACCATCGGTGGCATTCTGATATAGAATGTAATCGCACCCACTCCCAAGCCGAATCAATGGCGCGTCGAGTCCACTCGCTTTAAATACTTGCGCCATCGTTACCTCCATTGCCGGATAAAAATTGCTTCGCAAATCCATCGAACTGGCCAAGCGTGGTTCAAATTGATTCAGCCACCACGCTGGCACCCTAGCGTCCTTCACCCGGTAAGCTGCCTCCGATTGAGATTCGCGCACCGCAATCATCGCGGCTTTGTTGCTCCCCCCTTTCGCCGGACGCCACGAAAGAACGTCAACCCGACAGTCCACGTGCTTTAAGCCACTACTGCCATCCATAGCTCGACTTTCCTCTTGTACCTCACCGAAACTTTTGTGATGTCGCGTGGCCCGTATTTGCCGGGAACTTTCCGTTGCTGGCCGCTCTGATTCAGCCAATTTGGGGGCCTTTGATGCTCGGCGCGTGTCCGATCTCGTTCTATTCGAGGACGCCAGGATCGGATTCAGTGTTTCACTTGTTCCGAGGCCTTCTCCAGGCTTGATCGTCAGTCCTTCAGTCACGGAATACAGCCAATGCGGGTCAGCCGTCCGCCAACTCGACAAATTGGCTTCGGCGCGGTGCCGCAAGTTTGCTTCCCGGGATGCGTCCGGGCCGTCATACCGCCTTGCATTCGGTCGCGTAGACTCACTCGGGGTAGTTACGTTTCGGACTCCGATTAGCTGCGAATCGATCGTTGATGCCCGAGAACGCATGGTTTCAGCAGAAACAGAAAACGGAATATGGATTGGCGAGATAGGTGAAATTGCAGGCATTATCAAGATTGAATAAGACTTCAAAGCCCTCGATAATCGATCCGACTCCATGTTCCTCGCTTTCAAAAAATGACTGTCGACAGATCCGAGCTTATCGTCAGCTATGAAGAAGAATATTTCAACGGAATATCGGGCATTAATTCAATCACACGCCCATAATTTTTACTAGAGTCGCTCATATGGACTCCTCCCGGATTGCAAGCTGGGTTTTGCAGATAAATCTACAGTGATCTGCCACGATTCCACGCACAGCCAGAAGTTTGATAACTTGTTGTGTGTACGGAGAAAAGCGTGTCAGAGAACCTGATGCCAAGAAGGCAATGCGCGAAGGAATTCAAGTTAGAGGCGGTAGGGTGAGCCAAGAGTGCCGACCAGCACGAGGTCGCTCAAAGGCTGGGCCTGCCAGTGACCACGTTAGGAAGCTGGTGCCATGATCAGCACAGTGGCAACGCGCAGGCGGCGGCAGAGCCGGTTGCTAATGCGCCGGTGTGCAGCCGTCGTCTGGTCAACGTTCTGGAAGCTGAGGTCAGCAGGCTGAGCAAGGAACTGGTCTGCGCGAAGCTGGACATCGATATCCTTCGAAAGACAACGGCATACTTCGCGAAGGGGTCGCGATGAAGTATGCAAGGATCGATCAGCATCGCGACCGCTACAGCGTCAGCCGGCTTCTCGGTGTGTCGAGCAGTGGCTATTGCCAGTGGCGCGGCCGGTCCGAAGTCGGCGAGCCCAAGCCAATACCGCGCTGGGCGCCCAAGTTACCGCCATTCATCGCGCCAATGCGGCAGCTATGACTGACCTCATATCGTGCGACAGTTGCCTGCCCAGGGCCGGCCGGCGGGCGCCGAACGCGTGCGTCACAGCCTGCAACGCCAGGGGCTACGCCCAGTCTACAAGCGCCCGTACCGGGTGACGACGGATTTGACACATCGCCTGCCGGTGGCGCCGAATCTGTTGGATCGGCGTTTTTGACGGCTGGTGGCCCAATCAAGCCCGGGTAAGCGACATCACCTTCGTCAGAACCGGCGAGGGCTGGTTGTATCTGGCGGCGATCCTGGATCTGACGAGCCGGCGCATCGTCGGCTGGTCGATTGTCGATGTCCGAGCGGATCAACGCAGACCGGGTCTGCCAGGCGTTGCGCAGCGCGTGCTCGCAACGCACACCGCCACCGGGATTGCTGCTGCACTCCGAACGCGGCGCCCCATACGTCAGTCGCGCTTATCGGAAATTTTCAAGATAAACGTTTCAATGAGCCGCCGTGCCAACGCTTGGGATAACGCCCCGATGGAGAGCTTCTTCAAGTCGCTGAAGGTCGAATGAATCTACCAGACTCACTACGAAACGCGTGCCCACGCCCGTCTGGATATCGTCGATTGGATAGAGGGCTATTACAATCGGCAACGCCTGCATACCTCGATCGACTTCCTTACCTCCGTCGACTTCGAGGCTAGCTTGATCTCCGCATGAGTTGCTGTACGCGAAAACGACGCAGGGTCACGCCCATACTGGCGCTGGCTGACATATGAACTGCTTGAGGATCTGCTCGCGGTAATCATCGACTTCTACGGTGCCAAACTCCACGACCGGCTACGTGAGCAGCGCGCATGTCACGACCGGACATTCGAACGCGAAAACCCTATCCGCCGTTCTGAACGGGACTGCCATCGCATCACGTCAATGGGCCTGTCGGGGGCTCTTCTCACATGAGCGAATTGCTCAACATTGAGCCGCAATTTAAGCGTGGTTTTACGCCCCCATCGACAGCATGTTCAGTTCGAACTTACGGCAGATTCGGCGCACTGATTTTCGCCTTGCAAAATCATGACTGTGCTCGCGGTCGACATTTCCACCCCACCTACCGTCACAAAGCTTCCAAACACCACGACCCGATCCGATGGCGCTGCCTGCTCAAGCGCTTGATCCAACGCCAAGGCCGGTGATGCGCATCGCGTCACCGCCTCGGGAACCGGAACACCCGCATGACACAGGACCCGCTCGAGCTGCTCCGCCGTGGCCGCGCGCGGAATGGGAAGATCCGTGACATACCAGTGATCGATCTCTGCGATCAATGGGCGAATGATACCGGCGACATCCTTGTCCTGCATAGCACCGAACACCGCGACTGTGCGAGCGAAGTTGCCCAAATCCTGCAAATTGTTCCTCAATGCGATCGCTGCGTGCGGGTTGTGACAAACATCCAGTATCACGGCTGGCCGTCCCGGCCACACCTCGAACCGCCCCGGCAACACAACGCTTTCGAGCCCACGACGGATGTGATGCGCGAATACCGGCAGCCGGTCACGCAGAACCTCCAGACATGCGAGCACTGTTGACGCGTTCGTCACCTGATGAGCGCCAAACAGCGCCGGCCGTCGCAGCATCGGACGCCGCGTTTCGCGTCCGACATACGTCCAGGCCTGACTGTCCGCATCCTGCCGCTCGCAACTGAAATCGCGATCGATCAGCCATAAGTCCGTGCCGAGACGTTGGGCGTGATCGAGTAACGACTGCGGCGGCGCAGGATCCGCGCAGATCGCCGGTCGTCCTGCGCGAAAAATCCCGGCTTTCTCGAGCCCGATCTGTTCGCGTGTCTTGCCCAAATAGGCAATGTGATCGATCGCCACATTCGTCACCACCGAGCAATCCGCATCAATGAGGTTGACCGCATCGAGTCGCCCGCCCATGCCGATCTCCAGAATCACGGCATCGAGATTACTAGCAGCCAACCAATGCAAGACGGCCAGTGTCGTAAATTCGAAATACGTCAGGGTTACGGGCTCCGGCAACCCCTGACGGGCCCGCTCCACCGCCTCGAAATGCAGCAGCAAATCCTCATCGCTTGCCTGTCGCCCATCGATGCGGGCACGCTCGTTGAAAGTCAGCACATGGGGTGACAGGTAGCATCCAACCGAATAACCCGCCGTGAGCAGGATCGCCTCCAGCATGACACAGGTCGACCCCTTGCCATTCGTCCCGCCCACCGTGATCACCGGGCAGGTAAATGACAACTGCAATGCCGCCTTCACGCGGCCGACCCTATCGAGGCCCATATCGATCTCGATGGGATGAGCGGACTCCAACTGGGCCAACCACGCCCCAAGCGTGTCATGTCGAGTCATAACCCCTTCCATACGGAATAATGAAACAAGCTGCCGATGAGGTGCCGGCACTCCACCGTCACTCGATCAGAATGACACTCAAATCGGAACTAGCGGCACGCCAAACAGGCCCGGCCATGGGTCGCCCAGCGAATGCTCTCCGAGTCTGCGTGGTCGTTGCGCCGCTCGGCGAATCGCCCAAGTTGCGCGGGCATATTCAAATCGCCCTCCCACGTCGCTTGCTGCTTGAATGTCGCTGCCTTGCGATCAAAGCGCAAATGATGCAGCGCGGTCTTTCCACCCCAATCCTTCGACGGGAATGCAATATAGTCAATTTCGAAAACGTCATCCTCGATTCGACCATTGACCACGTAGAGCCCGTAATGCTCTTCACCGGGCGAAATGATTTTGTAAATGCCGTTGTCGTAGTAGTACAGGGCAGCATCTTCGAACGGCTTAGGATCGTACATCTTCTCGTAGAACAACTGATGAACGATCGTCGGACGCCCCAAGGACACGACAATTTTCGCGCCTCCGATTTCTTGGTGGTCCGTCATGCCCAAGGTCGACATAGCTAAAACTTCCACAGAGACAATAAAAACCTGCGATACGCGCCGCGCTTGAGCGCCTACTGCACCGGGCCGAATTGTACCGAGCAACGCCCGTCACACTTGCAAAAAACGACCATCCGGTTGCAGCGCTGGTGACGCACCAACATGCACCACGCGATGCCTCCCGCCATGCAAGCGATCCTCCAGCGCTGTTGCATCTGCGCGAGTAACGCCAGGATCCCGTGGACGCCATGCCTGCGACAACCATGCCTCGCCCTGCGAAGGCATCACCACGGGCGACATGACATGCCCCCCATGCCAGATAGCGAGAATTGCCCAAACTCCCACTATCGACGCCCCCGCAACCGCAAGCCACGCGGATACGCGACGCCCGAAACGCCAGCGCACCCCGGAAGTCGTTCGATCGTCAACCGGCTCACTCTTGTCGAGCGCGCATGCGTCCTCGCCCCCGATCTGCGACGAAATCGAAATCTCGTCATCGCGATGAAATGCGTTAGTCGCCTTCGATTCGTCGACCATACTGTCCTCCCTCTCTGCCTGACGCGCGAGCTCCAAGCCATAGCGCGGAATGGTCCGAATGAGATCCCGCGGCAAGCCGATCGCTTCGAAGCTGCGCCGCAGCCGCGTGACCAGTTGGTAATAGCTGGCGTCCGTGACAACGACACCACGCGCGCCCCAGATACACTCGATCAGAGCTTCCTTGGTCTGCGGACCGTCAAACAACTGCTGCAGGAGCAAGGACTCGTTGAGGGAGAGATATTTCAGCGACTGGTCGACAAGGTTGACCAGCACACGAGTCTGGGTGTCAAAGGCAATATCGCCCATCACATGCATTGAAGGCGCTGCAGGATGCATCATGGAGTCCCTCGTTCACGATCGCGTCAATCGCCGGCCCCGACAATGTGGGCGAGAGGCGAGGCACGCGAAAGGGTTATGTTGGTCGCCGCCCAGCGAATCACGCGGATAAGAGCATCGACCACAAGCAGGGTCATCAAGCTCACGCGCCAGCCCCCACATCGGGGGTTGTGAACAGCATGTCACGGCAATTATCAAATACCTGTCATACGCAACATATCGGCCCACTCCCATTCCGCCATAAGACTCATCCCGTTCGCGCAACGAATCATCTGTGCATTGCCGACCCATGCCTCGCATGTCCCGATACAGTACGAAGTCGACCGAACGGCTTCAACGCCCCCCCCAGTCACGCCAGCCCTCCCGCGCCCGGCATCGGACATTTTGAATATCAGCGCCACCCCTATACAATAAGCAAGCACCTATGCACAGTCAGACTTTGCCTATACCAAACCATCGCTTGTCTGCCAATAATATTGGAACTAGTTCCAATATTTGGCCCAACCATAAGGGAACGAACATATGCCGACCTTCGGCACGGCGCTTCACATCAACCAAGCGGCGCCTTACGTCTCCCGCTGGGCCGTTTGATACGCCGCTTAATCTCGCGTGCGCCTTGCTGACAGCCAATATGGCAACCGGGATCCTGCACACGCAGTGAGTCCAGGGATTCTTAGCGCGCGCGAACCCCTGCTACAGCTGGATCGAGGACACCATGCACAAAATCTTGCTGGTCGATGACCATCCCATATACCTAATGGCACTATCCACTCTCCTCACTCAGGAGCTCGTCTCCGACGAGATCGCCGTCGCGAAGGACGGCGAAGCGGCGTGGGAAATGTATAAATCCCATCAGCCCGATCTCATGATCGTCGATCTGAATCTGCCGACGCTGAGCGGCGTGGATTTTGTCAAGCGCGTGCGCGTGTCTGATAATCAAGTCCGCATCTTGGTCTTTTCATCGGCCCGCACCGAGGTAATGGCCACCAAGATTCGGGCGATCGGGGCGAACGGATACGTACAAAAAACCGAGGACATCAGTCAAATGCTCAATGCCATTCGCGCCACCCTGTCCGGGTTCGACTGCTTCCCGAGCGTCGCCAACGACGGCACGATCGCAGGCAGTGGTCGCGCAGCCGCCGCACTCTCACCGCGTGAAATTACCGTGCTGAGTTATCTGGTGAAAGGACATTCCAATCAGGAAATTGCCGATCTGCTGCATCTGAGCCACAAAACCATCAGTACCCACAAGGCGCACATCTTTCAAAAGACCGGGATTTCCAACATCGTCGATCTCGCCGAATTCGCGCGCGAGAATTTGCTTTTCGATTAATTGCCCATGCGCGCCTTCCTGCGTGATCGATTCGCTCGGGCGCGTTGGCCACGGATCGCGGCGCTGACGCTCGGCGCGGTCCTGTTAGGCCCGCTCACGAGCCATGCATCGCCTGACGAACCAGACGACCTGCGCCTCGTCCACCTCGCACAAAATACCCGCGACCTGACGATTCCTGCCGCCACGCAAGCGTGGTTAGCCGAGCGGCAGCGTACTCTGCGAGTGGGTGTCGTACCCAATATCGCACCGCCGTTCGACATCGTCGATACCACCGGAAGTTACTTTGGCATTACTGCGGACCTTCTCGACCGGCTACGATCCAGCGCACATCTTCGCCTGACATTCAAGCGCTATCCGGATACCACCGCCATGCTCGCGGCAGCTCGTCGCGGCGACATCGATCTGGCCACAACCATCATCCAGACCACTCCCGCTTTATCGGGCTTGCGGTTCAGTCGCGCGTATTTTCCGGATCAGGACTCGGTCGTCGAGCGCAACCAAAGCGAAGGCTTCGTCACCGTCCCCACACCGTCAGTCCCCCGCCTCGCGTATGTCCCGGATCTGGTATCCGCCGCCGTGCTGCGCCAGCATTTCCCCCGTGCGCTGCTGATGCCGGTCCACTCACCCGCGGCCGGACTGACCGCGGTTGCCTTCGGGCAAGCGGACCAATATGTGGGCAACACCAACATCAGCAACTACCTGATCGAGCGGCTGCAACTGCTCAACCTGAGCATCCGGCGCTTCACAACCTATCCCAGCCCGCCGGGATTTCAGCTGGCTGCACCGGCCTCCCATGCGCCGCTGATCGATCTGGTCGATCGTCTGATCGCGCAAATAGACATTGAGGACCTGGCTGAGACGCGCTCACGCTGGGAGGGGCGCCCGAATCATGTTGCGCTCGACATGGCGACGGTGCTCTCGCCCGCCGAGAAGGCATGGATTCAAGCCCATCCTGTCGTTTATTTTGCCGCCGAACCCGACGCACCGCCGTTCCTGTTTCACGATGACAAAGGTGAAATGGCAGGCGTCACAGCAGACATGATGAACCTGATCACCACGCAGGTCGGGATCCGCTTCAAGCCCAGCCACGGAAGTGGCCCCGACGATGTGCCGGCGATCCTCCCGGTCATGAGTGCCAATGCCATGCGACCGGGCTTTGTGCCGACATCACCCTATTCGTGGAGCGGCTTCGCCGTGGTCACGCGCACGGGCTATACGCTGCCCAACGCCATTGGCTGGCCAGCCGTCAGTCGCATTGCGATTCCTAACGACGGTATCGTCAATACCTTGCCGTCTCGCGCTGGCGCGCCTGCTCACTACGTGGTCACACCGTCAGTCAACGATGCCCTGCATGCGGTCAACGACGGCAATGTCGACGCCGCGATCCTTAACATCAATATCGCAAACTACTATATTGCTCAACGCTACCAAGGCAAGTTAGTCGTCGCGGGCTACCTTGAGCCCGCCGACACGGCCCAAGTCGGATTCGGCGTGCCAGCGTCCGATCCCGAACTTGCGTTGATCATCGACAAGGTACTGCAAGGCACGCGTGAAGCGCGGCTAAACGATATCCGAAATCATTGGAATTACACCAGCATTCCGGACGCCACATTTCGCCCGTGGCGTCAACGGCTATGGGCTGGCCTTGCCATTGCGGTCTCGTTCGGGCTCCTGTTGCTCGCATGGAATCGTTCACTGGCCCGGCAAATTCAGCTGCGCCAACGCGCAGAAACTGCGCTCCGGCAACAATTCGCGCTCCAGCAAACGTTGCTGGACAGCATGCCGTTCCCGTTCTTCATCTGCGACGTGCAATTGCGGCTATCCGGTTGGAATCAGGCCTTTGCCGCTACGATCGGTCCCGCGCGCTGTGTCGTCGGAAGTCGGCTCAACGCGCTGACCGCCTCGGACGACACACTCATCGCACAATTGACCGACATCCTCCAAGATGCGGTCGCCCAGCAAGTCCCACTATTTAAGGATACGCGTTTGCGTGTCAACGGCCATGAACTCGATGCCCATGCCTGGGTCGTACCGTTCGTGAGTGACGCACCGGCTTCGCACAGCCTGCTATGCGGCTGGATGGACGTATCCGAACGCGGTGAAATGCAACGCGCGGCCAAGCGTGCGCAAGAGGAAGCGGAACACGCCAATCACGCGAAATCGACCTTTCTGGCCACCATCAGTCATGAAATCCGTACCCCCATGAATGCGATCTTGGGCATTCTGGAATTGCAGGTGCGGCATGCCAAACGTCAGACTGGCATCCCTCCCGAAGATGTCGTAGCCGCACTCGAGTCGGCCCGTTCGCTGGTCGCCATGCTGGATGAGATTCTGGATATTTCGAAGATCGAAGCCGGTAAATTGACGATCGATATCCAACCGGTTTACCTGAATTCACTCACCGACAACGTTGCCGCCATTTACGAAGAAGTTGCCAAGAAAAAGGGCGTGGCCTTCCGTTACACGACGAGTGCGCACGACTGGCAGGTGATGACGGACGCCATGCGACTGCGGCAGATCCTGAGCAATCTATTGTCAAATGCGATCAAGTTCACGGCGCGCGGCGCAGTGTCATTTCGGGTGCACATCCAAGACGCATCGGACGACGACGCGACCCACGTCGATATTCATATCGTAGACACCGGTATCGGTATCGAGCCGGCAACCATCCCGTCATTGCTTGAGCCCTATACGCAAGCTGCGCCCGATATCGCTACCCACTACGGTGGGACCGGTCTCGGCCTGCCCATCTGCAACCATCTCACCACCGCATTGGGAGGCAAGTTAACGATTGAGAGTACGCCCGGACGCGGCACGCACATTACGTTGCACTTCATCCTCCAACGTGCCGCGCATTCGCCGATGCCAACCATGACGCCCGCGGCCGCCACCGGGGTGGATCCCGGCACACTGTTCCAGGGCTGCACGGCCTTGATCGTCGACGACCATCCGCCCAATCGGATCGTGTTGTCGCGCCAGCTACAATTCCTGGGTTTCGATACCATCGTCTGTACGCTTGCCGGCGAAGCACTGGCCGCGCTGGAGCGCACGTCTGTTGATGTGCTGATCACGGATTGCAACATGCCGGGAATGAGTGGATTCGAACTTGCACGCTCCATCCGCCGTCAAGAGAAGACCCAACACACAAACCGCCCTCTGACCATTGTCGGTTTCACAGCCAGCCTACTCCCCGAAACCTTGCACGAGGCAACCACCAATGGCATGGATACCTGTTTGATTAAACCCCTTGCACTCGACGAACTCGCCAGCGCACTGCAACCACTGTTGCATCGCGAAACGCCCGGCGCTCCAGGTATAGAGGGCTTGCCCGTGCGCACGGCTCAGCCGGCCCCGGCCGACAGCATTGTCGACCAGATTGCGCGCCTGGATCCCGCGAGCGAGTCCAAGCTCTTGCGCAATCTAATCGCGACCTGCGAAGCGGATATCACGGCACTGCATATCGCCAGCCAAACCCTTGACTATGCCTCGATCGGCGACGTAGCGCACCGTCTGCATTCGACCGCCGAATTGTGCCGTCTGCCCGTACTGGCTCAGTTGACCGACACTGCCGAGAGCCTGGCACGGAGTGACAGGCCAGCGGATCCGGCGGAACTTGCGGCCGTCGTTCAGACCATTGTCGACATTACACGGCGCTTGATTGCCAAATTGCAAGCGCGCCTTAAGCCGGAGGCTCCCCAAACCGACGCACATTGATGACGATCCAAGCAAGGCCTCGTCCCGCACACCCGACATAAAGAGATCTTACCGACTACATCCACATTACCCCAGCACGCGAGATTTTGCTGTGCAGTCAGGCAGCAAGTCTCACGTCGGGCCGATCGGCCGCGTCGTCAGAACCACAGGTCGACGCGAAAGCACTTCGTAAGAATTCGAAAATTTCATCTCATGCGGCTCTGATATTGTGCCCACATCTCTGCCAGCAACCGACGATCCACAATCGAAGTACATATTTCCGAGCATAACTATTAACCTCTTCTCTCTACCACAACGCGCAGGCAGACAGTTCTTGCGAGTGGTTTATAAAAGGTGAATTGGGCAACGTTGACTTACGTTTCAAAAATGCATTGGATCAACTCTCTTCCCGGCCCATGCCAAACAACGCCCACCCACCTCTTGCTCTCCCGCCAGGTTCTCCGGCAATTTGCGCACAGACGCTGTGGATGCACCACCATCGGCGAGTCGGACTGGGATGGCTACTACGGTACAAAGCGTTTCCAGCACCACCGGCAATCAACCCAACGGGACACTCCTCAGCACGGTTGCCATGGCGACACGCAGCTTACTAAGCAGTAAGTTCTCCGAACAAATTAGAAAGGCAGACATCCTATGGGAACAACTGACAGAATGCACGGAAAAATGGCCTTCGGCTGTCGATCCAGCCACCGACGCTGGATGCGCTGAACTCAATGAACTCGTAGCGGAGGCGCTACAAAAATTTGAGGACGTTGGCGGGTCGGCTGCGCCATCGACATCATGACCGAACAATGAGCCGGCCATTACCTGCAGCACACCGACCCTGCAGGCGGTACTCCAGTATAGCGACCAGCTCCTGGGCAATGGCTACACGATTACCAACATCACGCAGATAACGACGTGCGTGCCGAGCAAGCACAAAAAGCGGGGAACCGCCCGAGTGCGGCTCCCCCAAACCCCACTAACCTGCTCCTTGTTCCTCAACAAAGGAGCAGACCGCGTCGAGCTCGCATGGGCAGTCAATGAACTGCGCATGCGGCCGCCCGACTCAGTCATGCTAGACGGAACGCGCAATGCAAGCTATCAGCACCATCCGATTCACCATCCACCTATTCCGACGATAGTTCCGCATCCCTACCCGATTCCGCCCTCGGGCGTAGTATGATTCAACCGTCTGGGCGCGCCAGTCAATCGCATGCCCCATCCCATTCAATGATCCTTACTGTAAGGAATACAAAATATGCTTCGTCACACCTCTTTCGCTATCCTGCTTGCCATGGCCGTTACCCTGAGCGCGTGCGCGGTGTCTCCAAGTCCATCCCCCATGATTGGGGGCGATCGCGACGCCCACGGCTGCCTACCGTCCGCTGGTTACGCCTGGTGCGAAGCCACACAACGCTGTGAACGGCCATGGGAACTCGCCAAGCAAAAGGGATTTGCCGTCTCTGCCGACAATTTTGCAAACTACTGTCGATCGGGCAACGCGCCCTAACCGGGCAGACAGGCTTCGCGGACCGTTGGGGTGCAGCCTAGCCCTGCTGGCTGCACCCGCTCCGCTCTGATGCAACCCAATCGCTTAACGACCAACCCGTCGATACAAGACTGGCATTGCCGCGCTGGCGATAGCGCATCGCCCCGGCACCTCGGTTGCGCCCACCCGCTTGTCAAGCGCTATCACGCACCGACGACTGCCCGCAAGACCGTGATGGGCACAGAAGATTCGCGAGAAAATCTCGGACGAACACCTCATCCGCCCGCGCCTGTAGCAATCGCCGCGCCATGACACACACCGCACTCAGGTGCGCACTCGCCTCATCGCGCTGCCAACCCAAGTCTGGCAGCAACTCGCGCAGTTCATAACGTTCCAACATCGCCTGGATGACCGGCAAATCCCATTCCGGCTTCAAGTTTTGCGTGGCATTGTCATCGTGTCGACGATATAGTGCCACGCAGGCATCCACATAGTGGAACCGGGCGTGATGTGCCGCGAGATCCAGCCACATCGCATAATCTTCGGCGCGGTCTAGTCCCTTCCGATATCCACCGATTTCCCGCATCAACCGAATCCGCGAAGCGGACCCGGCATGCGGAATGGGATTGCGGCCCAGCAACACGGCAAGGGAATACGGATAGGGCCTGATTACCTCGGTACTTAGGCGCGCGAGCGGCACAAGATCGGGGTACGTCGCCACAACGTGGCCGTACAGAACGTCCGCATCCGGATGGTCCTGCAACACGCGACGATATCGCGTCAACGTTTCGGGCATCAGGACATCGTCAGCATCCAGACACACCAGGTACTCTCCTTGTGCCAACCGCAGGGATTCGTTGCGGGCCGCCGCCAAGCCGATTGGGCCGGCACGGTGATAACGCACTTGCGCACCTTTGGGATGATGGGCGCAGACAGCCTGCACCACTTGCGCCGTATCGTCTTCCGACCCATCATCGACCACCAAGACTTCGACATCCTGATCCGCTCCCGCTAGGCAGGACCGGATCGCCGCCTCAATGAAGTGACCATAATTTCGCGTGACTATCGCGATCGTAAAGAACGGCATACTGAATCCTTTGGCGTCGCTGCGCCTTTCATCGAATAGCTGAATTGTTCCTGTCTTGCCCAGTCGATCAACCATGGCTACGCGCCGCTACTGCCATGTGATGCGACCACGGCAGTCAACGCCCCGCTATATGCGTTAACGTTAGCCTCGCACGCAGGATCGAGGCTTTTCAGAAACGTTGCGGCCCGCTGACGATACGCCTCCAGACTGCTATCGTGGTCCGCGATTGCCTGACACAAGACTCGAGCGCCCTCAACGCAATCGAACGCCTGATAGCGATAACCGCAACCACCGATCAGAGCGGAATTGTGAATGAGCGGATAGCCCCCATAGAGTGCCTCGCAATAGAGCGAACTCAGCCCGCACTCCCATTGATGGCTGACCACGGCATCGACATCACCCGCCATGACCTCGTGAAACGAAACTGGGTGATCGAACGAAGCCAACCCATGCCGGACAACGTCGAGACTGCATACGAGATTCTGGAATCCAGGATGTTGCCGCCATTCGAACGTGCTGAAGGCACGAACGCGCTCGAACATGCCGGAATCGGTACGATGCGCCGCCTCACATGTCAGCAGCGGAATCAAGCTCGTTGTCACCACGGAGGAATTCGGTTCAAAGATCCCCACCCGCCAGCGGCGCCGGCCTGGCTGATAACCAAACTGCCGCCCGTCGGGCAAAAGCGCCGTCTTGTGTTGCAGCCATATCGGATTCCACAAGGGTGGCACCACCCTGATCGGCACGCGGCACACACTGCCCAGGTAGGGGATCCCGCTAGCCGCGTATTGCGGTAACGTCCAGATTTCGTGATACGCGCCCGGCACAATTGGCGCGTTCGGCAACCGGCCGAAGATCATCTGCTCGATATCACACACATAATCGTGATCGAAGCGCATCGATACAAGCTTGCCGCCACGTTCGCGAAAGGCCACGATCCATTCGGGATCGAGTTGTGCGTCCAGATCGATCATCACGTCGAGCGCCTCGGCCGCCTCGCACATCCCAACCAACGTCACCGGCACAAGAGCCAGACAATCGCGGATGTCGTCGAATGGGTCGTCTGCACCCTCCCGCACCAAGTGGACCTCGCCGACAGTCGGCACACAGGTCAGTAGCATCGCGAGAAAGAGGGCATTCTGGATGCCATTGCCCAGCCAAAGCGATTTCCGGCGCGTACGCGCCGAGATGCCAATGCCGACCCGCAGATCGCGGGGGCGCCCGCTGAAGCGGTCGCAACAGTTGCCGCTCATGCACCCGCCTTCGGCACAAAAGCAGCGCCCTGACACAGATGCAACAACCGCTCGGCATATGCTGCCAGATTGGGCTGACTCGACGGATGCACCATATCAAAGATATCTTGTGCGCGCGCGTAATATTCACCCAGCGCGGCGTCGTGCTCGACCACCGCCCGCAGGAGTTGTGCTGCCCCGCGCTGTACATCGAATGCCGGATAATAATAGCCAACGTCCTTGAGCCACGGCGAGTTGTGGATCAACGGATAGCCGCCATATAGCACGTCAAGATATAGATAATTCTGGTCGTTCTGCCATTGGTGTGACACGACGGCATTCGGGCGCTGTGCCAATACGGTCACGGTGTCGTGACGTTCGTACAATCCCATTTTTCGATGACGAAAGAGGTCTAGCGACCGAACTCGCGACTGCGACGCCGAGCATTCATACATGCGACGCGCGTTCAGTGCGCACGCGAACGTGACGCTATCGCGGTTTGCCCGATACGCCGCATCGCAGATCAACATCGGTAGAACTGCGCTTTTGACGACCGACAGGTTGGGTTCGAAGATGGCAACGTGCAGTCCTCGGGTACTCGCATCTCGTCGCGTGTACCCATATTCGTAGCCCTGCGCCCGTACCTCGCGGATGCGCGCGTCCAGAAACCGCGGATGCCAAATGAACGGAACCTCATGTACCTCGCATCGGTGCATCGTGCGCAGCATCGGCGCGAAGCAGGCGTCTTTCGGCAGGTACCAGACTTCATCGCACCGGTCCGGACGGGTGAAATGGTTCGGCTGATCGAACACGACGGTCTCCGCCCATGCCACGTACGGCTGACCGCAGCAGTGATACACCACCTTCTTGCCCCGGGCACGCATCCAGTCCAGCCAACACACATCCAGCGCCCCGCCCATCTCGATGACGACATCAACCGCTTCGCCCGCGTCGCGTAACGACATCAACGGCAAGTCTTCCGCGACCGAGTCAAGTTGCGGTGGCCGTCGCCTCTGATCGCCAACCTTGATCAATCCCACCGACTGAACAAAGGGCAATTGTTGAAGCAAATGGGCGAGAAACACGATATTCTGATCCAGCCCATTGGACCAAAGGTTCTGGTTCTCATGCGTCAGGAAAGAAATGCCGATTCTCATTGCCCATACACCCTCGTCAATACCATTGCATCGGTTCGCTGTGATCCTTCGCCCGCACGGGTGACCACGCCCACCAATCCGACTCAGGCGACCATTACATCGCCCACACACACCTCACTCAAGATGCATCAACCTGCTTGACGAGATAATCCAGAACGGACGTAGTTGCTTCCAGGCTGCCCGTATAGCCAGGTCCCGTCTCATATTTACCGGCCACGGTCACCGTCGGTACGCCCACAATTCGCTCGTCGCGAATCAGTTTCGCAGCTCGCGCAACGTCGGCCTGGACACGCGCTGAATAATAGGTTTGAAGGTACTGCGCCCGGTTGACGCCGTATTTCGACAGAAACGTAGCCTGATCCTGCGGCGTCAACAGTGGCTGCCCCTGTTGGCCAATTGCGTCAAACAGGATCGGCATCATGCGCTCTGATACGCCCAGCGCATTCAGTGCGTAATACATGCGAGAATGCGGCGTCAATGCACTGTTCATCGCGACCGGCACCCGCTTCAGCGCAATCTTGTCGCCCTCTTTTCGGGCCCAGGCCTCCAGCGGCGATTCAAATTCCGCACAATGCGGGCAGCCATACCAGAAGAATTCAGTGACTTCGACTTTGCCTTTCGGCGCCGCAGTTGCCTGAGCCGGCTTGAGTAACTCATAGTCCTTGCCTGATACAGGCGTCATCGACGCAGCATGCGCAACCGGCACAATCAAACACAGGGACAACCACAAGACTCGTAGGCGGTGTTTCACGTTCGACTCCTCAACAGGGCGATTCGGCGCCCTGTAACGAATGGGAATGAACGACATTATCGGAAAGATCGCGCCATTCCAAAATAAGACGCCACCTCAATTTTCACCAGATAAATCTGAGATCGCCTTCTCCCGAGCAGCCCTTTGTGTTGACTGACCACCAACTAAAAAGCATGACGGATGCCGATCATGGCCATCGCTTGGCGGTTGGTGCTGGCATCGTTACCAAAATCCCCCATCGACGCCACTGCCGGCACGAGAACACCGGCGACATTGATCGTGCTACCGGACGCGCACTGAAGGCCTGCCAGCACGTAGAGATCGGTACGCGGCGACAGGCGGTATTTGCCTCCCAAACTCCACTGGCTATAGCGCACGCTGACGTTGTTACCGGCGCCTTTCGTGATGTCGTACCCAATACCCACCACAACAGCCGCACTCAAGCGGTAATCCAGGAATGTCTGAATTGTATTGAACGCTGTCGATCCTGTACGGCCAGAGGCCAACCCATAGTCGCCATACCGCACGTAACTGAACGCGCCTCCCGCAATCCATTGATCAAGTTGGAAATTGGCCGCAGCGCGAACAATCTGAAGCGAGTTGGCCGACACGAAGCCCCCAGTGATTGCTGGTGAGTCGATGTCCACATCGACGTTCGGGCGCAGGCCATCAAACGACGCAACCGAACCATGTGCGCTATGGGCATAGAAATATCCGACGCCCACGCCGATCGAACCATGGTGATAGGCAGCCGCAAAAGCATAAGTGCGCCCAGCCGTTCCGCCAGGTTGACCACCCAGCGCGTACATGGCGGCCCCTTGAAGCCCCTCCAGATCCGGGGTCGCGTATTTGATCGAATTTCCGGTGCGATAGCTATTGTCGTAGTTGTCCACATCGCCTGGCGTCGCGAATGTCGAACCGAATGTTCCATCATTGGTGAGCGGCTGAATCAGATCGACTAGTGGGTCGTATTGGCGCCCCATCGTTACGGTGCCGAATATCGCATCACCCAACCCCACAGACGCAGTCCGCCCGAAGAGTCTCCCGCCCTGCGTCAGACGCCCGTTGTTGACATTAAAACCGCTTTCCAGCTTGAATATCGATTGAAGACCGCCCCCCAAATCTCCGATCCCCTTTATCCCCCACAGGTTGGGAGATAGGTTACCGGCCTGCGTTTGCACACTGTTGCCGGACCCACGAGCGCCCATACGATTGTCGAAGTAGGCCACGCCCGTGTCGAGTCCACCGTACAGTGTCACGCTATTTTGCGCCAGCGCTGATGTACCGCACACCAAGACGCCACACCCCACCAACACCGTCGAAACAAAGAATCGCGGCATCGCAACAATTCGGAAACCACAGAAAACGGGACGCACATCTTCACATAGCATTCAACCATTTTTGGTCAAGTCCTGTGCTTTGGACTATCAAGAACCAATCAAAAAGCCGCCCCCCCATCTACGACACACAGACCCACCCCAAAGAGGTCGCATCGATTCCGACACCGAAACCAGCATCGGATAAGCGCCACCCCCAGCGATAACGAATCCATGTCGAGGCGGCTTTTCGAGGAAGTGAAGATGTACCCCATAGGTCCGCCCCTCGGACACTTTGGACTGCTGTTTCCCGCGCTGCCGCAGACACCGAGCCCAACCGAAACGACCCGATCGAGCATGCGCAAAAACAAAAGGGCCGGATGGTTTGCGACCGAATTCGCAGACGACAAACCCATGGCCATTGATGCCCATCAGCAGCTGGCGCATAACGCTCCCCGTCGAGCCGCATTCGACCAGCGGCCGCACCCGCCATACATTGCACAGAGCGGTCCTTGATAGCCATCCTACCCAATAACCGACACCTTTATCGTCAAATCACTTAAATCATCTATGGACGTTTCTCATGCCACCAGTATCATTGATCGGCTCTGCCCTGCCGTTTTTCAAGCTCGCACGTCAGCCCCGTCAATCAACTCATGCCCGGGATGCGTCAAAGACACTCCGCCCAACCCGTGTATCCAACGAAACGGCGACTACGCCGCCCCCCCCTAAAAACACGACCCAAGACCTGCCAAGCCGCCACCAACTTTTAATCAGGTCTATTAACAACATGACAATTCTAAGCGTGTCGGTTCCCGACGATGTAGCGACCAATATCCGAAGTGGCCTATACCAAAATGCACTCGCCGAGACCAAACGCGACATTCCAAAATGGCGCAGTCACTCAGAAAGCGAAAGCGCTGAATTAAAAACAAAGATGTGGAAGATGCTCTCTGTAATGTCGCCAGAGGAAGTTGTGAAATTGAGAGATCAGGTGCGCTCATTTCGAAAGCAGCAGCACTAAGGATGCTTTTCACAAACCCGAATCAAGTGTGCTTGGCCGCTTAACAGGCAGATAAATGTGCCACGACGCAAATCTGTCCGCCCGAATCGAAGCTGGTCGGCATGCGCCGGACAGCATTTACGGGTTGCGCGTAAGGCATCGGCGCAACCCCGGAACGCGATCATGCCCGAGCGACCAATAATTTGTCGCACTCCATCTCCATAAGATGAACCGCGCGAACAAGGTCATGAGTCGTATGGTGTTCTTCTTCGGCCCTCAAGAGCGAACCTTGGCATAGCCGAACTGCAGCTTGATCACTTGGAACGGGCACTTGCCCTTTGCCCGGATACTGGCCTTGGTTCGCTCGACCTGATCCGTGAGCTGAGCGCATCACCAAGCCGCTTGCTTTTGTCCAGAATACGGCGGTATCCGGGATTCATCGCCATATACCAGTTCACGCCGGTCCGAGTGTATAGGCACTTGTGTACCCTTTGGCAACCCGCATCATCAAACGCGGCGGTTTTTTCGCCCAGCAAGCAAACTATTGGCTTCGGGCACGTTGCTGACGTTGCCCGCGGTGCCCCGCACCGTATGCATCAACCCCGATTTGGCGTCCACGCTGATAGCACTTTCATGCCGAGGTGCCACAGATTGCCTTTCTTGCTCTGATGCATCTCCGAGTCACGTTCGCCCGACACAATCTTGGTCGAACTCGGGGCGCTGCCGCGTTGCAACCGCCACCATTCCCGCACACGGGCCTTTTTCTCGCCCTACGAGTCGGAGATACGACGTGCGTCTCGCCATCGCAAACGAGGTCAAGCACGGGACTGGCGCCTGCGCACCCGTACGCCAAACCACGCGCCTGGATAATGGGTGATGCCACTATGAAAGCCACTCGCCCCATAAGACGAAATAACAGGACGGAGCGATAACGACGCCCTTTATGCTTCGATCAGGAAACGGTCCCGTCGCTTGCCCTTGATCCATGCCGGCTCTCGTCCACGCCCGCTCCACGTCGCGCCCGTCTTGGGATCCCGGTACTTGGGTGGCAGACTCGCTTGAACCGCGCGCGCCTTGCGCGGCCCGCGTCCAAAAACCTGATCCGGTGTCAGTCCGTACTCGGCCACACGCGCACGCACTTCATCCAGAATTGCTTGCAGTTCTGCCTGACGCGCATTTTCCGCCTGCTGCATCAATGCATCGGCCTGGGCTCTGAGTTCTCGATATGTTGCCATGCAATTCACTCCACTCGAATTATCCAATCAAACCAGCGCAGAATATATCTCAATCCGGCATACTCAAGGAAAAAACGCCAGCGGACCACCACTTCGTCTCAGCCGATGAGGTGCATGATCGCCCCTTGAACCACCATGCTCAATTTCAGGTCACCATGCACGCGATGCCCACCATTCAGCGCCCGGCTCGAGATCGTCAGCGCTTTCTGATAGCCCCCCAACATCGCTTCATTGCTCAATGATGAATCTTCCGTCACCGAAGCCCTGAATCATGCCGCAAAACCTCACCTTCCACGACCGGTGTCACGCCCATTCCTCATTGCGCTACCGGTTGCCATCCGGTGCGCAAGACACCATCACGCATCGTTGTTCCACACGAATCTCAGTAGCCCGCTGTCAATCTTTCGCTCAACAACAACCCGCGAGCCTCTGCCCTCTGCCCGAAGTTGCAACCCGACTGCGTTCCTTTCGGTAACGTACGATCTGCAGAACATGCCCTCCTAGACACCATTGAGGTAAAAGCGCGATTTAACCGGTTGATCAACGACTCCCGATTGCTTGCTTCAGACGAAGGCATCCAGTTGTCTCGGCACGGACTCACCCAGCTGCAACTGATCGACACGATCAATCATGCATTCTCCGGCCAACTGGCTAGCCCGCACAATTCCGGCTACCGAACTATCCATTGAGCGTCGTCATGAAATGTTCACCCAAGCCGTGCCTGATCGGCGCTATGTCGTCGACTTCGGCAACTTCACATTTTATGGCTTGCCCGGCAACCCCACCCACTTTACCCACTTCGATATGTCGAGGTACGACGAAGCAAGAAGCCGTTGCACGACTGGTTAGCTTTGCGAAGCCCCCCCGACGCCTTCTCGCGCTCGGACCGCCGATTTGACATACCCACACGGAACTAGATACCGCCGCGAGTGCAACTCACGAGCGTTATCCGTACAGCGACAAGCAGGCAACGCGATCGTACGCACAAGCTTGGGTGCAATATTGAAGCCGCTACAAATCGGGATATTTATAAACTGAAGAAATATAATCCATGCGCACCCTGCCATCGACAAACACTACCAAACCAGTCAAATACCACAAATGAACATTCTCACACGCCTTCTCCCGCGATACTTTGACAGCGACATTCGCAACGCCCGAAGAATCAGCATCATAAAATCTTGGTCGGAGAAAATTTCCACCGGGATCGACACCGGCAACCTCAAACTTCGCAGTGAAGATGGGAAAAATATACACCAGGCAATCGCAACCAATCTGAATGAAATCGCCAACGCCGACGACACTGATTATCAAAGAATTAATCATGCATACAAGAACATCAAGATTCAACTCAATGCCCTTGAAAAGATAGATAGCCGCAGAATCAGGGAAATCAATCAATTGCGGATTCGCGGAATCCACTCATTGGATGGAATCCTTTCCACACTCGATTCCGAATTGGCATCCCTGAGAATCATCCGCGAGCAGAAATCCGCCGTGCGAAGAGAGTACTCCCAAGAAAATTAACGGCGCTCCAGCGAGCGACTCGAGCTGCCACTGGCACCGCGACTCCATCGCGATATTTTGCCGACACGCGCACGCATGTGCTTGTTCGTCTGTCCATCGTGGCCCAACAGTCCGCCACGGTTGCGAGGGTATTTTTCCTTGGATCGTAGCAGGGAATCATGGACACGCCGAGCGGTTCACATAAGTCAGAACGGCGTTCTGTCGGGCTCACCTATCGAGACTTATCGCACCACCGATCGACGCGGGCTTTCGCATCGCAGCGCGTCCACACCTCGATTGTCGCGCGAGTTTCGTTACCCCGATGCCGAACGTCCTTCGACTATCGGGACGACTGGAACCCAATTTGCATACGCACGGTCACAACCAACAATTTCCCGTGCTGGATCAGCCATACCTGATCTGCGGTATTCGGAACCGCTGCAACACTGCATGGTGGATTGCCGTTCTTGCCGGTAGACGTGCCTTTCCGTTCAACTTCAGCACTTTGGACGATCCGGAACCAAGAAGGACCACGAAACAAACCGGGACAACTCACCTGATTTGCTGCATCCTCCCCTGCCAAGGAGCGCCGTATCATGTTGATAGTATACTTGTCGCGCGCGTTCGCGTGCGTGGTCGCACTACTGGTCGTGCTACCTAGCCAATCGAATCACGTTTCGGCCAGCGAGTCATCACCCACAATGGCCAACCTGGTCCAGCAATCGCCTTACGATCATGCGTGGCGGCTGATGTTGACAGGTGAGCTGGACGTGCCTCACTGGCTTGATCGCGACGAGGCCACCAGTAGCCCGGTTACCCATCGCATCATCGATGGCCAAACCTATTTGGTGGGCTCAATGTGCCAAACCCACGATTGCGCCGATCATCAGTTCTGGGGCATGCTCGACGAGCACGGTCGAGCCGCGTGGGGGCTGCTCGTCACCCGACGACCAGACGCTCCGCACCTACCAGGCGCGACCGATTTTCCGAATTTTCAGTTGCGTTGGTTTGGTCGTCCTGGTCGGCAGATGCAACGCGCGCTCATCAGCATCTGGCAAGCGGGTCCAATCTGGCCCGCCTGTGCAATGCACTGCGCTTACTCGCCCCTTCCGCCCGAACACGCCGCACCACCGGACGTCAGGCGTGCTGCCAGTCGGAAAGTCCGGTTCGATCTGGACCAGTGCGGACAGGATGCCGTTCCAGTTGCGCTCCCTGTCCGGCGCGTTCTGGCGTTTGTGGCAACCCGATCGACTGCTGCCCAGTCGGTGTCACTCGATCGTGCGATGCCGGCCACGCTATAACCTTGACAGGACCCTGTCACAGGTCCGCCCCGTCATCGCCAACATGGTGAGCGTCGGATTGGCCGAGCCGATGCTTGGCATCGACCCGCATCCGACGATATACAGATTGTCGTGATCCCAACTGCGCTGATCGGCGTCCACTACTGAGTCCGACGGCGACGCTCCCATCACGTGCGTGCCGCAAACGTGGCCGGCTCCGGCGTAGTTGTAGCGCTGTCCACGGTACTCAAACGAGCAAGCCGTGCCAGCATCGACTCGCGTATGATCGCTCGCATCCAGCCGTGACATCAGCTCCTGAGCCGCGGCCCGCGCCTGTTCGAAACCCGCCTTGACATAGTCTGACAACCGATACGAGAGCATCGGCCGTGCCAAGCCCAGATGGTCGCGATGATCGAGCGACAGTTGTACCCGATTGGCTGGATCGGCGTCCTGCTCGACCAGAAACGCCAGCCGGAATTGGCGCGTCAGCAGGTTATTCAGCGTCCGGACATAGGAAGCATTGCCCAACACCTGCCGCGCCGCATTCAATCCGCCTTCGTTGGTACCATACACGTAGTCCAGTCCCGTGGTATAGGGATCATTCGTCGGCCACAACCAACCTTCATTGCCAATTTCGATTCGCCACGCCGCGCGCTTGCGCCGGAATGCACCGTCCTTCAAGGATTCGATCCCTGCCGTCGACACGGGTCCCCGGTAACCATAGGCACGCACGTCGGCCGGCATTAATCCCCAAGCCAGAAACGTCGGGTGGTCCATCAAATTCCGACCGACCTGATCGCTCCGATTCGCGACCGTGATACCGTCACGCCACGGCGAATTCAGCAAAATCTTTGCGTTCTCGATGGCGTGGGCAGCCAAAATGTAGATTGCCCCAACCGCGACACCCTCACCGGTTCGCCCCGCCGTCGCAGGCACGGCAATCGAGTCGTAGGTGACATAGTGCAGGCCTGTTATACGGCCATTGTCACGATCGGCCAACACCCGGTCCACCACGGTCTGATCACGCACCTCGACATAACCGGTCGCGAGGGCTTTATCCAGTGTGTAGGCCGCATCGTATTTGGCCCGAATCGGGCAGATGGGCGTACAGTTGGTGTTCCCATGGCACACACGCCGATTGTCGTACGGCACCGAATTGCGGCCCGCCGGCGTCGGCGTCACGATCGTGGCGTGCGGTGGTGCATAGGTTTCATCGGTTAGCGGCGGACCGTCCACGCGCGACTGGATCAGCCCATCCACCCTTGACAGCGGAATCCCCGGCATCGGGTACTGATAGTCCGACGGAAAGGGGATATTCGTTGGCACCTGCGCCGCGACATCCGCCGCGACCCCAACGAGGGCTTCCGCACGCGCGTAGTACGGCGCGAGATCGCCGTACGAGAGCGGCCAATCACGCCCGTGTCCGTAACGCTCACGCAACTTGAAATCCGCTTCTCCCATCCGCAGGCAGGTGCCCATCCAGTGCAACCCGGTTCCTCCGGCGATTCGCTCGTAGGTACTTGCAAAAGGCATCGAACCGGATGCGTAGGTCAAATAGGAACGGTCAGGTTGGTCCCAGGCAAGCACCAGCGCCTGAGTCGTCGGCCGTGGCGCATTGGTGTGAGCTGGATCAAGTCGATTGGCATCGGGCGGATAAGGCGATTCCGGCGACTTGAAGGTACTTAAATAGAAATTCTCCATATAGTCTTCGCGGTTACGATGCGTCGCCGGGCCCGCCTCGAGCACTAACACTCGCTTGCGCTGCAGACCGAGCGACCAAGCCAGATACGCGCCGGCATGACCTGCGCCCACAATCACCACGTCATAAGTCATGTCTCCTCCGTTGGCCCCAGCTACTTCACGCCATCGCCCTCCGCCTGACAGAAATGCCGTATCACACGTGGATGCCGTAG
This sequence comes from Burkholderia sp. RF7-non_BP4, assembly GCF_001521935.1. Taxonomy (NCBI): domain Bacteria; kingdom Pseudomonadati; phylum Pseudomonadota; class Betaproteobacteria; order Burkholderiales; family Burkholderiaceae; genus Burkholderia; species Burkholderia sp. RF7-non_BP4. The sequence continues at coordinate 13,508 of NZ_LOTA01000009.1, read as the reverse complement.
TCGGCTAGCGATGGCGGGGGCTCGGCCCAGCTGCCGAAGCTGAATTGACTGAAGCCCGGGGGATGAGCCTGTGCCACTCGCCAAATCCACGCAGCCCGATAAGCGCGGCCGGAGACAATTCCGTCGACCTGATACGCCGGGTCCGTGATATGCGCGCGCGCACCGGAGTGACGATCGCACTCCGTGCCGCCGTACCAGACTCCATACAGCCACATCAGCATAGTCAGCCGTGCGAACGTTCCGACCGCATCCGTTCGTGGCAGGTTGACGCCCGCCGTCAACAGGGCGTGTGCAATCACCGCCCCGTGCATGCCGCTTGTCGACCATCGTATGTATTCGCGCTCGAGTTGGTGCAATCCATCCGGTCCCGCCCGACTGCCGAGGTCGTAGAAGACGCTCGCCAAGGCTAAATCGTCCGGCGCAACCGCTGGGTCGAGCACCGAATGCTCAATGCCCAGCAGTGCGGCTGACAGGTCGACAAACGCCGCCGGCGCGCGACGGCCGGGAGGCATATCGGCCCGGGCCCATACGGGCAAAGCGGGGGCCAGCAACAAGCCGCCGAGCGCACCAGCGCCATATAAGAACTGTCTTCGGGTCATGGCCGGCGTCATAGTTCTGTATCCCATCAAGGATCGAAGATGCGTATTCGCGCGGAAGGGGCCCCTATCAAAGAGCTGGGGCCAGTGTCCGCTCCAGACGCTGCAGAGACACGTCGCCGGAATTGCGCACGGGCGCCAAGCGCTGTGCCCGGTCCAGCGCAAACACGAAATCACCGGCCGCACCTGTGGCCATCGACGCATCGAGATGGCAACCAATACAGCTCGAGGTGACGCGCGGCGCCCCGCCAGCCCGATTGAACTGACGTGGCTGCCACGGATCGACCGGTCCGGGTGCGAGCACCACGCCCGTCATCCGGTCGTCGCTCGGCACGGCTTTCCCGTTAGTCGTCTGCTCGCGGGCGTGAAAGCCTGGAATGTACGTTTCCATCGTGGTATTGGCCAGCAACGTCGGGGTCGGCGCGCCGTCGGGATCAGCGCGCCCTGATGCGTCAGCAGACTTGCCCGCGGTCGGAAACTGAACGTCCACCAGGAAATAGTGATCCCATACGGTCTGTCCTTCGTATTGCCGCAACGCACGCCTCACCGCACGATTAGCCTCGATCGCCCATGCGCCAGGAGCCGCAATCCTCACCAGTTGTGTCGGAGCTTGACCTGGCCGTTGCGGATTCCACGGCTGGGGCGGCAAAACATTGTATCGGCAGGCAGGCTGACCGCTGACCGACGGACAACGTGTGGGATTAAAAAATGAATAGGGACGCACCGGCGTTCCCATCTTGAAGTCAGCCAGCCACGGCGCGTTGTCCCGATGTTCGAACGTGGACCAGACACCCTGCGGCGCGGATTGCGTGAAATGGACGATATGAAAGCCAACGAGGCCCATCGTCCGGACCTCGCAGTGCGCCGTGACCGTCGGTTCATCATGAAACGCCCCACCTGGTGCATCGTAGACGTATGCGCGTACTCGATAGAAGGTCAACGGATCATCGTGTGCGTCGAGGATTTTCCAAGCCGCCTTGATGAAAATCGAACCCACCGTCGCATCATAGCGGCCACGCGGAAAATGCACTTTGCTGTGGTCACGATGCAAATCATGCGCGTCGAATTGCGACTGACCTTCCTGGGAATACAGCTGGTTCCCGACAATGTAATTAAACATCGGCCGATTAAAGTGGATGCCGTAGCGAACATAGTGCCCGGACGAATCGATCACGGGCCCCATCAGATCCGCCTGGATATATTCGTCCAGAACCATGTTGTCGCCCAACCGATCACGTCGACGTCGAAACGCACTCAATCGCGCGGCCCGCCCTGCCGCGATACAGATGTCTGGCACATCGTGTCCGCTTCCGAATGGCTGAGCCGGCGGCTGCCCCCCCGGCCGAAACAGATCGCGCGCCTCGGGATAAACTTGCCAGACAGCGGTATAGCAGCCTGCGTGATCGTCCAGACCACGCATCGTACTGGGTTCTGGAAGCGGATGACCGTCTGCGCCGGTCGCCGCCGGAAAATTCAGCGCCATAAAGTCCTGCCAAGCGAACTGCGCATACGCGCGAGCCCGTTCGGCGTAGCTATGCCCCGTGTCGGGAGCAATGTCGCCAACTGGTCGGCAATCATAGGGGGCCGAATAGCAGCCATTAGCAAAAGGCGACCCGGAATATGCCAAAGTCGCCATCACGACCCAACGCCACCGACTCACGCAGTCCTCCTGTACCGGCTCAGCGGCATCGCTCTATAATAACCAAGAACGACACACGAAACGCCTATTACATACAGCTTAGGACTGCTGCCCATGGGTAGGGGAGTTGCAAACTGCGGGCAGTACTCCACAATATGCTCGGCCGACATCTCAATTCGAGACCTCGACAAATGCTAGCGCGCGCTTCCTATCACCGATATATCCATCACCGCTCAAATTTTGCCGCCGGGCAACAACCGCCTCGATCATTTCCGCCCGCGTGGCGGCAATAGCACGCTGCCTCAAAAATACATCAGCACCCTCCATCCATGCCTTCGCAATCTCGAAGGACGCCGCATCATAATCAGTGTGCCGCCCTCCCTCCATGACGGAAACCAGTCGACAAATCAGTGGTCCACAGCTATTCGGGTTGTCCTCCCCCTGAATATCCTGGGAAAGCCACCTTATCTCTTCACCATTACCGCCCACCACCTGCTCAACAAGCCACTGGATAGTATTCCTCAACTTGCGCGCCCCAGAAGATTCGTTGTTGGCCAACATACCACGCGTATCCACGACCGTCGCGTACGATTTCCCATTCCGGTCTCGCTCAAATGCAAGCAGCAAAAAATGGTTCTCACTTTTCGATATAAGTGGCACCCAAAGCAAGGGGTGAACTCGATGCTCCTGTTTCCATGCCTGCACTGCACTAGTGAAATATGCCGGGTCGGCGCCATGCTGCGCCACCCTATCCGCGCCAATGTCGACCACGGCATCGAGTGCCAACGAGACAGTAGCGAAATAGGCACTTACTTCATCGGTGGTTACCTGCCGCGCAAAATTCAGCAGCGATTTTTCGTCGTGGATATCAGCCGCCTCTTGCAGCCGCTGATCGATTGCATCGCACTCTTTCGAGCTGAGCAAGTCGTCGCTCGTTCCACCGTCGTTTCGCGCAATTTGCGCGCCAAGATGCAGCAGTGCGACAGGCATCCCAAAGTTGCCATCCGGACGATCACGCAAAACTCGATATAGATCCGCTAATTTGGCACCAAATGCATCAAGCACACCAAGCGATACCTGATCATCCCGATATAGGGATAAAATCGTATTCACCGCACGGCGCGCCGAATCGAGACTTTGCCGACACGCTGCAATATCGATCAGGACATCGAGCGCCTGCATCGCATCATCCATGTCGTCCCAGAAACGGACCGTATCAGCCAATTCATCGATCAAACATTTTTCATCGGGACACTCTGCGTTGTCACAGTGCCGTCGTGCGGGGCCTGTCGCCTTCGTCACATTTGGGGCAATGGCCGGTCTTTTTGGCCAAACATGGATAGACTCCGGCATTTCTCCCTCCGACACAACGTAAATAGCCTCATCGCCTGCATTACGCCGGTTAGCCGAACAACATGTACGAAGTCGGATTTGCCACGCAAAGTCCAGCACCACACTCAAGCGCCGTCGACACCGCATTTCCCAATGTCAATACAGCAAATAACACGACGGCTATCAGCGCCATTCCGCCGAGCGAATGCGTCGTCGCTGCCTGCCCCGAACGAATCTGATTGCCTTCTTCGTAAAATTGGCTGTCGAACAGCATCATGAACGCGACGCACATGACAATGGCCACGAATCCCAAAAACGCTGCCACATACATATGCATGCCCCACACCTCGCCACCATACGACCCGGAACCAGGCACGATATGAAGCAAGGATTGCCGAGCAGACACCCCGCCCCCTAACAGGGCGCCAAACAACGTAATCGCATAGTGGCTGGGCCGCACATCAAACCGCAAATTCAGCGCCAACCCCATCCCCGCTGCAATATATCCGACCCGCTGCAACAAACATAACGGACACGGCAAATCGTGATAAACAATCTGCTCAATGAACGCCACCAACAAAATTGCGTTGATTCCAAAAAGCCCCGCAATTACAAGTGCACGCGAATAGACCAGCCGCATACTCCACCCCATCTTAAAATTGCCCCAAAATCCGAGACAGTTCATTGTCTAACGAAGACTCCCCGGCAAAAATCAGATGAGGCTGATTTTGCGAAAGAGAATTCACATTCGCTACTCCACCGCGTGACGTCGCATGCACGCCCACAGGCCAGCGACCCAATCCATAGGCCCACGCCAATCGCAGCCCGCTGCTGATGCTGTCCCACTCCATACGTGCATGGCAATTCCTAAGTGACCAAGATTCACGAGCAGGCCCGTCACGTCAGTATTGCGCACTGAGATGCCCCCCGTCCATCGATCCGACATAAGTTGCCAATCGGAAAGGCCGCCATATTAATGCCCCATCAGGCCGAGCAGCCATCCCCAGCGCCCCCGTTCAACACCATCGCCAGGATTACGCACACGTCAACTCATCGCGTCTGTCCTTGACCCGCTGGTTGCGTGACTTCACCCTGCGCAAACATGACAACGATAGGACACCACACTCGAGGCGCCGCTCCACCACTGCTGAACTGGTCACGAACCATACGCGCGCACGGCGTCTGTTGCGAGCGGCAAACTACTATACGGCAGCCCCGTTCAATTAACGCTCCAGCCTGTACCCTGCTGCGGCCCCCTCCACGGACCTTTTCCTCGAAGCGCCCAGCGTCTACCGCACCGCGCCTACCTTAAGTTTCGCCTCACACGAGCTCTATCGTACCTTGAGCGCCATTTTTCCCGCCTTTTTTGACCTCCTTGATCAACCCGCCCCCTTGGAAAAACAATAAAGGCGCTTCAGATTGATCGCCGAATCCCGGACAATCGCCTTGGCGAAGGTTCGTCGATATCGGCATGTGCCTGCCCAACAAATACGATATCGACACGCAGCAAGCGACAAGGTGATTTGAGGCGCGGCAACACCTGCTGTGCGCTACGCACCCGACGAAGATCGCACAACATATTGCATGCGCGACGATCCGGGGCTGTCGCCCGCACGGCGCGGGGCGGTGGCCCGGCACACCGGTCACCAAGCCGACCAAAGGCTTGCAGCACCATGCCGAGGCGCTTGGTCTCCTGCCGACTCATCGCGAGACATTGCCGGACCGCCACGACACATTCCCTTTCCTGCGTCCGATGCGACAAATAGGCCTTGAACGATAAGTGACCCACGACGATCAGACTGGAGCCCAGTATCGTGACGAACAACAGATCAGGCGTCAGACCAGTGACAAGCGCATTACTCAATGCCTCCCCCATCGCCCCAAAATTGACTGAGACCACGGAATGGCACGAACCAGTCATCGCATGAGCACGACCTTTGCCACGCTGACCTTGGGCGCACATCGCAGGACGGCCTCCGATCCACGCATCCGCGCCAGGTAAGACTCGGCGCGCCATTTCTGTCCGCACCCGACCATTCCAGGAATCAGAAAAACACCTGAGTAGCCTCCCGCACTCGCCCCGCCCGTCGGCCCCACGCATCCCACGTCCCCAGACCCACTCCAGCCACCTGCAAATTCCACCCGATTTTTCAGACGCCATCACCACACTCCACCTTAAAACCACTCAACCTGGACCACACGACACCACACCCGCGGACCAATCACGCCACGCAACATTGTAAGTTGTTTGTAATGGCAATTGAAATCCGCAAGCACATGACGCCTTGGGCGAGTTGACCCGCGCCATCCCCGCGATCGAAATCGAGTAGCGCAAGCCTTGGGAAATTTGGTGATGTGCAGCTGTTGCCAACTTGGGAGTGCCACAAGATGATTGTTTCTCGCCTAGCCGCCTATCTCCGCGGATATCATAGTCGGGTGGTGATTGCCTCGCCCCGCACGCTTCGCCCACCCTTTCGTTTCTCGCACTTCGCCACGCACCTGCGGAAGGTCAACAATACCGATCGATGCTTTGCTCGTAGCGCCAAGATGATGCAACAGGATCCTCAAGCGGCACGAGACCGACTTCGCTATTTGATGAGGCTTGGCAACGGCGCCCGCGTGATCGCTGTGAAAAAGAACATCAACGAACTAGAACTCACGGCCTTGTGACCGCGAAATCCACTCAGATGGCCACCGATATTCTGCTGAAAGAAGGTGCCGCAAACGACCAAGAATTGTCCGCCGTAGCCGGCAGAATTGCGGGTTCAGCAGATGTGCGGGAAGCCCCGGAGTTTAGTCCGGGGGCAAGAGCACGGACGCCGCAGGCGTCCTTAATGGGGCGATTGCTGTTCCAATATATAGTCGAAAGATATCTATCGGCGCGCCGCCACACGATGACGCGAAATCCGAGGGGGACCACAGTACGCCCCTGCGCCTGAGCCAAGGATGGAAGTCTCCAAACTGCTGCCGCAATTTCATATTCAAATATCGAACGCTTTCCGGACCGGGAGTTCGATAACGCTTGCGGCATGCGCGAGTAGCGGGAAATCCGGCAGCCAGCCGGCTACCGTAAGCCAATTGCACTATATTCCCATGCGGCGAATCAGTGCACGCAAACGCTTGACCACGCACCCATTTTGTTCGCCCCGCGCCCTCTGGAATGCGCGAATTCAACAATTCCAGCTCCAGCGTGACTGTTAAAGTCACCTTTTTAACCGATATCTTGGGCTATCTCATGCAACTGACTTCTTGTAACTCACGCGCACCGTCGGCACCAATGCGACCAACAGACAATCCGCCGCCTTACGACAGCATCGACGTCAGTCGTCCACTGCTCAAGGGAACTGTCACATATATAAGAAACGGCCAGTGGAGACTGTCGTCGGTTGACGCGTCCCCTGATCAATACGGCATAACAACTGAATCATGCAAGAACCTTATCGAGGACATGACCACATTAACCACATATGTAAAATTTAGCGACTCACTTTCAAACATGTCGGGGAATCACTTCTATATCGATTGCAACAACGAACTAGTTAAACGCCCCAATTACCTTAAACACCGACTAAAAATGCGAAGCTCTGAAGTCTACAAGGCGCAGATTGACTTCACACGAAAAATACTTTCGTCGACCGATCGAAGAAAAATCAAAAGCGCTATTTCTAAATATACCCTGGAATTTGTTAAAAATATTAAAAAGACGATAACCACAGGCGACATTGAAATACTCTGAATTCGTCTGAGCGCGCCAAGTGGCAAAGAATATGAACAGGGACTAGAGAAACACTGATTGTGTGACACGTGCTGCTGCCCATAGCGTGTTGGACAATCAGTGATACCCTAGATGCACAACCCGCATGCAAATACATCCTCGAGGGGGGGCAAGCCTTGACGCGCGTGAACAGCCGTTCCACGAGCGTCCGCGTCCGCATGCCCCTATTTTCATGCAGCCAAGATGAACGAACGCATTGCGCTCGCGCAGACTGCCGACGACTACGCCATGCTGCTGCCCTGAGCCATGCCCGCCGAATGGCGCTGAGTCTCTCGCTCCACACCACGACTCTGACAGGCGTCATTAATTGACCGCGTACATACCACCTGCTAATACGCCCTTCTTCTGTGGAATGCGGTCCAGCACCGACGAGCCCTCTCGGTGAACACTGTCACACCGATCGTCGTAACACGCCCCTTACGTCACCGTCCATCGTTAGCACTTTTGCGTCGCACTCACAATCGGGTGACATGCACACCTTCCGAGGCAACGTCGGCGACGACTAAAGGATGTGCATTAGAAACGTAATTCATCATTTTGCACAATACCTGCAGCCCCAAACAGCGGGCGAGCTGCCTCGCATAAGCATGCTCATCGACTCGGTCGCTCGCCTCTGACTGCCCCTCCCCCGTCTCCGCACACGTCACGTCGGCAGTGAAGTCAGATGTTGATCGTTCTGGATCTGCATGCACCGTCGCTCGGGTCGCATACCGATGTCTGGCACCACCTGCGGACACCCCACTCGTCGAACACTGCGCCGTCCCTTCGATATTCGACACGGATGGCGATCCGCCTGGTAGCCCACTTTCGACAACACGCATCGCCGCCAGCGAGGTCAACTCTTCATCCATCACGTCCCGACAAAACGCGACGGTTGAATGAAATAGATCACTCCGTTGATCGACGTGAAGCCAGCCATCACACTTGCTATTAAGCATTCCTCTCAACCCGACGGAAACCTCATTTAGCGAGCTCGCGAATGCAGATCTAGCGGACGCTGACGGTAATGATGATGCCCGTGGCATCATCTGACGAGATTCTGTAGTTCGTGCAATCATGGCAATGCTCCCCAAAAAATGGCTACATGAAGACGACGAAAATACTCCGATCACCTATGGCCATCGGCCAGCCTGAGCGCAGCCCACCGCACCGTCAGCGCCCGATCCATCAGATACTCCCCGTTCATTCCGTGGTGCCTTGCCCGACAGTTCATCTCAATTCCCCACCGTGCGGGTTTACCTTTTTTCCCGGATCATTTGCACGTAGGTATCTGCCGGCTTCGCCGCGAACCTGATCAAGCGCTGACTTGCCCGGCAATTTTTTGATCAGTTGAAATTTGAGAGAGCGGCTCCACTACGGCAGTCAAAATGTACCGACGTGTTTGAGTCAATATCACGCAAACCGCGTAAGCTAATGTGGCATTGGGAAAACCTGACACTGATCAAAACCGGTCAGCAACTCCTTCAAGAGCACAACGTATAGTCCATTGCTCCGCGGTACTACTCCGACCACTCTGAACATGCAGCAATGCGCCAGCAAACGTTCAGATTTCTCGGTTACAGGCTGCCAAGCAGCCGGGACCCGAAAGGCGGTCTTTCCGGAAATCTTAAGCAGGACAGGCGAAGAGGCCGTCGCTTCGATCGCCCCTGTATATTCTCTCGCGAGTGACTCGACTGGCGTACAGGACCATAACCGACCAGGCCTCACCGCGATCCTAGTATCGCGCCCCCATTTACGGAGTTGCGCGAGGCCACCGCGAGACACGGCGTGACCGCGATAGAGCTCCTGAGACTGGGGATATGTGCGCCCGTGCTTGTATCGCTCATTGAGGTATTCTTCAAGCTGAGCACGATCGATGTAACGCAAGAGATCCTCGATCTCGTCACGATCTACACGCCCACCTTTCTTAAAAATATCTGGGCCATGACGAGCCTCGAGTGCCTGCACAACCGCCTTCGTCAACTTTTCCGTATCAAAGGCCACCTCATCCCAGAGCAATCGATTAATCACATGCGCGCCCACATCGGTCGAATAGATATTGCCGAATGCTCGCTCGTACCGTCGGATCACCGTCTCCGATTCGAATGGCGGACGCACCAACTGGACATCCGCACGCTGCCGTGCGTTCCTGATCTGCTGACGGCAAGCTTCGATGCATTCGACCTCTTCCGCCAATTGCGCGCACTCTCGAACTAAATTGCTTTGCTCTTGCATTAACGAGCGATCACGATCAATCAGACGCTTCCGAACCCGCTCAACCGTGGCGGGTGATCCGAAGTCACGCGTGGCACGCTCACACCGCCTACGATAAGACGAAGATGTCAACCGGTTCCACCAGTCGCGCCAACCAGCCTCGCGTTGCATTAACGCATGATCGTCCAACATGACCATGCCGCTGTGCAATGATTTCAGGTCAGTTAGGTGATTCTGAATACCATCAATATGCTGTGCAACGCGTCTTTGCTCCTTTTCCACACGGTCATGACGGCTCGTGAGCTTCTTTGCGACAGCGCCGCACGCCACCTCAACCGTATCAAGCCGCGCGTCGCGGCGCAGACTTATACCCATCCCGCGTCGCTCTGCAATCTCATTTATCGATTGCCTCACAGAGCGCAGATCTCCAACCAGGACCGACAACAACTCTTTCGTTGCTAAAGCAGAAGCGACAGGAGATGGCGAGTGCTGCAACTGTGACGAACCCGCGAGTCGATCCATGATTGCGTGCATCAATCGTCAGCATAGCCCTCGGCGTCAACGCCGAAACGGCCAGCCGTTGCGACGCCGTTGCCGTGCGGCTTCGATTTGTCGGCCCGTCAACTCCACCCCACAACTTGTCATACGCTCCATCATGCGTCTGTCCGTATATATCGAACTAGCTCAACCGATGGCGCCTCCGCGCCCGATCGCATACGCACCGCCTCACTCAGTTCGAGCGGAAGGCGAAGAACATCATGGACAATGACGCCCATCATCATGTTGGCAATCGGGTAACCCGATTCATCTGCCACGACCACCGCCCGCATCGCTTGCTGCAACGCACCCGCAACAAGAATCTGTATGGAAGCTGCCCCGGTTCCAGCCGTTCCACGCATGACGATATCGTCATAGTGTGGCGTGCGCATCCATGCCCGGTGGCTAACAATTTCCCGAGACGCTCGGACGTCTCGATTCGCAATCCAAAAGAGAAACCACGTCTGGCCGGAAGCGTGACCAATAGCGCCGAGCGTGTCGGCCGCAAACACACCGCCCAAGCTTCCGATCGGGTATGTCAAGGCCAACGGGGTAACCAGTGATAGACTGCCTACGCAGCTCGCAAGGGGCATCAGCAACATCCATGCCGATTCTGGTCGCAATGGACGCGGCCCGCAATCGCGCAATGCATCGGTCACAATCGCTTCGATCCAGGAAAGCACGATGTGATGTATAGCCCCCCCCATCACAATAAGACACGGGGTCGGCTGCTCGGCCATCAGTTCCGCCATGCTGAAAAGGCCCGCCACGCTCAAAAGACTGCCCACGCCCCCCGACACCACCATCCAGATGGCTTGACGTCCGCGATCTCCAAATCCGAAATAACGGGCCATTCGGCGCCCAAGATAAGCACTGGACGCGCCAACCGACAACGGGACCATGAGATAACCGCCAATGCAACCCACGGCTTCGGGAAGCTGTTGAACAACGACGTCAACCAAACTGCCACTCATTCTTGCAATGAACTGCACTGCCGCGCTGACAAGAAGGTGCGTGCCCCACGCCGCGCCAACCCTCCATGCAGACAGCGCGACGGGTCGATCGCCGACTTCCTGAGCGCGTTGTTCTATCGTGACATCAACCTCATCGGCGCCCCCCCTAGGCGCGATGCGACGCCGCAGACCAGTAGAAGCCAGGATCTCGTTCGATGATGAAACTTGAGCAAGCGGGCACAATTCGACTGCCCCGCCTGCCCTCGAATAACGCGACGGCACCGGATACTGTTTCTCAAGATGTCGGACGTACTCAGCAATGCGACTGATATGCTGTTCCAGGACAATACGTTCGCCGATGCGGTGGGCGCGTTCTTGTTCGATAGCACCGAAGCCTGACGCCGAGTCATCCGCATTCGCTTCGACGGAAGGCGACGCATCCAGGCCGGTTACCACGCGCCCTCGTGAATCGGGCCATTCGTCCAGGTTCAGCGACCTTCGGCGACGAGCAGGATCTGATACTGTCGCAATTTCCGATTGCTTTCTCGACGTGCTGGCTGTGAGGCCAACCGATGTGAGTCGTGCCTGAATCTGGCTACGTTGAGCGTTCGCTTGAGCAACTTTAGGGTCAAGGGTCTGCCATTTGTGTGCGAGGCTCCTCCGAAGTTGTACCGCTCCATAGCGGACTGCAATTGCGGCGGACTCACTCGTCGGGATCCAGTCAAACTTGGGCAAGCCGTGCCGTTGCGCAATCTCATTCAGGTCCTGCACGATGAACTGCAGCTCGCTTGTGATAGTCGAACTACGCTTACGTTGTTCCGATGGAAGAGACCAGCTTGCACGGCGTACACGAGGCGGCGAAGTCGAAAACCATGTGTTCACGATCGCCCCCACACACTATGCCAATCGATCGGCAGATGGTCCCCCATCGCACACGGAGCAAATCCGCAGAAACCGCACCTCAGCGAGAATCCAGTGCGTAACCGTCGCGTCGTCGGCATACGCGGCGACCTTGATCGAATCATATGGCTCTCCCTGACGCTAGTCATCGAGCAACCCGACGGGGCTGCCGCACCCCGTGCCGTCCCCGGCAAAGATGCTGCTTCGAGTTGCGTCGCCAACTGGGCTACAAGCTGGCATGGAACGACGGCTGACTTATTGCGGTGCGGCCCACGCACACAAGCGGCTGCGTAAGCGCGGAGAATCGGCTTACGCAGCCGCGGTTCGCCTGTATCGAATGCGGTTTCGAGGAAAACGCCGACGTGGTCGGCGCGATCAATGTCATGGCGCGGGGACACCGCGTTGCCGCCTGAGGAGAGTCGGTGCAGTCGAGCCCCTCCGTGAAGCAGGAACCCGCCGAGGCGATGTGAAGCAAGCATCATCGTTTTGGGAGCGGTAGGAATCCCATGCATTCAGGCCGGAGATGTCAACAACGAGGTCTCTGCAGACCAGTGCACATCCCGTGATCGCGTGTCACCATCGTGGCGCGAGATCCGCCAGTCCAGCCCACATTGCGCGCCTCACGGTCACGCCAAAGCCGATTGATCGCCCAACGAATTCGGAAATCACTGGCTGGAATCGCATGACATACTGGACAACGTAGGCGATTTATCTACGCAAAGCTTGTCCGTATCGCTCACTGCTTTGAAGTGATCCGCCCCATCGAATCACACCCGTAATCATTGTCACTTGACACGAGCAACGTGGATAACCCATGGTTAGCATTTGGTGCATCCCCTCCCTACTCCGCTGCCCATTGTCGTTCGATTGGCGGCCAAGGCTGCGCGCGCTCGCACTGGCAGGTGGGCTCCTGGGACTCGCAGCGTGCGGGCCAGTCATGCGATCCGACCGGATGAACGAACAGGCGGGCACATTGCCGCCGCTCGCGACAGGACTGCGCCGTTGGCATCTGCACGTACCCGTCAAAACCGACGAATCAAACTGGACGGTGCGGCTCATCGCACGCACGTGGGAGGCAGAAAGCTGCAACGACGCGCCCTATCGTGCACAGTGGATTCCGATCGCCCCTTCCGGACCTACCGTACGTTTTTTTGTGTTGCACGTGGAGCGACCACAACCGCGTCCGGGCATGCTCGCGCCGTGCCCGATGAATCCGCCTGCCTGGCATGAAGCACAGGGGCGATTGACGCTCCCCTACGATAGTCAGCATGATTGGGTGGTCGATGCGCCGTCGGCTTGGTCGCTGAGCTTTGAGTTCGAGTTGACTGTTCGCAACTCCCGATAAATTCTTGCACCAGCGAAACGGCAGGTTCTGATTCACATCGTGCAGGCGCGCCACCATCGAACCCATCTTGCCCAGTGGAGAAGGCCGCCGAATCCCAGGACGCGGAGCAACTTCTTAAAATAAGAGGTGATCTTGTGACTTGTTTCAAGCCTAGGCATAACGTAAGCCGTCAATAAACGACGCCCTACCAATGGTAGGCAGAAGGTCAGATGCTAAGTGTCCGCGTGGACACATGCAC
>NZ_LOTA01000008.1:0-36001 GCF_001521935.1 Burkholderia sp. RF7-non_BP4 | reverse complement strand
CCACGCAAGACACTAAACTTCGATACACCGGCTGAACGATTCCATCAAGCTGTTGCATCGACCGGTTGAATCCACCATTCCTTGTGGACATCCAACCCAACGTACACCGTGCTATCGTCCTTCACGCTGGCCTCCGTGGTGGAAATCGCCGGGTGTGGCCCTGCCCACACCGTGCGGCTCTGGCAGCGATGCTAACCCGCGTTTGCTTCCCCACGCCAGGCCGGCCCCCGCCTCACGGAAAGTCATACTGCCTTAAAATGGTACGTCGAGGATGACGGTGCTCGAATGGCTCGAGATGCCACCGGCGCGGCACAGCCCGTCGACCATTACCGAAACCCTGTCGAAGGTTCGTTTCCTCAGGTCGCTCGGCACCCACACGTGGAACCTGGACACGGTGCCGATCGAGAAACGGCGCGCCTATGCGCAGCGCATTCAGGTCCGGCGTCCCGCCAAGGTTCGTAAACTGAAGGTGTCGACGCCCACGATCGAGCTGATCTTTTTTCTGCACGTGACGTTACTGGAGCCGACCGACGTGCTGCTCTATCAAACGGGCCGCCGCGTCTGGGACCTCGTCCGGCACGCCTACGATCGGACGACAGTCAAACAGGCTCGGTCGGCTGTCGAATACCGATAGCAACTGATCTCGATCAGAGCGCTCGTCGACGATGCGAGCCGCTCTGCTCAGGAACGGCTCACCAAGATCGGCAAATTACTTGAGGACCTGTGTAAGCGTCAATCCGAGGCCGTCTTGACGATCAGAACTTGACCTCTGAGAGCCACTGATTCGCAAACACGATATCGAAGGCGCGGGATCGAAGTTGCCGCCGCACCACTCAAGGAAGTGGTCGTGTTCCTCGTGCGTCGGATCGCCGATCGCTTCGAGGAAGTCGGCATATCCCGGCACTCCGCCAACGTCTTCCGGCGGACATGCATTCTGCCCGTCCAGGCACAGCGGCCGGCGCATGTCCGGATCGGGCACGAGTGCTTTCTCGACCTTGACCCGATGCCGCCAGTTGTCGCCGTAGTCGTAGATGTAGGTGAATGACTTCAGGCCGCCCAGCGCCTTCGCCACCAGCGTGACCCGTGCTTCATTAAGCATCGGTGGGTCGCTCGGGAATCCGGAGTCATCCGGTTCACCATAGTTGGTTTCGCCGAAGACGAATTCATGCAGGTGCCCGCCTTCCCAGCCCATGGCCAGTTGCAGCACAACATGCAGCTTGCCCAGCTGGATCGAACCGGGAATGATGATTCGTCGCCAGATCGCCGGCTTGATGTACTTCAGCTCAACGCGCAGCACGTAATCGGGCACTGGCGCCTTGACCAGGCGCACGGCAGGTTGGACCATCGAATTGATTGTCAAGCGGCTTGCTGTTCGATGTGTGCAGCCGACATCAGGGTAAGCGCTCGACACGTACCGTCTGTTCATGAGGGCGCGGCACCGGCAATCTGATTCCCATCGAAGTGTAACGGACATCACCTTTGACATCGGTGTCAGCTCTGTCCATGCGGCCTTCAAATGACGCGTACGGTTGATCGCACACGGTACGGATCTCGATGAGAAAAGCGTCGTGGCTGGAGATGGTTCCACAACTCGGTCTGACGCCCATCGCGACGGAGATGCGAGCGCTCGAGATGCTTGCGATTGTCGCGCGCGAACGAGGGCGTGGTCGAGTTACAGCGCACGCATCCGATTACCGAATTGTGGGGAACGGGGCGACACGCATCTAGCAATTCCATGAGCCTCAATATTTCGCCGCATCTCTTTTATGCCCGCGTCGATCCGCGGCGCCGAACCCACGCAGTCGGGATCTATACGCACATGCTGGATCGGCATGGCATTGTCTATAATCAACCGCTCGTGCTGAACGAGCGGCAGGCGCGCGTGGCCATCGAAGGCGTACTGCCGCATAACGAAAGCCGAGACGATGGCGGACTGTTGCGACTCTCCGTCGACACGCACGGGTACACGAGCGTGGGGATGGCCGTCTCGAAGCTACTCTGTGTCCGGGCCTGCGCAATTTGGAGGAGCGCAAGTTGTATTTGCCGCGCGGATTTGCCGTCTCCGAAGGACTGGCGCCGCTCGTGGCCCACGACGTTTCGCACAAGGCAATTCGCGACGGCTGGGATGAGCTGCTGCGGCTCGTCGCCTCGATTCAGTCCGGCCGCCCATCAACTCGGCAAGTTGCTGCGCACGCTTTTCCTGTGCGATTACTTCAGCAACGTGGCGTTCCGCCGGGAGCTGCATACGCTGCTGAATCGCGGCGAGGCGGTGCACCAGCTTCAGCGCGCGATCTACACCAGACGTGTGCCCCCCCGAGCGCGGTCGACGTCGCGATGATATGGTCGCCATCTCGGGTTCGTTGACACTGTTGACGAACCTTGTGATCGACTAGAACACGCAGCACATGCAGGCGACGGCCGGCGACGCAAAGGACGACAGGTTGACGACGAGTGGTTGCGCCGGATGGGGCCTGCGCATTTTGCGCACGTGAACTTCAGGGGCACATTGAGCTTTCCCATCGACCAATACAGCGACGTCCTGCTGGAAGCCGCGCCCTGGCAACGAGGCACGGGATCATGAGGCGTGCCGGATAGAGACGGACGGCGTATCGGTACGGTTGGCGGACTGGCGTCCATCCGATGAAGTCGACGAGCGCGATCAGCGCCAATACCGGTCTGCGACAGGATCGTGCAGCACCGCTTCTGCCATGCAGTCACACATCTCCGCGGTAAAATGGATTTCGCCGAGCAGTTCCTCGATCGCCGCTTCCAGTTCGGCTCCGTATGCAAACGGCATGGTGATCTCGTATCGCGTGCGCTGCCGGTTGACGCATCGTATCTCATACAGGGAATGACAGAAATCTTCGATCCAGCGGCGCGCCTTGGACATGCCTCCCACGAATTTGCTGTTGCGCTCGATGACCAGATGCAGGCTGAGGTGCGTTTGCAGCGTCGATGTCGTTACCTCGTCCGCCAACGACTGCGTCTTCGAAGGTTCGGCGATCGCAGGCTGTGTGGGTGCCGGTGGTGGCATCATCGTGAGTGCCGACTCGATACGATGTTGTGCGAACGGATCGGCCGCGTCGATGTAGCGCATTGCCGAACGCACATCTTTCCAGCCAACATACTCCATCAGCATTTTCAGATCCCAGCCATTCGAGTTGGCCCAGGTCGCAAAGCCTCGCCGCAACGAGTGACTGCTGTAACTATTGGGCGTGGGTAGTCCAGCCTCGCGAAACAGCGTGCGCAACAAGGGAACAAAGCTGCCGGCATGCAACCCTTCGTCGCTCACGTTTCCCCAGCGGTCGACGCTTCGGAACACGAACCCCTCGGTCAGGCCAGAGGTGGCAATCCAAGCTTCATAGGCGGCCACCGGGCATAGCCGCGACAGCGCGGGCGCCTTGAACGACGTGCCAAGCTGTGCGCGATCACTTTTCGTGCGCGGCAGGAACAACGTCATTCCGCGGCCCGCCTCGACGGTCACGTGCTCGATCCGTAATCGACTGAGTTCATCCGAACGAAAACCACGCCAGAAGCCCAGTAGCACCAGCGCCCGGTTGCGAACGCACGTAAGGCGACTCCGCTCATCTGAGGCCTGGGAAATCTGTCCATCAAGCCAGGCGGTAAGCTTTTCGAGCTGCGCGAGCTGCATCGGCCTGGCGCGCTTCTCGGTCGCAGGATGCAGCGCCGCGATCCCCTTGAGTACCTTTCGCACGTGCGGTGTCTTCGTCGGATCGGCGAAGCCCTGTGTCTGATGCCATTGTGCGAGTGCTGCCAGGCGCGCCCGCAGCGTATTGACTGACAGGGTTTCGGCGTGGTCGGCAAGGTACCGTGCAATTGCATCGGCGCTCGCCGGCAAGAAGCCGCCCCATTCAACCTCGAAATGCCGGATTGCCGACTGGTAACTGCGACGGGTATTTTCGCGCGTCGCGGCTTCTACGTAGCGATCGATAGCAGACATGGCTCGTGGGTACAATCGGGCAATCAATATCGGAGACGACGATATGCAACAACGATCATGTGCGCCAGTCGGATTGCGAGACGGGGAATGCGGTTTCGACCGATGAAGCGATGAACGAAGGCAAGCCGTCACATCCGGGCTGGGAAAATTTCACACGCGAAGAGCTGCTCGCCGAGCTCGCCCGCCTTCACTCTGAAAATGTCCGACTCACCGCCTTACTGCCGACCACCGTGCCGACGCCAGGTAGGTCCGTTCCAACTGTCCGGCGCGAACCATCACCATCGGGGCGGAACACAAGCGCCCCTATACTTTCGCCAGACCAGAAAGTGCAACTCTTCCGGCGGCTGTTTCGCGGCCGCACGGACGTCTATCCGCTTCGCTGGGAAAGCCGCAATTCCGGGAAGTCGGGCTACGCGCCGGCCTGCGCGAATGAATGGCGAACAGGAATTTGTGAGAAGCCCCGCATCCGCTGCGCGGACTGTGGGCATCGCGTGCTGTTGCCACTGGAGGATCGGGTCATCTACGCGCATCTGGCAGGCGATCACACAGTGGGTCTCTACCCACTGATGCTGGACAGCACCTGCTACCTGCTCGCCGTCGATTTCGACGAGGACGGCTGGCGTGAAGATGCGATGGCTTTCCGGCAGTCGTGTGAAGGGCTGGGCGTGCCCGTTTCGCTCGAGATTTCTCGCTCGGGCAACGGCGCGCATGCGTGGATCTTCTTCTCGTCGGCCGTCACCGCGCGCGAGGCGCGACGGATGGGGGCGGCCATCATCAGCCACACCTGTGCCCGGACCCGGCAGCTTGAGTTGTCGTCTTACGACCGGCTCTTTCCGAACCAAGACATACTACCCAAAGGCGGCTTCGGCAACCTAATCGCGCTGCCACTGCAGAAACAGCCACGCGAGCGCGAATGCAGTGTGTTTGTAGACGAACGCTTCGAACCCTATGCCGACCAATGGGCGTATCTGGCAGCCATCCGGATGATGGACGGGCGTGACATCGAGGGCGTGATTTTCCGTGCTACGGGCGGTGCCCATCCGCTCGACGTTGCGTTCATCGCCGAAGAGGACCAAGTCGAGCCGTGGAAGCCACCTTCCGCGCTGCCGAAGCGATTGGCCGGACCAATGCCGGCATCGCTCACGCTGACGCTCGCGAACCAGATCTATTTTGAGAAGGAACAGCTTCCCCAGGCACTCCTCAATCGCCTCATCCGACTGGCAGCCTTCCAGAATCCGGAGTTCTACCGAGCCCAGGCACGCGGTTTCAGCGTATGGGACAAGCCGCGCATCATCGGTCGCGCCGAGAACTGCCCGCGCCACATCGCGTTGCCGCGGGGCTGCCTCGACGACGTCATGACGCTGCTGCGAGACAACGAAGTCACCTGCGACATCCACGACGAACGTTACGCTGGCGAGTCACTCGTGGTGTCGTTCGCCGGCGCGTTGCGCGATGACCAGCAGACGGCCGTGGCCGATCTGCTGCGGCACGACACCGGCATCCTGCATGCGCCGACGGCGTTCGGAAAGACCGTGACGGCGACCGCAATGATTGCACAGCGCGGTGTCAACACACTCGTGCTCGTGCATCGCCGGGAACTGCTTGACCAGTGGCGCGAACGCTTGCAGTCATTTCTCGGGCTCGATCCACGGGAGATCGGCACGATCGGCGGCGGCAAGTCGAAAGCGACAGGCAAGATCGATGTCGCGATGCTGCAGTCGGTGGCGCCCGATGGTACCCGCGGCGAGCTGTTGCGGCATTACGGCCAGGTCATTGTCGACGAATGTCATCACGTCTCCGCGGATTCCTTCGAGGCGGTGCTCAAGGCGGTACAGGCGCGCTACGTGCTCGGCCTGACGGCGACGCCGATGCGGCGTGACAGCCAGCACCCGGTGATGTTCATGCTGTGCGGACCGATCCGGCATGCGGCGAAATCGCCCTCCGGTGCGCCGCAGGTGCTTGAGGTCTTCCCGCAAAGGCTCACCTCCACGGTGGACGTCTCGGCCGACGCGCCAATCCAGGCGGTGTTCGCACAGCTCGCGCAGGACACGCTGCGCACGCAGATGATCGCGGCAGCTGTACGTGAACAGTACAGACAGGGGCGTAACGTGCTAGTACTCACCGAGCGGACGGACCATCTCGAAAGCCTGCAGCAGATGCTGCAAGACACGGTGCAGTCGCTGTTCGTGCTGCACGGACGGCTCGGCAGAAAAGCGCGCGCCACCCAGTTGGCGGCCCTTGACGCGCTGCACGGGGACACGCCCCGCGTCGTGCTCGCAACCGGTCGCCTGGTCGGGGAAGGCTTTGACCACCCGGCGCTGGACACGCTGGTGCTGGGCATGCCGGTCGCCTGGAAGGGTACGCTGCAGCAGTACGCAGGCCGGCTTCACCGCGAGCATGCAGGCAAGACTGGCGTGCGAGTGCTCGATTACGTGGATGGCGGCCATCCGGTGCTGTTGCGCATGTGGGAGAAACGCCAGCGCGGCTACCGGGCCATGGGCTACCAGGTGTGCCCGCCTGAAGAGGCGCTCCAGCTGGCGCTTGCTTGAAATCAGGTAGGCGATCCCTTTTCCGTACCGTTTCCGGTCGTTCGAGCCGATTTTCGACCAATCACATTGGATAACCCATCTTTATTGCATATGAGAAGCCACCAGCTCACGCCACACTTGACCAGCCATGATAGTACGTATATAAATGGTATGTAATACAGTACGATATTCAAAGGAGGCCCCATGGCTCGCGCCGGCCTGACCCGTGTGGACATCAAGCGTGCGCGCGATTCGCTGATCGCGCAGGGTATGCACGCGTCGATCGATGCGATACGTATCGCGCTTGGCAATACCGGCTCGAAAACCACCATCCACCGCTACCTGAAAGAACTGGATGAAGAAGAAAGCGCGTCGCTGACGCGCGCGGCGTCGCTGTCCGACGCCATCCAGGATCTCGTCGCGCGCCTCGCGGCCCGCCTGCACGAGGAAGCGCAGGTGCGCATCGATCAGCAGGCGGCCGCCGCAGCCGCCCAGCACCAGCAGGCCCAAACCGAGATCGCTAAGCTCACTGGCGAGCTCGCCGCACTGCAGGCGCAACTGGCCAACGCGAGCGCCGCGCTCTCGAGCGAACAGGATGCGCATGCCGATACGCGCTTGGCGGTGCAGCAATGTGCGATCGACATCGAGCGACTCTCGCAGCAGGTACATGACCAGACAGTGCGGTTGGCCGAGCACGAAAGCTTCCGCCAGTCGCTCGAGGAGAAGCTGAAGCACGCGCACGACGCGCTCGAACATTACCGAACCGCCAGTCGCGAGCAGCGCGAACAGGAAGCGCGCCGGCACGAGACGCAGGTCCAGCAGCTGCAGGCCGAACTGCGCCAGACCAATCAGACGGCAATCGTGAAGCAGAACGAAATTACACAACTGAACAAGGACAATGCGCGGCTGGTCGCCGAGTCCGGCGCGGCGAGTAAAAGTTTACGAGAAGCGCGGGCACACGGTGAGCAGATACGGGAGGCGCTCGACCGGATGCTTGCCGATCACGTCCGTCTCGAGACGGAACGCGATGCCCTACGCGCGACGGTTAGCGCGCAGTCGGGGGAGTTGGAAAGCGCCCGTGCGTCGCTCAGCGTAGCGACGGCGGAGCGGACAAAGCTGGCGGCACAGGTCGACGCCCAGCTGTTTCTGCTGGCTGACTATCGGGCGAGCTTGGGTCTGGGCGGCACTGTGGGCTGAAGCGCCAGATTTGGCATCCGGAGGACGCGGCTTCGCAAAATCGGCCTCATGCAAGCCCATGATTTTGCGTGAAATTTCGAGTGAAACCGCCATACATACACAAAAGAGACGATTACCCCTACTGACGCCCTGATTCTGATATTGATCAGCTATATTGAAAACGTCTCGGGTGTGGCCGCCGGTCTGATTTTGGCTGCCGTTGGGCTTGCTATGGGTGTCTTTCCCAAGCTTCTGCATAGCACCGGTACGCTGAACGATTTCGTCGCGTCAGGCGTGACGATGATAAGAACTATTTTCGCCGTCTACACCGGCCGCGAGCTGCGACGGAAGCATCAGCGCTGAACGCCGGAGCCGTCGCTGCAGGTGTCCACGAGAAGGTCGTCGACGATTATCTCGCCGGCGGAGCGACCCGCGCGCAACGCATCGAGCCGGTCGATAAACGGTTTGCCTTGCTCATCGGCCAAGCGAATCGGCGCCAGGAAAAAGGACCGAGCGCGCGCTGCTCGCACCTGGACTATTGCGACGAAACCGGGTGGAGTCTCGCAGGCGATCGCGTCACCATGAGACCCGTCGACCTTGTGTTCGCAGCGAACGTCAATCGTATATCCACAGTATGTGTACGCGCTGATCATGTTCGCCTCGCTGCGGGTGGAGCGACATTCGAAATGTTTGCACGCGGCAGTATAGCGACGTGCCCTCGAATTGCGAGATGAATCTTGCCTATGCGGACCACTCGCTGCTATAGGCCAATTCGATGATTTTCTTCGTAGGAATGCCCGCAGCTCGGCGATGGTATCGTGACGGAACAATTTGCATCGGGCGACCTCATTGCTCGCTTGCGGCTTCAGATCGGCTCCGAGTTCACCGATAAACACGTGATACAACTTCGAGAGGCCGCCAAAGTGCATCGCATATGTGAGGTTCAGTCCGACCAAACCGGTTTCCTCCCAAAGCTCTCGGTGTGCCGCGTCGAACGGCGCCTCCCCGGCCTTAATTGTGCCGCCGGGCAACGCCCATCGCGACGCCGCGCGCGCGACCAGCAAGACCCGCTGCGCCTGAAGACACACAATAGTTGCCCGTTCTTTGACGGGCACATCGACAGTTTCTTGGCTGCTCATGGAGGCAGGGGTTCGAGTACTCTTGGGTATTGTAACGTCGCCACGCCGGATACCAGATGCCGGGCAAACGCCGGGCTGCGGATTCCGATTCGAAGGCATCAAGCTGCGTGGCACGTTCGAATTCCCGGTCGCGGAATATGCGCATCGCCTGATGCCCAGTCTTGTGATCGGCATGTCGATGGCGGGACGCGAGGCACGCGGATGAAATTGACAGGAGTCCGCGTAAATGGTCGGGGCATAATACGCGGCTCTTGTCTTTTGCTATGCCACCATGAGTCGAAAGTCCGCCCGGCGTTCGGGACACCGTCCGTTGAGCAAAGAAATGTTGTTGCCGCTCCCGCTAGCACGGACCCGCGCGTTGTCGCTCGAACATCATCTCGCGTTGGCCACCATCGCGAAGGGACATACCAATGTCGACTTGATGGTCTGCTTGCTGAAGGCCGTCTATACGGCATTCTATCTGCGCAATGAAACTCCGGCGACCGCTGACGATGCTGAGTTTCAGCGCGCGGAGGCCGCGCTGGCTCGGTGCATCGCGCGCGCCGAGCACGGCGAAACCTGGGTCATGCTCGATCGAGACAAAGCCGTGATCGAGCGGATTCTGCTGCTTCACGACGAGCAACTGGCGAGCATACCGACCCATCGTTATCTGACGGCGCTCGACAAACTGAATCGCTTCGCCGTAGAAGGCTTGCAATCGCCGATTCCGCCGTTGGCGACCGAACCCTAATCGGTATCGAACGCGCGATCAACGAACGCGCGCAACTGCGACAGGTCCGTTTTTGCATAGCCGGCCGTGGTCTGAATCGACGCATGGCCGAGCAGTGACCCTGCCCGATTCCACGTACAGCAAGAAGTTTGATAACTTTTTGACTGTATGGAGAAGAACATGGCAGAGAACGTGGTACCAAGACGGCAGTACACGAAGGAATTCAAGGTGGAGGCGGTGCGGCTCGCTGAGAGCGTCGGTCAGCATGAAGCCGCTCGCAGGCTGGGCGTGCCGGTGGCGACGCTGGGTAACTGGTGCCGTGATCAGCGCGATGGCAGTGCGCAGGCCGCAGCGGGGCCGGTGCCCAGTGCGCCGAGCTCAAGTCGTCGCCCGGTCAGCGACCTGGAGGCCGAGAACAGTCGTCTGCGTAAGGAGTTGGCCAGCGCGAAGCTGGATATCGAAATTCTTCGAAAGGCGACGGCGTACTTCGCGAAGGGGTCGCGGTGAGGTACGCCTGGATCGACGCATATCGCGACCAGTACAGCGTGAGCCGGCTTTGCCGGGTTCTGGGTGTGTCGCGCAGCGGCTATTGCCAGTGGCGCGGCCGGGAGCCAAGTCGGCGAGCACTGGCCAATGCCGTGCTGGACGCCGAGGTTGCTGCCATTCATCGCGCCGGTCGTGGCAGCTATGGCCGTCCTCGCATCGTGCGGCAACTGCGTGCTCAGGGGCGGCCGGCGAGCGCATCGCTCCTCGCCCCGTCAACTGTTGTATCCACTTCGATGGACGACCCATGAAACACCTCCTGGATTAAGGTGTTGCGACGACCGGTTGAATCCGCCCAATATGCCAGTCGCGTGTACCGGCAACTGACCGACGCGTTCAAGATCAAAGTCTCGATGAGCCGTCGCGCCAACGCCTGGGACAACGCGCCGATGGAGAGCTTCTTCAAGACATTGAAGGTCGAGAGAATCTATCAGAACCACTACGAAACGCGCGCCCAAGCCCGCCTCGATATCGTCGACTGGATCGAGGGCTATTACAATCGGCAACGCCTGCATACCTCGATCGATTTCCGCACCCCTGTCGACTACGAGGCCAGCTTGATCGCCGCATGAATTGCTGTACGTGAAAACGAGGCAGGGTCACGCGGCCCGGTTCGTCGCATGGCGCGAACTTACCAACGTCACCCAAGCTCCGTCGAGTGCGCTCTGAGCCAGCGTGCGTTATGCATCGTCAGTGACGAAGTCTCCCAAGTTGACAATGCCGCATTCAGGTTAACGAAACCATGAACATTCTTTAAAACAATTTCGGATTATTCTGATACCGTTTCTTAGATTGGCCGATTTTAGATACCTCTGGTTTTCCCCATAATGCGTCGGGTCGCTGACAATTTCCTGTCACTGCCTATCTAAGGAGGAACCCCGACGTGAAGCGTGCTTTCCGTGTCCTAATGCTCTCGATGTGTATGGCGGCGCCGCTGGCCCATGCAGCTGGCACGCCCGTGGCCGGCAAGGACTACGACGTACTCAAGCCAGCATCGACCACCCTGACGCAGGCTGGAAAGGTTAACGTCACGGAATTCTTCTGGTACGGCTGTCCGCATTGCGCGCAGTTCGAACCCGTGCTCGAAGCGTGGGCGAAACAGGAGGGCAGCAGGATTGCGTTGACGCGCGTGCCGGTAGCGATGAACACCGAACTGACGCCCCATTCTCGTATGTACTATGCGCTGACTTCGTTGGGCGATGCGGATCGGCTGATGCCGACCGTCTTCAAGGCGATTGCCGAAGGGAAAATGCTGCTTACTGCGCAAGCGCAGGCGGACTTCCTAGTCCAGTATGGAATCGATAAAAATCAATACCTGCAGGCCTACAACTCGATGCGCGTTCAGGCTGATGTGAGCCATGCGGCGACCCTGATTCGTAATGCTCGCATCAACGGCGTACCGACGATTGTCGTGAATGGTCAATATGAAACAGGGCCGGGCTATACTAATAGCCTGAATGGCACGATTCCAGTGTTGAACTACCTGGTTGACCGGGCAGAGCAGAAGTAGTCTTCCGTCGACCGTCATATCACTGCGGTCGTGGTCCGACACGTTCTCATCGTCCCAAGACGCCCGTACCGGAAGGAGAATTGTTCCGGCATCCATTGCACGAACAGATCAACTTGACGCACCCGTTGGTGTGCTTTGTCGAGTCAATCGACTGGAATCGGTTGAGCGCGTCGATGAGCGAAAGCTTCGTGGCGCGCCGTGAGCGGCCGGCGAGTTCGCCGCGCCTGATTGCTGGCTTGCTCTCTATTTGCAACACGCATTCGACCTGTCCGATGAAGAGGTCGTCTGGCAATGGGTCGAGAACCCATACAGGCGGGTAATTACCTGCGAGACCTACTTGCAGACTGAACCGCCGATCGACCCATCGAGCCTGACGCGCTGGCGCAAGCGAGGTGTTCGAGTCTTACGGATCGGTTCATGCGTTTCGTAACAGCATGATCGTCGCCCCTTGTCGAGGGCAATTGCCGTGCCTGGTACGCTTGCGGCGATCGGCTTGGTCCGCTCGAACTTTCCCTGGCGTGAGTTGGTGGCAGCTTCCTGATGCTGCCGATGATCGTGCCAATCGTCATCGTGGCTGTTGCGACGTACTTTTTCTTCGCGCTGCTCGGGCTGACGAACAATTTTCACGGACTGGTACTGGGGCACGCAGCACTGGGCGCACCGTTCGCCGTAGTGACGGCCACGGCAATGCTGGAAGACTACGTCAAAAGTCTGATCAGGGCGGGGAAGAGTCGCGGCGCCGGCCCGCTGACTACTTTTTTCTGGGTTACGTTGCCGCTGATCTTGCCGGGTGCCGGGTCCGGCGCGCGCTTCGCGTTTGCTACAAGCTTCGATGAGGTTGTGCTGACGCTGCTTCTGGTCGGACCGGAGCAATCGACGCTGCCGCGCCAGATGATCGCGGGTATTCGCGAAAACGTCAGTCCGGCGATTGCGGCGGTCGCCACGATCCCGATCGTGATCTCCATTTCCGTTCTCCTCACGCTCGAATGGCTCCGCGGTCGCGCATAATGCCAGAGAGTCGGCACGTCCGCCGGCACCTGAGCGCATTCGGCGACTGCGACATGTGCGCTATTCAATTTTCAGTGGATACACCATGAATGATTCGACTCGATACATGCTGCTCACCGGCGCCAGTCGCGGCATCGGACACGCTACGGTGAAACTGTTCCAGGAACGAAACTGGAAAGTATTTACGGTGTCTCGCCAACCCTTTTCGGAAGAATGCCAATGGCCCGATGCGAGGGAATCGCACATTCAGGCCGATCTGGCAGACCTCGACTCCATTGAGCAGGTTGCTGCCGAAGTGAGGCGCCGTCTGCCCGACGGGAAGCTGCATGCGCTCGTCAACAATGCCGGTATCTCGCCGAAGGGAGAAAACCGTTCGCGACTGGGGGTACTCGCGAGCGACATCCACACATGGACTACGGTCCTCAACGTCAATCTTGTATCGAATGCGCTGCTCGCGCGTGCGCTGTTTCCGGAGCTTGTCAGTGCTCAAGGGGGCATCGTTAATGTCACCTCGATTGCCGGAGTGAAAGTGCATCCGTTCGCGGGAACCGCCTACGCTGCTTCAAAGGCGGGACTTGCAGCGCTGACGCGTGAGATGGCGCATGAGTTTGGACCGCATGGTGTACGGGTCAATGCAATTGCCCCAGGGGAAATCGATACCTCAATTCTGTCGCCTGGTACCGAAGAGATCGTCGAAAAGACCATTCCGCTTCATCGGCTTGGCGACCCACGTGAAGTAGCCGAGACGATCTATTTCTTGTCCGGTCCCGCGTCGTCTTACATAAACGGAGCCGAGATCCACATCAACGGTGGGCAGCATGTCTGATGGTGCAACGGTCAGGATTGTCGTAAATGGCATGAACATGGAGAAAAATCTCCGTTGGTGAGTGCACTCATCGCAGTGACGCCGCTGGCCGTGTTCGCCTCGGCATGGTTGCCGATCTGATGCTGGTTCACTCCACTCCGGCAGCGCGTTGAATATATGCGGCCCATTGACGACGCCCATCAAAAGATGAACGCGGATGTCATGAGGTGGCACTGTCACGCTGTTGATCAAGCAGTGCATCGAGGGCAGGAAGGGATAGTCGGTTAGGCAGCACCCGCTGGAAGACGCGTTTGACTGCGACCTTGTCGCGTCGCTTCTGTAGCAGGATGCCGAGTTCGGCACCGTGCTCGTCGATGACGCGCCATAGCAGATATGGGCTCACCGTGCAGCGTCACGACCATTTCGTCGAGATGCCAGCTGCTGCCTGGCTGACCACGCGCAGCCTTGACGCGACGAGCGAAGCCCGCCCCAAACTTGTCACACCAGCGCCGAATCGTTTCAAGACGATGCCGCGCTCGAACAGTAGTTCTTCGAAGTCGCGCAGGCTGAGCTGGAAGCGGAAATACCAACGCAAACGAACCGCCTAGCTGATGATGGCCACCGGAAACCGATGTTCACGCAGGCGATCACAACTGACTGGCAGCTACCCCCAACCAGACCGTATAGGATCGGCCGCGATCATGTAAATGCGCGTATGCCGACGTTCGCGACTGCCCCCATCCGCGGGGTCTCCAATGTCCCCAATGACCGACGACTCAACGCAATTTGTTGGCGGCCGACCGGATACTTACAGGGCAAAGCGACCGCACGGACGCCAAATAGCGGACTAAACGAATGAGGCCTCATGGCTGAACCGGGTCGGATGACCCGACGCCCAGGTCGCTCCCTATGGCAGGCCCAGCCCCGTGCTCGATGGCTTCGGTTGCAACGCCTGCGCCGAATGACTTTCAGCCGCCAGTGTGCGCTGCGCCGAGTTCAGCGTTGAGTGACGAAAGTTCAGAGATACGTGAATCTCGACACCACTATTCACCGGTGACATCGCAATCGACAATGTTCTGGTGCAGCGAACAACTCGGTACCACGCCATATTTTCGTTCAACGTTACTACAGACGCAATTTTAGTCAATGTTTTTCCGAGAGACCTCTGTATCGTTCGCGTCATATTTGTTAATTGTAAATTAACTAACAAGCCTCATTCGCCGAAGAAACAAAATTAACTTGGACTGAATTTGTCGACGAAGCGGATGTATACAGGCAAATCGTTGGATGAGGTGGGGTTGGTGGCGTCGCCGGGCAGGAGAATAACGCAAACTGTGGGTGGTGTAGTGGCAAACTGCTGGTCGCTCAGGCAAGAGCGACGCTGGCTCGTACCGATATTCGGTGTACTAGCCTACGCACACTGTTTTGCGCTGAGTGAACTGGTTGGCGTCGTGACGCTTTCACCTCTCTGTTCAGAAACGTATACGCTTGATTCGATTTGGTGAAATACTCCTGTCATATTTCGCTCTTTTATTAAATTTTCTCAGCCCATCCTCGACGAGATAACCTGTGGCGGGCATTGACTCTGGTACACTCGGCAGCATAGAGATTTCAAACCATGCTTTGATGCGGCTCTATCGAGATCTGATTTTTTTGTATTTTGGCAGGGGAATCCATGTACGGCACATTGAATTCTATTTATATCGACTCGCGACTCTATGGGATATGGAGCATCCGCGAACTTCGGCCTCAAGCTCGGCACGATGGCAATAATAGGATAGGCAATCGCCTTACCAAGATATCAAGTGATCCACGCGCTCGATGCAGCGGTATCGTCAATCAAATAGACGAAAATCAAAAAAAACACCTAGCATGCTCGACCGAACAGAATATGGCAAAGGGACCCTCGATCTTCAAGGCCGCCGTGAAGGCGATAGGTGGGTTTCTCCCGCGGAGGGGAGTGAACTAAAATCGCAAATAAAGCAAAATTCACTCCCCCATGCATGCTGCGACGCTGTATTTGCCCCCTTGTGGTCCGTGGCATTGAACATAGCTAGCTGACGAAATTGACGCAATGTATATTGCGATGGAGTTAAGTCGATGTCCGAACTTTCCACCCCTAATATTACGTTTTCTGAAAGTGATTGGCAATATTACACGGGGATCCAGGTCAATCTTTCGGCACTGACCGTGTCACCCGGTGACTGTGCGCGCCTTGGGCGCTTGCTCAACAATCTCGGCGATTGCTACGAGCCGGATCGTTGCCCGCTTCCCAATACGATGGCTCAGGAGCGTGCGGCAGTCGAACGCGTCGCTCAATGGCTTCATCTATCGGCTCCAGAGTGCTGGGGGTACGTCGGCGGAGGTTCGACGCTGGGAAACTTGCAGGGCATGTGGATAGGGGCAACGTTGATGCGCGGTGCCACGCTGGTATTCTCGAAAGCCGCTCATTACAGTGTCGTCAAATTTGCCAGTGCACTCCATTTCGGTCGCGTGAAGGTGATCAACGTACATCCAACGGGTGAGCTGGACTTGAACGACCTGCGTGCTCAGATTACCCCGGGGGAGCGAATCGTTCTGGTCCTGACGGCGGGAACCACGATGACTTGCGCGTATGATCCATTAACGGCATGCGTGGATATTCTCCGTGAAAAATCCTGTCCACTCTACCTGCATCTTGATGCTGCTCTCGGTGGCCTCGTCGTGCCGTTCCTGTCTGCCACCCAGTTCCCGTGGAAAGACGACTATACTTTCCGTCATCCCGCCATTTCATCGATGACAATCAGTACACACAAGGTACTGGGCACTCCAATGCCCGCCAACCTGTTCATCGCGCGGCACACGGTCATCGAGCAATTCAAGACGGATATTCATGCGGTTCCCTATCTAAGCGACCTGAAAGACATTACCGTGTACGGAAGCAGGGACGGCTTCCGAGCCGCGACCGTATTTTCTCGACTTCATCATATCGGCCCCGACGTGATTAGTCGTTGGGTGAATAACGGAATCGAATTTGCCCAGTACGTCGCTCGGGAATTGCACCATGGCTGCTGCCCAGGTGCATTCGCGACCCCGGGTGGGCTCGCCGTCGTGATACCGTTGGCAAACTTCGTCCGGACGTTTCCCCCTGAGCATCAACAGTACTTGCTCAACAAGTATCATTTAGTAAAAGACGATCAGGTCATTCACATGTACATGATGGGCCACGTTACACGCGACATGTGCGATGAACTGCTAGCGGATTGCCGTACGTATGCCTTGGCTTCAAAGTAATGTTTGGCTCACTGTGATGAGGGGTACGATCCGCGGCGGGGCTTTGCGCACCGCCTTATACACAAGGCAGCTCTCCGCAACCGGAGACCGGAACGAATCGTTTTCGACCAATGAGATAGACCAGGGCTTGTAAACTTTCGGCGCGTCGCGTTTACTTTCGCTTTTTTTTGCATGAATGCCTTGGCCCTGGAAACACCGAGCCGGACGGAAGCTGAATTTACCGACCTTGAACTTGGCGACGCGCGCTTGAACAAGCGAGCAGGACATTGATGGAACGATTGGCGGCCAAGCCAACGGCTGGCGCGCCACAGGCAAGTCGGAGCTGGGGTGAGACGATGGCGGCGTACCGCCTCTTCGACAACGACGAGGTCAAGTTGGGAGTGATTCTGGAGCAGCACTGGCGACAGATCGAGCAACGCATGGCAGCCCAGTCGGCCGTTCCGTGCCTGCAGGACACGACGGAATTGGATTTCAACGGCCGGCACTGGCCTCGGATAGCCGTCTCACGAGGCGCAGCGCAGGATGTATTTGCATCCAACCTACGCGGTGACGCCCGAGTGCGTGCCGCTGGACGCGCACGGCAAGCGCGGCGGGCTCAAGGAAAGCCTGCGCTGGACGGTTACGAGCGGGTTGCGGAAACGGCATCGAGCTTGCCGCACGGCTGGTGTATGTCGCTGATCGAGAGGCGGACATGATCGCACTGATGGTGCGAGCGCAGGAGTTGGGTACGTCGGCGGATTGGCTGATTTGGTGGACCCATGACCGTGCGCTGCCCGATGGGGTGAAACTGTGGGCATGTCCGAGCGAAGGTGAACCGCTCGGCGAGACTGTCTTCACGATGGGCTCGCGTCGCGGCGTGGAGGCGCGCCAAGTGCGCCAGCACGTGTGGCTGCAGCGAATCGAGCTGCCAGCAGGCGTGGGGCAAAGCGTGACGGCCACCTGTCTGGTGGCGCGCGAGTTCGAGGCGTCAAACGGCGTCAGGCCAATCGAATGGCGTTTGCTGACCAACCGCGAAGCCGAAGCGATTGAGCTGATCGACTGGTATCGGGTTCGCTGGGAAATAGAAATACTGTTCAACGTGTTGAAGAACGGTTGCCGTGTCGAGGCGCTGCAGTTTGGGCACGATCGAGCGGCTCGAACGGGCATTGGTGCTGTTTCTGGTCGTTGCCCCGATCTGGATGCCGAACTGTTCGTCGATGTCGATGAAATTCGGGGCGCGTATTTGCTCATCGACGCCAAGCAGCCGGCCAAGCCCAAGCTCAACGAGATGTTGCGCTTGATCACGCGCCTGGGCGGATTCCTCGGCCGAAAGGGCGACGGCGAACCCTGTGCGAAAGCCATCTGGCTCGGACTCACAGAAGTTCATGTAGCTGCAAAGACATTGCAGAAGTTACGTACCGGCGGCCACACCGGCAATTGTGTATAAGCCAATGGCTTTGACCAGAGTGTTTTGTTTACGGCCACCTCGTGCGGCCATTTTTGTTTTGGGGTCCCAATATGGATTGACAATCGTTCCAGCGCGCGGCGCAACTGTCTAACGCACTGGCCGATCGGTGGTTGGCACGCATCGTTGCGGCGGCCAACGAATTCGCGATCAACACGCTGGCGATATTGCACAAATGGGCTATGAATCGGACGGTCTCACGCAACTGATCGAATCGTTCAATTAGGGGTGACTTCAGAAGACGGAAAATATTGCACGCTAAGTTCCGGCCGAGGTCGATGCTATCGTCTTCCGAGCGCCTTGATCTCTCGGGCGCGTAGGATATCGTCGCCGCACAGGGTCACGCCATGCCTGCCTCGCGGCAACGCGCGCAGTTGAATTGCTGCAGTCCCGAACGCCCACGATTCTTACTGGAGTTTCCCGCCTCATGGCCTGTTTCGACCGCTACAGCCTACCCCTTTCGACGCCCTCCGAACGCACGGCCGACCGCTATCGCGCCGGTGTCGACCTGCTCCTGTCCCTGTGGTCGGGCGCGGCCGAAGCGCTCGACGAGGCGATCGCGGCCGATCCAGAATTCGCGCTCGCGCAGGCTGCCCGTGCGCGCCTTCATGCGATCCGCGCCGAGATCGGCGACGCGCGCGCGATGATCACGAACGCGGCCGCGCTCGTCGCCCGGAACGGCACACCGCGCGAGCGCAGCCACGTCAGGGTACTGTCGCTCGCGATCCACGGGCAGGCTGCAAAAGCACTGGCGGGCGCGCTCGAGCATGTCGATCGTTGGCCGCGCGACGTGATCGTGCTGTCGCTGCCGCTCGGCGCGTTCGGCCTGTTCGCATTTTCGGGCATGGCGGATCACAATCAGGCGCGCGTCGATCTTTGCGAGCGCTATGCACGGCATTTTGAGGATGACGACTGGTGGTTCCTGACGAATCGCGGCTGGGCACATGGCGAAAACGGTAACGTCCGGGTCGGCCGTACGATGACGCAGCGTGCGCTCGAGCTGCGTCGCCACAATGTCAATGCCGTGCACGCGGTCGCACACGTGCTATACGAGGCCGGTGCAAACGACGAGGCCGATACGGTGATCGCCGGCTGGCTGCCTGAATACGACCGCAGCGGCATCCTGCACGGTCACATTGCGTGGCATGCGGCCCTGATCGCACTCGAACGCGGCGACACCGAACGCGCACTCGCGATCTATGACACGCACGTAGCGCCAGCGGCGTCGCTGGGCGTGCCGATCAACGTGGTCAGCGATACCGCTTCGTTCCTCTGGCGCATGCAGGCCTACGGCCATACCGTTCCCGTCGGCAAGTGGGACGATGCGGCACGGTATGCATCGGATTATTTTCGGCAGGCGGGCTTCCCGTTCGCCGATGTCCATATGGCGTTGATCGCGGCGGCCACGGGCGCAACGGCGGCGCTCGACGAGCGCACGGGGGCGCTCGACGCGCTCGTCGAGGCCGGCACGCTGCGGGCCGGCGCTGTGGTGCCAGAGATCTGCCGCGCGGTGCTCGCATTCGCCGAGGAGAAATACGCGCAATGCGCGGCCCTCCTCGAGCCCGTGGCGCACGAGGTCGTGCGCATCGGCGGCAGCGGCGCGCAACGCGAGATCGTCCAGGATACGCTGCTGGTCGCCTGGATGCGCAGCGGCGACGCAGGCAAGGCACGCGCGCTGCTTGATCAGCGCCTGCATCGTCGCCCGTCGCCGCGCGATACACGCTGGCTCGGCCAACTCGTCACCGCCTGATCGGGCCTGTTCGTGCCGGCGTAACCGCCAGCAGCGGCGCGATTCGCGTCATCCATTTTGGCCACCATCGCGCGCCGGCTCGCGCAGCCGTTTCCGTTCGATTCAGCGCGATGACGCCACGCGGGTGGGGGGCGCGAAAGTACGCGCAACCACCAAGGAAGTCATATGTGTTCAAGCATCGCGGCCGTAATCGCGTTCTTGGTGATCACCGGGGTGGCGGGACGGCACGCTGAAGGATCAGACCATCGCAGCGA
This sequence comes from Burkholderia sp. RF7-non_BP4, assembly GCF_001521935.1. Taxonomy (NCBI): domain Bacteria; kingdom Pseudomonadati; phylum Pseudomonadota; class Betaproteobacteria; order Burkholderiales; family Burkholderiaceae; genus Burkholderia; species Burkholderia sp. RF7-non_BP4. Next base: position 15,901 of record NZ_LOTA01000008.1, on the reverse strand, counting down.
CAGCGGGTGGATTGCTGATGTACTTTGTGCGCGAGACCGCGCAAGTACTGGGGTTCTGGCTCGGGAGAGCGAACGACGCACCGGCCCAGGCGCAATCAATCAGTTGTTTGCTGCATTGGCGAGCCGTCCGACTGAGGCAAAAGGGTGAGGGCCATGATTCGCGTGCCGACGTTCAGATGCTAGTTCGATGGTTAAGCCTGTCGATCGATATGGATGGCAGTCCCATTTTGGACTTTTGCTGCTCAATTTTGCGTAGATCTTTCAAGAGGCTACTGACTTTTGAGTGTTGCTCTGTTATGGCCCAAATGTTAGTGAGAATTTTGCTCGAATCGTCGTTAAGTCTCTTGATATTTCCGTCCAATTTATTTCTGATAATGACGGCATTGGTGTTGTCAAAGTACTTCTTGGTGTTACTGACGCGCTTTCGATAGGTGGATGAGGTGGCCATTTTAATGTAGTGGGAAATTCCGGATGGGCGACGTTTAAGGACATTATTCTCATGCAGAAGGAAATTTCCGGATTTTCCGAGGACTACGGTACGATTCATTAGGGCGAATGAGAGCTCTCTGTGTTTGGCATTCAATTCGCATGTGTCAGAATTGATTGCCTTGCGCAATCTGATGTAGAGGGCTTGAGCTTCCTCAATAGTATTCTTGAGCAACGACCCGCAATCGCTCAGTGTATGTCCAAGTCCTTCTGATAACAACATTTCAGATAAGGTGTTCGAGATTCGAGCAAGGTCGCGAGCGAGGGGAGGGCGACTGTCTTTCGAGTATAGGTGGTCGACTGCAGTCGACGAGATAGCAACGTGGCTGGACGGGATGCGCGAGGTCAGTGGGCTGAGCATAGAGTACAAGCGATGGGAATCGGCGATGTCAGTATTCGAAAAAAGTCCAATCGATTATTGGAGTTCGAACTTTACTCCCCTATCCTTATTTTTTGCTTGTCAAATACGGCCATGCAAAAAATGGCCAGCTTCGCGCTGGCCAGTTCCTTGCGCAGCCTGCTGACCCCAGCTTCCAGATCGTTGACCGGACGACGGCTGCACACTGGCGCATTGGCAGCCGGCTTTGCCGCCGTCTGCGTGTTGCCACTGCGCAGATCACCGAACCTGTTTCCCAACGTGGCCACTGGCACGCCCAGCCTTCAAGCGGCCTCATGCCGGCCAACGCTCTAGGCTCACCGTACCGCCTCCATTTTGAATTCCTTCGTGTATTACCATCTTGGTATCAGCTTCTCTGGCACGCTTTTCTCCGTACACACAAAAAGTTATCAAACTTCTTTCTATATGTGGAATCGTGGCAGGGTCATCGGGCAGCTGCATTGGTTTCCAACTCAATCCCGTCGAGTCTGCCGCACTTCGCTGACGCGTAGCCCAGAACTGATAAGCGGCCCCAGTACCGCGACATAGGCGTCGACGCGCAGGCCTCCTCGCGGTCGCGCAGTCGCCGCCGCGCGCAGGATCGATTGCAATTGGCCTGCGCTCAGGATGTACGGGGGATTGCGACGCGGTGATGGCAGCAGATGGTTGTCGGGGACCGAAGTTGCCGGATCGATAGCCTTTACGAAACGCAGAAATCCCTGCAGGGCACTGAGGATAGCCGCTGGGTTGGCGGTGCACGGTGAACCCGCGTGCCCCATTCGAGCACCTCCTTGGTCTTGATCGATTCGCCTGGCTGCTCGATGGCATAGTCTCGCACGAAGCGTGCGAGAACTCCGCCATGGGTATGCCGGTAACTCAGCAGTTCGCGGTGTTCGACGTAGCGGCTCAGCAGATCCTGAAGTTCCTCACCGTTCATGATCTGTCTCCCGGCCACGGCACGGCAATTCGCGCCAGCGAAGGCATGGCGAGCTTTGCATAGATGGCGGTGGACTGGAGGGACGATGGCCCAACACGTCGGCGATGTTCTTGAAGCTCAAACCACGCGTCAGCATGGTTGTTGCCGCGGCATGGCGCAAGAGATGTGCAGCACCGTGTGCGGGAGCGATATCGGCGCGTTTCAAGGCCCGGCGGACGATCTTGGAAATTGCGCTCGAGTCTGTGAATGGTCGCGCTGGCGGTACCGCTTGCAGGAAGATCGTCCTGTATGACGACGGAGGTCGCTCCCGTTTGACGTAAGCGAGCAATGCGCGTCCGACGTCGCGGAAGAGCGGCAGGTCCCGGTCACGACAAAACTTCGCCCCTCGGATATGAATGATGCCGTCGGCCCAGGCCACTTCATCCAGATTGAGGGCATGACTTCCGCAGCCCGCATCCCGGTCCTCGCGAGCAGCAATATGATTGCCGTGTTCCGCAGCGGCTGAAACCTAGGGCGGAAACCGATGCGCGTGATAAGGCGATTTCGTTTTCGTCATCGCATCATGTTACGCGTACACCCCGCCAACGTAACAGCGCCATGGCGATGCTTCGTCACCTGGACCAAGGAACCCATCGGCACTGAGCTGGCCGACCTACTGGCCGGGTACGGCACCAAACTTCAAACCAACTTCTCGTGAACACTTAGCCGATGATCCGCCGGTCGTGCAGATCGGCAGCGATTTTGCGCAGCAGCGCGGCGACGGCCGCATGTTGCCGTTCCGCGTAGACGTCACGCTTGCCCCACTTCATGCCGATATAGTTGGCGGTGGCCTCGCCTGTCCAAAGTGGCGTGCCGTCGCCGTCAATCAATGATGCCATAATCTTGAGCGTTGCATGAATGCCATCCTGCGTGCCGGTATCTCTGAGGAGCAGGACGGGCAGGCGATCCTGCTGCTGGTGATCGGCAAGAAGCGTTGCAACGAGGTTCGTTTTGACTGAACGGGCCCGTGCTTCAATGCCGTATGCCTGAAGGACCGACGGTGCGAGTTGGACGATGACCTCGCCGTCCGTCGTGTACGTACCCGGGTCGCGTGCCAGATCGTTGGCGGAAGAAGGCGAGCGGACCGTGGTGGCGTCTTCGTATATCACGAGCACACGGGTCAGTGGCGCATCCGGCTGCCGGACGATATGGCTCGTCAAACCGGAATCGGCGCTGCCGCCGATGACCGGCCCCGGGCCCATCATGTGAAGCGGAAGCGATGCTTGAGGGGCTTCCTGTGCGATCACGGGAAACGCCGCTCCCAGCGCGACGATCCAGCATGCTGCAGAGATCAGTGATTTATTCATCAGTTGCTCCGAGAAACCTCGCCATTCCCCAAGGGGACTTCCTTCGGGGCGCATGGCGGGGAGGAAAGGAGTGCCGTTGACAAACGGCATTCCAACGATAGCGTGATCGGCATGATCCTTGTCTACCGGCACCGGGTGAAATCGCTCAACGGACTGCTTAACAAACGGAGCCGTGCGGTGAGCTACATGTGGAACTTCTGCAACGACACGCAGAATCACGCGCTCGAGTGGGGCAAGAAATGGCCGACAGGGTTCGACCTGAACGTGCTGACCACCGGCAGCAGCAAGGAATTCGACATCCACGCCGGCACGGTCAACGCAACCTACGAGCAATACGCGCAGTCGCGTTGCCAGCGCCGTCGCCGGTACCTGCGCTATCGCGGTCGCAAATCGCTTGGCTGGGTACCCACCTGAAACGCGAGGGCAACGCGTTTCGCTTCGCCGCCCACACCTTCCGCGTGTTCAGCTGCCGGCCGCTTCCCGAAGGGAAGATCAAAGACAGCACTAACTTTGCACGGGATGCGCGCGGTCACTGGTTTCTCAACATCGAGTTCGAGATGCCTGATGTTCCGGCTCGCCCGATCCGCCCCGGCGTCGGCATCGATCTCGGTCCGAAAGACGTCGCCACACTTTCGACCGGCGAGACACTGCCTCATGTCTGGTTCGGCCAGCGCGCGACCGCAAAACTGGCGGAGGCCCAACGAACGTGAAAGCACCGGCGGCATATCGCGAAGCTGCACGCCAACGTAGCGACTGCCCGCGCCGCTTTCCAGCACAAGCTCGCACTCGATCTGGCGCGACGCTTCGATTACCTCGCGGTCGGCAACGTGTCGGCCGCCAAACTCACCAGAACCAGCTCTTGCTGAAGCAGCCTGAACGACCTCGGTTGTGAGGTTCAACCGGTTCTCGCCCCATAGGCGTTTCTTGCTAGCGAGTGGGCGCCGTGAATGTGGTGTCATGCATGATCGTGATACCAACGCGGCGTTGAACATTCTCCGATGCGGACGTGCATTGCCAGTGGTTGGAATCCTCCGCCTTTAGGCGGAAGAGGGCATCAATAAGCGTCCACATTTAGTTGTGGCGAACGGGAAAATTATAAGGACACGCATAGGAGCATGAAAGCGATCTAACCAAATTTAATATATCTTAAGATAATTTACACAGATCCAGATGCATCAGAATTTCGTCAATCTGACTGACCTAAAACATGGCTGCCCCTCTTCCCACCGGTGCCAGGCGGTTGGTTGGCATTTCCGCTTCCAGCTCAGCCTGCGCGACATCGAAAGAACTGCTGTTCGAGCGCAACATCGTATTGAGCCATGAAACGATCCGGCGCTGGCATGACAAGGTTAGGGTGTGCTTCGCTCGTCACCTCAAGGCTGTGCGACGTCAGCCGAGCAAGCAGCTGGTCACGTTGTTGTTTGGGCAGCGCATCGAGGGCAGGAAGGGATAGCCGGTCATTGGAGGCGGCGTCACTTGCCATTGATCCACTTAAAGAAGAACTAGATCATTTTTTCGATGTTATTGAAGGCAAGGTGGTGCCATCAATAACTCTTCAAGACTCTCTCAGGGTTATGGAGTTAGTGGAAAAAACCAAGGAAATTGGAAATTTATAGGAGATAGCTTCAATGCCAATATCTGATAGGCCGCTAGACGCCGATTCTGGTCGGCGTTTAATAATTCGTGAAAAAAATGGATTTCGACTTGAGCATTCGTCATCGATTGGCATATGCGGATATCTGATTTTGTCACCGATTGCACCAGCGGATCGATTTTCTGATCTTTCCTCTTCCGTCCTCAGTGCTTTGGGAGGGGAGCTAGCTTTTGCGACCGATCTGATCCAACGCCATACCGCGGCCGAGCGTGTTTATTGTTTGTCATTTGGAGAGGAGGTTTCAAATATTCACTTTCATTTACTTCCGCGAACGCGTGTAATTCTCAATAATTTCTTAAAAAATAGCGGCCAAGCCGGGCACATTGCGAATGGCGCGCTTCTTTTCGATTGGGCAAGGGAGACGTTTAAATCCGACAACTTGAGAAATCCCGATATTATTAATGCTGTTGAGCGCATGCGAGTTGAATAGTGCACCTCATGTTCTTGACGAAGGTGATGGTCTTGAATCTCTTCGGAGCAGACTCCCCACCGCTTGCAGCGCAGAAGGAAACTTTTCCGTTGAGCAAATAGCCACATGAGCCACATTGTAACGGCATTGATAAACCACCTGGTATCTCCTGCATCATCGACAAATGCGGTGTTCGACGAGCGGGATGATGACTTCCCGAATCGGGTCTGCCTTAAGATCGCCGATCGCTAATAGGTCCAATTTCTGGAGATCAGTACAGGCAAGGTCTTTGTTCAATCTTCGCCAAAATCCTCGTCCGGCTGCAATGCATCGAGCGGCTCGAGGATCGTCCGCACTCGTGTGAGTTCATCAACGAATTCGTCGATCAGATCCAACGCCTCCAGCACCCGCTCCGGCAGCGCACCGCGGCGGCGTGACGGCGCTATCGATGCACCGTTGAGCACGGAGTGCGTCATGCTATGGATTTCGAGCAGATCGTCGCGCAGTCCTTCGGGATCGTACAGTTGGGTTCGGATGCGATCGACGATGTCGACCGTGGCCAACAGGCGTGTCGTGTCATAGCTCGATTCGAGCCGCGCGAGCGCCGCGGTGTCGACGCCGCCGAAAAATGTGGTCGTTGTGGCTGGACGTGCAGTCATGGGCGGGGCGAATAGCGACGGGGTGCGTGGCGGTATAGCGGATCTCTGATCCAGGCTTCCGGGCGGCGATCGAGGTGTAGTTTATAGTGACCGAAGCGCCGGATGTTGTGGGTCGGGTACGGGCTCAGGAAAGCGATGTCCTCGGCGCGTACGTTCTCACCGTTTGAGACCATCTCGCGCAGCACTTGCATCATGTCGACCGTGTTCTGCAGGATGACGGCGGAGGCAATCAGGTCGTTGTAGCGCAGCCGTTTCTGCTGCTCCTCCGGCTCGTTCTCAGCAATCACGTCGTCGCCGAAGTCCAGCCATTTCGCGAACCCATTGTACGACTCGATCTTGTTCGTGTTCGCGGTCACCTCGTGCCGCAGCTCAAGGCTACCGATCCACTGAAGCAGGTACACGGTGCGCACCACGTTGCCAAGCTCGCGCGCGGCCAGGTACAGTCGGTTCTTGCGGCTTTCGGAACCAAGCCGGCGCAGCAGCAGCGGCGACGAAATCGTACCGGCCTGGATCGACAGCGCGACCTGCATCAGTTCCTGCCAGTGCTGTTCGATCAGCGTCCAATCGATGGTCGCCGTGAACAGCGAGAAATCGCCGAGGTCCTCAAGCCAGGCGAGTTGGTCGATCAGCAGGTCCAAGTGCTGCCGGGACGGACGCTTGGCATGCCGCTTGATTCGGTTGTAGGCCGTTTGCCGGTTCGACCAATCGCGCGCGAGCAGCCGGTCGGTCAGGCGCCGCGTAACGCGCTTGAAGAGTCGGGCCCGGGCGTGGATCTGCTCAGTCAGCCGATCGAGCGTCGAGAACGCTGGCAGCTCGATATTGCGCGCGATTAACTCGTCGATCGTCGCGTTGATGATGTCGACCGGTTGGTCCATTGTTAGCGAAGCGGTGTGCGCCGCGCGCGTCGCGATCGCGTTCGCGTCAGTGCCGTAGTACGGCTGCACGTCCAGATCAGAATATTGGCGTCATCGTCAGCAGCCTCCAGCATGCTCTTGTTGCTAGTGCTGTCGATGTCGGCTATCAAGCCGCCTTTGCCGCGATAGATCGGCAAACGAGCGGGCATGCTGCGGGACGGTTGGTCACGAAGGCGAAGATGAAGCCCCTCTTCGATGAGCCGGGTCAACGTTGTGTGCTAGCGAGCCGCGGCCAGCTTGGCCTTCGTTACAAGTTCGTCGTTCAAGTCGAGTGTCGTTCTCATGGCTAGCGTCCCATAGACGCAATACAGATATCTGCATTACATCTCGTACCGAGGCCACATTGGAATGTTTGATTGTTCTGGAGGTTGAGATCCTGTACGTCGCCAAATACGCGCTCGTCGGGCATTGAGCGTGCAGTCGCGACCCGGTGGCGGACAGTGGGCGTTGCTCGCACGCGAAACGCGAAGTTGGCCCCCGATCGATTCAAGCGACGGTTTTGCTGCGCACTTGAACTTGCCGATTGCCCAATCGACGACCGGAGGCTGGTTGGATGAATGCGATCGTCATCTGATCTCGCATCAATTAGTGGGCGACTTTCGCTTGACGGTCCATACGCTGAACATGGAGGAGAGCGTTGCGCAGATGCTACTCCGTATGTTCGACATGTTGGTCGCCAGTTTCGACGTCACGTGGTTGCCGCACCAATCGTTGCGGGGCATCGACGTACAGCCCCCAGCCGATTTTGCTGACCAGATTGCCAGATACGGAACTGGCAATCGCGCTGCACACATCGTAAGTCTGACGCCCCTCATCAGGAGAATGCAGGATTTTTTTCAAATGTGACGACATGATGTTGGGGATGCCAACGGTTGCGGTAGACCAAGCTCCTCGAATCAATGATCGCGCATCCGGACGTGTGAATACAGCTTGGTGCGGCGCGTAGACGCACGCGTTGTGTGATGTGGCCGACCATCGAGCGGCGAGCGTTTCGAACACCGATTTCGCCACAGATCCAATCACTGCACCATGCAATGCGGCTTCAAGACCGCCGAGTACGGTTCGTGACGACCTAAGCAAGGTGCTACCTACCGCACCGAATGCGCCCGCGACCGACCCGACCCAAGGCGCGAGCAACGCCCACCCCCCCTCATGACGTTCGGGGAATTGCAACTTCATGCGTCCACCCAGTCCTCGCAACAGGCTCGTCACGCCGGCATTGACCCACGACGACGACATGCTGTTCAGTGCGCCGGCAACGCCGGCCAAACACGCGCTCGGTTGAGATATCGGCAACACGGTCAAGGTTACGCCTCCCGCCAATACCGCGCCGAAACCCGCGTATAACTTGCGTCGCACCGGGTCGAGCGGAAAATGGTGTTGTGCATAGCGGTGCCCCATATAGCCGCCGGCCAAAGCGGCCGACAGCGGAACAAGTGCGATACCGGTGCCCCAATAGGCTGCCGTGTTGGGCAGACTTTGGACGCCAATGTCGACACCGATTCCGGCGGCATGACCGGCAATTTGAGCCACAGTGGCACGTAGGGTGCCCGAGGCCATCGCATTGGCGGTTTGCATCGTCGTGACCGATTCGGGGTTCTCGGTTGGGTTTGGAATATCCGACTCGCGTGGTGGCGTGAAGGGAATCATTTGAGTGTCTTTGGTGTTGCTCGAAGAGCTCGCCACCCCAGCCATCGAGACGGTTCTGACTCGAAGACGTGCGGGCGACAAATCCGCATCCTGCAAATTTGTGTCCGACGCAGAGCGCCTCAGCGCGCTCGATTGCTCCCTACGGATTTTCCCCTCAAACGACGGGAATTCGAGAGCAGGTTGTATGCGTGTTAATGCGCTCCGAATGGTGCTGCGCGTATCCTCGTCGGAGTCGCTTTCGGAGGGGGGCGAGTCGGTCGAGTTCTGAGAAATCAAATGATGCGACATCGTATCTTGCCCGCTACCAGTACGGCTAATTGAGAACATCGTTTCTCCTGTAGACATTGACACATTCAGTGAGTCGGTTAGCAGGTCGCGTCTTCAGCCCCGTACTTGCCATGCGGCATACGGGAGATTGGGCGACCGAAGCGCACCAACTTCACTCTCTGTGAGGCTGGTGCCGGGATTTGAAAGTTCGTCTGGCATGCGACAAGAAACGATCATGTTGACGATCGGAAGTTCTATACGAGAACGGACCTGCAAGGTGGCTGCAGCCTGAGCATGTCAACTGCCCGAGGTCGCGCCCAGGGCACCGGAGCGCGTGGACGCGCTTGCAAGATCGACTGTTAGTGGGTCAAAGCAGGCTTAGATCGCGGCGGCGCGGGCAAGAATGCCCAACGCGGCGGAAATGACGTTCATGCGGGCACAAAGTTGATGAAGCTTTCTTCCGGCTTTCGGCCCAGGAATCGAGGCCGCTCCCCAAGATTGAAATGACCCTAAGAAATCAGGCAGGTCAGTCTTGCTGCGAGAAGGATGTGGCACCAACGACCTGAACGCTGACTGCGATGTTCGACACAACCCGGCTTGGTGCCGGATTTTTTCTGCGCGGTTTTCACAAGAGCGCGCTCGACTAGGACGATAGAATGCTGAGCTTTGCCCCGATCGGGAGAACGCGGATGCTAACCTATCAGGATCTGAGCGCGCGGTATCAGGCATACCAGGAGGCGAAAAGCGAATATCGGTGCTATCTGCAGCAATGCATTGCACGGTTCGCGACGAAGTTCGAGGCCGCCTTGGCGTTGCCGTCGCCGACGTGGCGGGATGCCAACGGCGTGTTGCACCACTATGTTGAATTGGGCGTGGTGGAAGACGGTCAATTCGTGATGGTGCCAGCAGCGAAGATAGAGGGCGACGATCGGTCGATTCGGTTTGCAGTGGGCTTGACGCTCGAAGCCCGACCGGGTTGGCTGCCCAAAACGCATCATGTGCAGGAAGTCGTCATCCGAGCCACGCAGACGTCGGTGGAGTTCAACCTGGTGGGCGATCCAACGCTCACGGTGGGCGTGGTGCGAGACGGATCGACGGAGGAATTTTCGACCGTGATTGGTGCAATGATCGTACGAATTTATGCGTCGATGGATCCGGACGTGTTCAAAGCAAGAACGTTGTGAATCTGGCCAGCCCTCTATTGAAGCGGGTTGGCGAGTATGTTGACCCCGCATCGGCCAGTCTGGCGGTGCGGGTTTAATGAGATGGTCACCCCCACAATACACGCGGGATACGCTGTAAGGTGTCAGCGCTTGTCACAGGCGTGGCGATCGCGTACGTCATGGAGCCGCTGATCGTAGCGATGGCTGGCATCACGAGCAACGGCAAGCAGCAGTCGATCGGCTTCTTGATTGGCCTGTTCGGGCTGCGCCTGACCAAGGAGGCCTTCCGGTTGATCACCTCGGGCGCGGTGACCGACTGGGTGCGGCGACATTTCCTGCCGGAAGCCACATGATGGTGACGACATTTTTGATCGCGAACTCGATCGTCGCGGCGGTCTGCATCTGGATCACAATCGCGCGTGGCCTGCCCACCGGCTGGTGGGGTCTACTCGGATTCTCGATCATTGGCGTGACGGCGGCAAACCTCTTCAAGCCGATCCACATGCAGCGCGCCATCGATGCGCCCGAGACGCTGATGATGGTGGGCACGGCGATCGTGTGCGCACGAGCGGTGGTAAAAAGGGCGTTCTGGTAACGAACAGATCGAAATTCGGCAGCACGGAGGCGATAGAGGGAGCACATTCATTTTCAAATATCGTGAAGGACGCCATGGTACCGAGTCAAGCAAGCGGATCACGAAGTCCGTATACCCTTGTCCAGCGAACTTCATCTCACAGTCGAAGCGAGCGAACGCGAGCGGATATCATAGATGCAGCGTGCAATTCATCGCGGCGCGGGGAGCAACGCGTTGCGTCGCTGCAAACATTGTCGGCTAACGCTTACTGGGGCGCCTTAAACATCCCGCAAGATATTACTCGGATCGCCAATCAGATGGCTGAAAGCAGTCTTCCCGAGGCAATCAAGCGAAGGCTTGTCCGTATCGCAGGTGATAGTGTCAGGCAAGCCACCACGTCAAATACCTCCGTTGAACTTGCGCGGGAAATCGCTCATGCGCGTGCGATGCGTGGGACGCCGTGCTCCGAGGTCGAAGAGGACCACGGATTTTGGCTTCGCCATCCAACGAGAGAGTTGTCACTCGCCACGGTCTTTCAGCTCTGGCGCACGCGACTTGAGCTGGAGATGTCTATTGTGCACGGACCAGCCGGTGCACGTGTGATGCGTGGAGAATCTTGCGACACGGTGGCGTCGGAACATGGCCTGACGTGCGACGAAGCTGTGCTTGCGCTAGAGATGAAGGCGGTCGGGACAGTCGGTAGCGGTATGGTGTTGCGTGGTGCAACTTTCGAGCAAACAGCGTTAGCACTGGGGATCCACTGCATCGAAGCGCGTGTCGAACTGCACCGGCTGGTCGAAACTTGTCAGACAGAGGGCACTGGCGTGAGTGGTGAGCCGTCGTGCGAGTAGCATCCCGCGTACGTGAATGCCTGCGAATTCATGATTGAGAATTCTTTTCAAGCATGCAATTAGTCCGGCGCTTACGCGCTCCTCCATTCAGGCCAGGCACGGCCGGAATGGCGTCCAACGTCGGTTCGAAACATCACCGATCGTGACGATTGGCACCGCTCACGGTGATCGCCAGCGAAACAGCCCGAACGTCGACTATAAGGTGCCGCTTCGCGCCTAATTGGCCCCGGTCCGTTGGGGTCGGACCGGTTTCCTGCCCACCGGACTCGCGCCATCGATGCTTGCTCGCCCCCAATCGATTTGATCGTCCTCGCGCAAGCGGTGCAGCATCGCCACACGTGGTCTGCCCCCCGCGGCTTGCCATTCGCGGAGTCGACGCCAACAAGTCATCCCGCTGCCGAATCCGAGTTCCCAAGGAAGGTCTTCCCAAGGGATACCGCTTTGGAGCACGAACGGGATGTCGTTCAGCGCGGCACGGTCATCGACCGAACGACGCCGACCACCGTTGGGCGAAGGCTCGAACTCCGGAATCAGCGGTTGGAGCACCGTCCACAATTCGTTGCTGATCTTTCTTCTTGCTATGCACGCAACAGTACGGACTGACGAGCATCGTGTCCAGTTGTGTTAGCCGCTCCAATGACGGCCCACTCCACCTTACAAGCTGGACGCGTGCCACGGTGATCAGTATCAGGCAGCATCGTTCGCGTAACCGCGCGATAGTTTGAATTTTGACTACGGAGAAACTCATGCTACCTGTATCCGCCCCTTCACGGAATTCAGCGCCAGCATTCAACTCTACGGAACGGTTGGCTCAATCTTCGCTGTTGGTCACCGGGCGCTCTATTGTTGCGTACTCAATCCAATCAGATATCGTAGACATCGCTTGTTATCCTGATCGATTTCCCGAAGTTGCTCGCATGGCCCCGCAGCTTTCAGTTGACGAAGAAATGCACGTCAAGATGACGCTTCCCGGTGACCTGGGCAGAGTCGCGGATTGGATTAGCAAGAGCGGAAAAAGCGGTGAAAAACAGCGCCAGCTCACATGCGCGGCAGCAGAAAGGTTGCGAATTGCGACGGTGCAAAATTCGAGTTCTGAACTCGCATTGCTGATTGCTCGGGAACGGGTAATACGCGGCGCCCCCTGTGGCAGGGTCGCTGCGGAGCACGGTATTGCGTTTGAAATATCTCCTGGCACTATGTACGACTACTTGGAACATAGTGTATTGGATCGGGAAAGCGCAGCCCTACGGAGCGTGCTCAATGGCAAGCCGTGTAATGACGTTGCAGAGAAGCATGATGTTCGCAGTGTGCACGCACGCGGACGGCTAGAGCTAGAGTCGATCGTTAAAAACGGCAGAATTTTGGCAATGCAAGGGGCGTCGCGTGATGCGATCATCGCGAGGCTGGGCGTGTCCACAAGCGACGGCAAGGAACAAGTCGATTATGTACTTTCGAAGTTCGGACCACGAGCGTAACCTGCATGTCGTATCATCCTCGGCGTTAAAGATTCTCCCACTCTCAACCCGGCTTCGGCCGACTGGAATTGGTCGCGGCAATGTACCGGTGGCCACATGAGCGCGGGCGGATCGATCGCTTGCCTTTCACCTACTCCGATATCGCCGTGAGCGACATCGGGCATGACCTGGCCCCTGTCACAGGCGGCCGCAAGCCGTTGAGCCGACCGGCAGTGTTGCTCGACGAGTGGGACAAGGAACCTGCATTCCTGACCGCAGAGCAGTTGAAGGTCGCGCGCAATCGATGCGCTCTGCGTCCCAGCAGCTGCTGTTCGACCTGATGGCGCGAGTTGCTCTGCGCTCAGTCGAGGCACGCACCTTCCCTCTGTCGTACGTGATTGATCCCCGGACCCAAAAGGCTCTGAAGCCAGGCACTTTGATCGGCGTGCGCCTCGACCCGCGGGACATGAAGATCAAGTTCGACAAGCCACGCGTCGAGCACGTTGGCCGGCGCGGACTCCCCATGCCGCGCGGGCCATTCATAGCCGTCCCAACCCGCCACAAGAATCCGATTCCTGATTGAACCATCAAAAATCAGCCTATTCCGCCCCCGATCGCCGCAATCTCCGATCGCCAACGCTCGCGTCGCTGGGTAGTATTGCGCCGTGGACAGTTGCTTTCCCTGTCTACAACTCATGGTGCTTGGAACCTGCCGCCCCGAACATCGGGCGGCATTCCCTTACCGCCGACTTTGGGCCCTCGCTTCTTGCACCTCCAGGATGCAGCGCGGGGAAGCCAGTGGAGTTCATCCACGGAGGGCCCACCCTCTCATAACGAATCACATCCCTCGGCGCGCTCAAACGCTGCGCGAAGCGCGACCATACATCACGCCATAAGAGCCGTCGATGGCCGTGACGATGCATATCGTGTTAGCGGAGGCGGCATTCCTCCCTTACCCGAAAGCGATGCGACAGATTCTCGACCTGCACGACCGCGTGGGCCGTATCCCGGGATTGATCGTGCAGGCGGTTACCGAGCCGCCGGTATACTCCGGCGGCTTGTATGGCTTTTTCTACATGATCGGCGCATATGTGGCACCAACGCTCATGGACGCGATTTCGCCGGAACAGTGGTTGTTCATGACCAACGTGCTGTACGTGGTCGGGTGGATCGCGATCAGTTGGTTCGCTCCGGTCGCGGGCACGCTCGGGCTTGGCCCGATCGCGCTGCCGCGCTGGACGGGACCGGGTCGAGCGTTCTTCGATCAGCACGCGTTCCCGTTCACGTTGTATCGTGAGCTGATCGGCTCGTCGTGGCTGGACACGCTTTCAGGGCAGATCAAGTCGGGCATCGGTGAGGCGACAGCACTTGAACAGCAGATCAGGTTGGCGCCCCCATCGTTTGCATCTCGACTTCGACCACTTTGGCAGGGCATTCGCCGCGGCGAGAAGCTATCGGTCGCGATGCGTGAAACCGGCCACGGTTTTCTGTCGCTCGATCTGATCGACCGGATCGCGATGTTGCAGGGACGCAGCAACTTCGCGGACGTGATCGAGACGGCAGCGCAGCAGTTTGGCGAGAAGGTTGCACGCAGCATCCGTTCGTCCGCGAGACGCTTCATCATTTGACGAATCGCGTCAGTCGACACTTCCGGGACCATCTGAGAAATTTCAGCAGCCGTCAGCGAGGTGCCGTGAGCCAATATTGCTGAATAGACCATCAGCAACTCGGTGCGTGACCGCGGCTCGCGACCGAGCAGGGTCCAGCTGAACTGTGTCGCACTGTCGATTTCGAGGATGATCTCGGGAAATTGACCTGGTGGATGCGCTTCGAAGATCTGGCGTCGAAGTTGATCGGCTTGCGTGTCTGGATTCTGGGCCGCCATCGGCTCAAGGCGAACAGCCGCATCGACACGGATCGAACCATTCGCCACAGCTTCGTCGAGGAGGGCGAGGCGCTGATCGAGCTGTTGAAGGATCGGCTCGAGAAATTCGTTCGGGTCCTATGGGGGGCCGAGGTGTCCGTAGTGATGGTTATGCCTTGCCAGCCACTGCTCGGTCGAGATCAGGATATGTGACCGGCTTCGGAACGAGAAGCTGTGATTGATACACAGTTGAACGTAAGCGCTCTTTGAAGGACGTCATTACACGGCGAGGCTGATCGGTATCAGAGAGCACCGTTCGCGTAACCGCGCGATAGTATAAATTTTGAAAATCGGGAGGCTAATGTATCCTGCATCCGGCATTTCACGGGCTTCAGTGCCTATTACTGTTCGTGGGCAAGCGGGACAACATGCTAGGCCCGAAGTGGATCAGATCCGCGCAGATATTGTCGAACTCGCTTGCGCAGAAAACAGATTTCCTCAAGCGATGCGCTTTGAAACGTACCCCCTTTCTGCAGACGAAGTGAATCGCGTCAAGCTGCGGGTGCCTGATGACCTTATCCGGGTCGCGACATGGATCGACGAGAGCCAGATCCCTTACGTAAAAGGGCACGCACTCATGCGCGCGGCTGCGGGAAATCTACGAAAAGCGACATCGGACAATTCATCTCTTGGGCTGGCGATGGTGATCGCGTGCGCACGCGTGATGCGTGGGACGCCGTGTCCGAGAGTCGCACGGGAACACGGCATTCCAGCGACCCATGTAGTTTCGGACACTTGGTATTCCCGGTGCTCTCCTCGAGAGGAACTGGAGTGGGCAGTTTGTCACGCACAATCTGTGGCGCGATGGCGGATGAGCCAAGGCGAACCATGTGATATGGTCGCCTACAACTACGGCCTGCACCATAAGGAAGTGCGCTTGGAACTGGAGCGCTTTGCTATTTCGTGCCACGGGGCAGCGATGGTGCAGAGCGGAAAATCGCGTGATGAGATCAGCGAGTCATTGGGCGTGCGCACTGACGAAGGCAAGGAGATAGTAGATGCAATGATCTTTGATAGCCGATTGCAACGGACGAAATCGACTCAAACCGAGTTAACCGCCGTCCACCGATAGTATCCTTCTTTTCCACTTCCAGCCCGGCTTCGGCCGGGTTGTTTCGTTTGCTTCCGCCTCGTGCAGCCATTTTTGTTTTTGGAATCCAGAGATGGATCGACCATCGTTCCGGTGCGCGACGCAACTGTCCGACCCGCTCGTCAATCGATGGTTTGCGCACATCGT
>NZ_LOTA01000007.1:0-237139 GCF_001521935.1 Burkholderia sp. RF7-non_BP4 | reverse complement strand
GGGCCACCACCGACAGCTTAAAAGCCAGGCTGTAGTCCCGTTGCGTCCGCTTGATCCCTTGTTCCAATTGCCACCTCCTCGTCTCGGCGAAAAAGTGTCAACCTATTTCAGGACGGGTCAGCCGAAAAACAAAAAGCCCGGCGTTGAGCCGGGCTTTTTGCATGAATCGGGACGTTGGTTGCGGGGGTAGGATTTGAACCTACGACCTTCGGGTTATGAGCCCGACGAGCTGCCAGACTGCTCCACCCCGCGTCCGTCGAAGAAATGAATTATATGGACTAACCAGAATGCTTGCAAGCACTTTCTGACAATCGCGTCGCAATCGCCGGCGGGGCGCTTGCAGGGCCGGTGCGGCAGGCGCGTGAGCTAGAATCGAGCGGTTTGCTTGTGTCGTTCATTCCTGCAGCGGAGTCGCGCGCGAATTGCGTCGGTGCCGTTGCAACACTCACTACTGCATCGACGGATTCATGGACATCGCTCACGATCTGCAATCGATCGGCGCGCAGGAACAGGCGCTCGTGTTTCCCCATTTCGACCCGGCTCGTGCCTGGGCGCTCGGCAACCGGATGCATGCGCTCGCGACGTCGCGCGGCCATGCGATCGCGATCGACATCGTCACGTTCGGCCAGCCGCTGTTCTATGCGGCGCTCGCCGGTGCGACGCCCGACAACGCCGACTGGGTGCGCCGCAAGCGCAACGTCGTCGCGCATTTCCGCCGCAGCTCGTATGCGATCGGCCTGCGCATGCAGCAGGCCGGCGCCACGCTCGCCGACAAGCACGGACTGCCGATCTCGGAATATTCGCCGCACGGCGGCGCGTTTCCGCTGACCGTCGCGGGGGCCGGCGTGATCGGCTCGATCACCGCATCGGGCCTGCCGCAGCGCGCGGATCACGAGTTCGTCGTCGAAGCACTGTGCGCCGAGCTTGGGCAGAACTATGCCGTGCTGGCACTTGCAAGGAGCTGAGCGATGCAGCTTCCGGGTTACGCATGGCTCGCGATCGCGATCGTCGCGGAAGTGGTCGGCACGTCCGCGCTGCGCGCGGCGGACGGCTTCACGCGCTTCTGGCCGTCGGCGCTCGTCGTGGCCGGTTACGGCATCGCGTTCTACTGTCTGTCCCTCACGTTGCGCACGATGCCCGTCGGCATCATCTATGCGGTGTGGTCGGGTGCCGGCATCGTGCTGATCACGCTCGTCGCGATGCTGCTCTATCGCCAGGTGCCGGATCTGCCGGCCGTGATCGGCCTCGGGCTGATCGTCTCGGGCGTCGTGGTGCTGAACCTGTTCTCGAAGATGCAGGCGCACTGAGCGTGCGCCCGCGATACGCCGGATGGCTCACATGACCGATTCCATTTCCGCTTCCGCGGAATCCGCCCAGCCCGACGTGCGCGCGTATGTCGCGAACCGCATCGGCTATCTCGAACTGAACCGGCCGAAGGCGCTGAATGCGCTGTCGGTGGGAATGATCCGGCTGATGCAGCAGGCGCTCGATGCATGGCGCGACGACGCCGACGTGGTCGCCGTCGTCGTGCACAGCCCGCATCCTCGCGCGTTCTGCGCGGGCGGCGACGTGCGCTTCTTCCACGACGCGTGGCAGCGCGGCGACCGCGATGCGGTCGACACGTTCTTCATCGAGGAATACACGCTCAACCATACGATCTTCACCTATCCGAAACCGTACATCGCGTTGATGCACGGTGTCGTGATGGGCGGCGGCATGGGCATTTCGCAGGCGGCGCGGCATACGGGCGGCCTGCGTGTGGTCACCGACTCGACGAAGATGGCGATGCCCGAAACGCGCATCGGCCTGTTCCCCGATGTCGGGATGGGCTGGTTCCTCGCGCGCGCGCCGGGTGCGACCGGCCGCTATCTCGCGGTGACCGGCGCGACGCTCGACGCGGCCGGCGCACTGTATGCCCAGCTCGCCGACGTGTACCTGCCCGACGCCGCGCTGCCGGCACTGCTCGATACGCTGCGCAGCGCACGCATCGACAGCGGCGCGCAGGCCGTCGCGTGCGTGGCCGACGCGGCCGCGTCGCACAAGGTCGTGCCGACGCCCGACACGTCCGCGCTGGCCGACGCGCGCGCCGGGATCGATCGTCATTTCGCGCGAGCCGATATCGGCGCGATCCTCGCATCGCTCGACGCCGAGCAGGATTGCGCCGCGGTCGACGGATGGGTCGAGAAGGCGACCCATGCGATGCGCGGCCAACTGTCGCCGCTGTCGATGGCCGTGTCGCTTGAAGTCGTCGAACGGGCGCGCGGGGCGACAATGGCCGATTGCCTGCGGCGCGACCTCGACCTCACGCGTTCGACGTTCGCGCACGGCGACGTGATCGAGGGCGTGCGCGCGCTGATCGTCGACAAGGACCATCAGCCGGCCTGGCGCTTCAAGTCGATCGCCGATATCGACCGCGCCGATGTGCTCGCGATGTTCGACAGCCCGTGGACGCCCGACATGCATCCGCTGCGCAATCTGAAGGACTGACGCACCGCGGTTTCGACGCGAAAAGCAAAAAGGCCGCCTGCATTGTGTGCAGGCGGCCTTTTCATTCGAGGATGCCGATCCGCCTTGGCGGGCAGTGAGGCGGAGGCCTCGCGGCAGGGCGTGCGTTATTCGTCGCCGGCGTCGTCCGACATGAACGCGCGCATGAACACGAGCGCGCCGAAGCCCCAGACCGCGTTCGCTGCGAAACCGGCGGCGAGCACCGGCATCATGTTGCCCGACGGCCAGATCCCGCGCAGCGGATCGATCGCGAACACGCGGGCGGCCGTCAGCACGATGCCGCCGAACACCAGCGCGCCGATCCACGGCGCTTCACGATCCGGCGTCACGCGCAGCAGCCACGCCATCGGAATTGCGCAGCACGCGCTGATCAATGCGTTCGCAACAAATTCAGGAATGCCGAGTGGCGCGAACGGTTGCGTGGAAAACCCGGCGGCGGCGATCAGGTCGGCCGTATGCAGGAGCGCGAGCGTCGCTTCGCGAAAGAAGAGGGCGGCCAGGAAGCCGGACAGGAACGGCAGGATGACTTTCTGCATCGATGAGTGCATTGCAGGCGCGGCCGGCCGGGGCCGTCCGCGCGAAGTTATTCGGATAGGTGCGTCATTATAGGGCCCGGCCGACGCGATATTCGCTGGAGCGTCGTGCTAATCACGAAAGCGGAAAACCTAAGCTCAAAAAAATCGTTCCAAAGCCCTGCAGCGATCCATAGACTGATTTCCCAGAAACAGCCGTGCAATCGCGTACTCGCCCGCGGCACGGCCTGACCGGCGAGCCATCCCGATTCGAACGCACACCGTGCATGCGTCGCTCATTCGCGACGCGAGCAGGGCCTCGTTTTGTCCAGATTCCGGCAAGAACAGTCAAGCAGGAGCAGCAGATGAATGTTTTCTGGTTTATTCCCACGCACGGCGACAGCCGCTACCTCGGCACCGCCGAAGGCGCGCGCGCCGCGGATTACGATTATTTCAAGCAGATCGCCGTCGCGGCCGACACGCTCGGCTATGAAGGCGTGCTGCTGCCGACCGGCCGTTCCTGCGAGGATGCGTGGGTCGTCGCGTCGAGCCTGATTCCGGCGACGCAGCGCCTGAAGTTCCTGGTCGCCGTGCGTCCCGGCATCGCATCGCCCGGCCTCTCGGCGCGGATGGCCGCGACGTTCGACCGTCTGTCGGGCGGGCGTCTGCTGATCAACGTCGTGACCGGTGGCGATGCCGCCGAGCTCGAAGGCGACGGACTGTTCGCCGACCACGACACGCGCTACGAAATCACCGACGACTTCCTGAACATCTGGCGCGGGCTGCTGTCCGCATCGCACGACAACGGCGGGTTCGACTACATCGGCAAGCACCTTCAATCGAAGGGTGGCAAGGCGCTGTATCCGCCCGTGCAGCGCCCACATCCGCCGTTGTGGTTCGGCGGATCGTCGCCGGCCGCGCACGCGATCGCCGCCGATCACATCGACACCTATCTGACCTGGGGCGAGCCGCCCGAGGCCGTCGCGAAGAAGATCGCCGACATCCGCGCCCGCGCCGAGGCGCGCGGCCGCAAGATCAAGTTCGGTATCCGCCTGCACGTGATCGTGCGCGAGACCGAGGACGAAGCCTGGCGCGATGCCGAGCGCCTGATCAGCCGCCTCGACGACGAGACGATCGCGCGTGCGCAGAAGGCCTTCGCGAACATGGATTCGGAAGGCCAGCGCCGGATGGCCGCGCTGCACGGCGGCAAGCGCGGCGGCCGCGAGGCGCTCGAGGTGTATCCCAACCTGTGGGCCGGTGTCGGTCTCGTGCGCGGCGGCGCGGGTACCGCGCTCGTCGGCAACCCCGAGCAGGTCGCGGAACGCATGCGCGAATACGCGGATCTCGGCATCGAGACGTTCATCCTGTCCGGCTATCCGCACCTCGAGGAGTCGTACCGTTTCGCCGAGCTCGTGTTCCCGCTGATCAAGGGCAAGGGTGCGGTGCGGTCGTCCGGTCCGCTGTCGGGTCCGTTCGGCGAGATCGTCGGCAACAACTACCTGCCGAAGGCGAGCCAGAGCTGAACGAAGGAGGCGTGTGATGACAACGAAAACGTCGACGACCGGCGCGGCCGTGGCCGCCCGCGCCTGGCGCGGCATCGCGCCGTGGCTCGTGCCGCTCGCGCTGCTGGCCGCATGGGAGGTCGGCGCGCGCGTCGGCTGGCTGTCGACCCGCGTGCTGCCCGAGCCGGTTGCGGTCGTGCGTGCCGCGTGGTCGCTCGTGACGTCGGGCGAGATGTGGGCGAACGTCAAGGTCAGTACCTGGCGCGCGCTGTTCGGCTTTGCGATCGGCGGCGGCGTCGGCCTGGCGCTCGGGCTCGCGACCGGCTTGTCGAAAGCAGCGGAGGTCGCGCTCGATTCGACGATCCAGATGATCCGCAACATTCCCGCGCTCGCGATGATTCCGCTCGTGATCCTGTGGTTCGGCATCGACGAGAAGGCGAAGCTGTTTCTCGTCGCGCTCGGCGTGTTCTTTCCGGTCTACATCAACACGTATCACGGGATCCGCTCGGTCGACGCGAACCTGATCGAGATGGCGAAGAGTTACGGCGTGCGCGGCTTCGCGCTGTATCGCGACGTGATCCTGCCCGGCGCATTGCCGTCGATTCTCGTCGGCGTGCGCTTCGCGCTCGGGCTGATGTGGGTGATGTTGATCGTCGCGGAAACGATCTCCGCGCAGTCGGGCATCGGCTACATGTCGATGAACGCGCGCGAATTCCTGCAAACCGATGTGGTGGTAGTCGGCATCCTGCTGTATGCGGTGCTCGGCAAGCTGGCCGACGTGCTGGCGAAATGGATCGAGCGCGTGACGCTGCGCTGGCACCCCGCTTATCAATCTGGAGCAAAGGCATGAATGCGACGACTTCGGCGGCCGCCTACGGCCCGCTCGCCGGCGCAGACCTCGAGGCCGAACTGGCGCAGGCACGCGTGACGGACGACGACGCACGTCATGCGGCGATCGTCGATCGGGACGGCGGCGCATCCGTCGTTCCGCTTGCCCGGCGGCGCACGGGCGGCCCGATACAGGACGACGCGGTGACGCTGTCGGGCGTCAGCAAGCGCTTCGGCGCGCGCACCGTGCTCGACAACGTCGAACTCGGCATCGCGCGCGGCAGCTTCGTCGCGATCGTCGGTCGCAGCGGCTGCGGGAAATCCACGCTGCTGCGCCTCGTCGCGGGACTCGAGGCGCCGAGCAGCGGTGCGCTCGTGACGCGCGGCGAGGGGGGCGGCACGCTCGACACGCGAATCATGTACCAGGATGCGCGATTGCTGCCGTGGAAGACCGTGCTGCAGAACGTGATGCTGGGCCTGGGGCGCGGGGCACGCGATCGGGCGCGCGCGGTGCTCGACGAAGTCGGGCTCCTCGAGCGCGCGAACGACTGGCCCGCGCAGTTGTCGGGCGGCCAGCGGCAGCGTGTCGCGCTCGCCCGGGCGCTCGTGCACCGACCGCAACTGCTGCTGCTCGACGAGCCGCTCGGTGCGCTCGACGCGCTGACTCGTATCGAGATGCATGCGCTGATCGAGCGTTTGTGGCGCGAGCACCGGTTCACCGCGCTGCTCGTCACGCACGACGTGCAGGAAGCCGTCGCCCTCGGCGACCGGATCCTGTTGATCGAGCAAGGTCGCGTCGCTCTCGATCAGCCGGTGCCGCTCGACCGGCCGCGTGCACGCGCGTCGGCCGCGTTCGCGGCGCTCGAAGATCGCGTACTGCAACGCGTGCTCGCCGGCGGGCAAGGTGGCGCCGAGCAGGACGCGGCACATGAGGTCGATCACGTACGACCGGTCGGGCAGATTCGCTGGGCCGTTTAACTCCGGGCGGCACCGGCCGCCCGCTCTCAGACTTTTTTCTTCGGAGCGATCAACCCGATGAGCATCACTGCAATCAACGTGCGTAACCAGTTCAAAGGCAAGGTGAAGGAGATCATTCGCGGGCCCGTGGTCTCCGAGGTCGACGTCGAGACGCCGTTCGGCATCGTCACGTCGGTGATCACGACGCGTTCGGTCGACGAACTTGAACTGAAGGTGGGCGCGGAAGTCGTCGCGCTCGTGAAATCCACCGAAGTGTCGATCGCGCGCCTCTGAGCGTGTCTCCGATGCCGGGCGCCGCGGACGGGCCATCCGGCCATCCGTCGCGCCCGGCATTTTCGTCGCGCGTTTGCCTCGGTATTCGCCGTCCGGACGAAGTGCTAGGATGGAACGACACCGACGCCGGAGGCCAACGCATGACCCCCATCCTTTCTCCCGAAGCCATCGAGGCGCTGAAGTGGATCGACCAGTTCGGCGACACCCGGCCGGTTCCCGCCGCGTTCGACGACGTTGTCTATGCGTTGCTGAACGAAGGGCTGATCTATCAGGCGGCGGCCGACCGCGTCGACCTGACCGCCGACGGCAAATCCGTTTTGTCTAACGAATACGATTGAGCGCACGGCGCCGGCCGCCGAGGCGGCCCGGCGTGCGTCGCCACGGAGCGAGCGATGGAACCGAGAGGCAGCGATCTCGGCGATTTCAGCGAGCCGTACCGCGGCTACGAGATCGAGGTGAAGACCGAGCAGGTGTGGGACGGCGAGCATGCGCACTACCGCGTGCTGCAGGGCGCGGCCGTGCGGATTGACTGGCGGCTCGTGAAAGTCGACGGGATGCTGCTGACCGAACGCCGCGTGATCGAGCGCGTACTCGAGGAGGCGCGGCGGGCCGTCGACGCCGAACTGGGCGAGGGCGGGCCGGTCTAGTCAGGCTGCCGGGCCGGCCTGGTCGCGTTGCGGTAAAATCTCGGGTTGTTTCCCGCGCCGCTTGCTGCCCCGAATTCCATGTCCGCTTCGTCCTCGCTTCCTCCCCGCCGCGTTTCCGTGGCGCCCATGCTCGACTGGACCGACCGTCATTGCCGGTCGTTTCATCGCACGCTGACGCGCGACACGTGGCTGTATACGGAAATGATCACGACGGGCGCGCTGCTGTTCGGCGACGCCCAGCGGCATCTCGCGTTCACGCCGAACGAATCGCCGGTCGCGCTGCAGCTGGGCGGCAGCGAACGGGACGATCTCGCGCGTGCCGCGAAACTCGGTGAGCAGTGGGGCTATGACGAGATCAACCTGAATTGCGGCTGTCCGTCCGAGCGCGTGCAGCGCGGTGCGTTCGGCGCGTGCCTGATGAACGAGCCGCAACTCGTTGCCGATTGCGTGAAGGCGATGCGCGATGTGGTGTCGGTGCCGGTCACGGTCAAGCATCGGATCGGGGTCGACGCGGTCGAGGACTATGCGTTCGTGCGGGACTTCGTCGGCACGGTGGCTGAGTCCGGCTGCGAGACGTTCGTCGTGCACGCGCGCAACGCGATCCTGAAGGGACTGTCTCCGAAGGAGAACCGCGAGATCCCGCCGCTCAAGTACGACTATGCGTATCAGCTGAAGCGCGATTTCCCGTCGCTGGAGATCGTGATCAATGGCGGGATCAAGACGCTCGACGAAGTCGCGCAGCATCTCGAACATGTGGACGGCGTGATGCTCGGCCGCGAGGCATATCACAACCCGTACGTGCTCGCGGGCGTCGATGCGCGCTTCTATGGATCGACAGCGGCGATGCCGACGCGCGAGGAGGCTGAGGCGAAACTGATCGAATACTGTGCGGCGGAACTGAAGCGCGGCACGTATCTCGGCGCGATCGTCCGGCACGCACTCGGGCTGTATCGCGGCGTCGCGGGTGCACGCGGCTGGCGTCGCGTGCTGTCGGACAACAAGAAGCTCGCGCGCGGCGATCTGGCGGTGTTCGACGAGGCGCGCACGCATCTGAACGACGCTCTCGAAAATTTTGAAAAAAATGCTTTGCAAGACGGAAAAGTCTTCGTATAATCTTGTTCTTCGCTGCTGAACACGAAACGAAACAGCGAAGAAACAAAGCAGTATCAGTGGTGGCTGTAGCTCAGTTGGTAGAGTCCAGGATTGTGATTCCTGTTGTCGTGGGTTCGAGTCCCATCAGCCACCCCACCGAATGCATTAACAAAACAGGCGCTTAGGCGCCTGTTTTGCTTTGCGGGGAAACTCGGGGACAATAGCGTCGATTCGAGCCTCGCGCTCTCTAGAGCGTTCTGCTCGCCATCCATTTCGCGTACGTTGTCAGGAACATCCCGATGCTGTGCCCGAGCTGTTTCGCGCAAAAGGCTGAAGTCGTTCCTGCCATCAGCATTGCCGTCGCGTAGCGATGCCGCATGTTGTAGGCCGGCGGTAGCGCATTCCGAGCCGTTTCAGAATCGGTGTCCAGAAACTTCGCCGGAATGCGCGCTCGTCTTCCCAACGGATGTTGTACCGCGGATCATGAAAGATTGCGGCGCCGGCGATCTGAGTGAATCAGTGCTGGCGGATCAATACGGCCAAGGCCCGACTGTTTAGGCGAACCGTGGTCGTCGCGACGATCGCGTACATCGGGCTGCAGGCGTACTATCGCCGCCGACGTAATCACGTGGATGAACCCGACTCCGTAGAGGCAGAGCTTTTTGTCGCAAAGAACTGTTTTATCGAGCGCAACGGTTGCGTGACTCGCCAACTTGATGACGTGAGAAGTGCGTTCCTCTCGCGCTCGAGTTCAGCGATTCGCTGTGAGGCTGCGACAACTTGCCTGCTGAGACAATCCCGTTCAGCTGCGAGCGAAGAGAGTTGCTGTCGAAGCTGATTCGAGTTGACATCTACCGCCGCGGCGCGTGCCTCGGAATCAGCTGCAATGCGATGCGCCTCAGCGAGCACGTGTGCAGCGCGATCGAGAGTTGAAAGTCGCGCGATAAGATCGGACCGGTCGAATCCCGCAACGAGATTCGGGAATCGGAATTGGAGGGTGTGCTCGTAGCCCACAACGTACGCGTCGTTTTCCGAGGTCAGATCTAGATAACGCGTACCATCGACGGCATATACGTAAGGGAAGATGCGCAGAAGTCGCTCGCGAAACTCCGGATAGGTGATGCGCCGGAACATATTGAGGCAGAAGTGGTTCATTTCTAGCACAACACGCGGCTTGAAGCGCTGCAGCGTCTCGCGACCACCTTCGAATACGTCGAGTTCGAATCCTTCCACGTCGATCTTAATAAAATCAATGCGGTCAAGTCCAAGCGAGGGGAATGCTTCGTCGAGTGTGCGCACCGGGACTTCAACTTGGAAATACCCGGCATTGGCGATTTGAAATTGATTGGCGACGAACGCGCCAGCTGAATCTCCTTCGGAGCCTTGCATGGGCACTGTTCCAGCCTGACTGCCGAGAGCGAAACTCTGTATTGCCACGTTGGAAAGCATGCCAACGTTCTTGGACAGATTCGCGAGTGTGCGCGGCACCGGCTCGAACGCGACTACTTTACCTTCACCGACTATCTGCGAAAGTGCGAGCGCAGTACAGCCGATATTGGCACCTATATCAAGCACCTGTGCGCCGTTGTCACACAGGACCGCGAGCATTGACACAAGCTGCGGTTCGAACGGGTCTGTCGGCTTTGCGATATAGCTGTCGTTCTCGTTGCCTTGGACGAGCCATCGCCGTCCGCCAATGCCAACACTGCGTCCATAGATGTCTCTCGAAAGAAATCGTTTGTGGACTGCCGTTGAAGCCGCTCGAAAGTATAACCTCAACACTGCCTCAAGCCGCCTCAAGGCGGCTTTTTCATTGCGGGCAATCGATGACGAGCGATCTCGCGGCGAGCGCTGCGAAGGTGGCGCACACAGTAGGCTGCAATTTCTGGCTGTGGCTGATCATCCACAGCGTCAATCGGTGGGTAGCCGTCGCGACGATCGCGTACGTCGGGCTGCAGGCGTACTACGTGGTCAAGAGCAGTGGGAAGAGGGTATTGCTCGACGAGACAACTGGATCGACCTGCAAATTGTCGGAATAGGCCAGCGACTTGGCGTGAATCACCAACGCTTAACATGCTTACATTCGTGTAATGTAATGACTTCCTCGTGCCCTCAGCTTTGCAGGGCCGTTCGGTCCCGACGACCCGGAAGGCGTCGGGACATTTTTTTGCCTACATGGCCATCGTGCGACATCGCTCGCGACGCATGATTGCCGCACTTTCCCGGCCTCCATTACGCAATGATGAGCGACCTGCGCATGCCGGCAACCCGAACCGTCACGCTGCGCAGCGCGACGTCACATGATGCGGAGCACATCGCTCGCGTGTGTACGTTGAACTGACAGAGCGCACAT
Source organism: Burkholderia sp. RF7-non_BP4 (assembly GCF_001521935.1). Taxonomy (NCBI): domain Bacteria; kingdom Pseudomonadati; phylum Pseudomonadota; class Betaproteobacteria; order Burkholderiales; family Burkholderiaceae; genus Burkholderia; species Burkholderia sp. RF7-non_BP4. Next base: position 226,449 of record NZ_LOTA01000007.1, on the reverse strand, counting down.
GGCCGTATCCTTCCGGCGGCATATTTGTCACGACCCGTTCCGCACAGGATCGGGCGTCGCGTCCTTTATTCGCCGCAATACCGCACGAGCAAATCCGCCTCCGTTTCATGCACCTCGACCGGCAGGCTCGTCGCCCCGGCATACGCCAGATAGCGCGCGCGATGCTGACCGTTCCGGAACGACGCGACGCCGACTTTCGACAGGCCCGGGATGCCTAGCAGCGTCCGCGTTCTCGTCTCGCGAAAGGTGATGAAGGGCATCTCGGGAATACGGGGTCCGGCCGGGTCGAGGAAAGCGCGGATGCCGGCGGCCTTGCCGGGCGCCCAGTATTCAACCGAAGGCAGTACATAGTCGGTCGTGTCGCGATCGGCGCAGGCGAGCAGCTTCGTCAGGTCGACCGTCACGACGCGATGGCGCGAGTCGTCGGAGGCGAATACCCGCTTGAGATGCGTGGAGGCATAGGCGGCATGTCCCGAAAGCGGGATGATCCAGACATCGACACCATCATGTTGTGCCCGTGCGAGTGACATTGTTTCCTTGGATGTGGCAAGCGATTATTGTGGCCGGAGTGTAGCAGCGCGACCGGACGGCCATGTATTTTCAGTCGAGGTCAAAAGCTCGCGAGAAGATCGCGATACTGCCTGCCGGAATGACTTGCAGCCCCGAATTCACACAAGATTCACGCAGCGCGTGACGCCGGCCTGGCGCGGCGCATCATAAGAACCGAGAGGGCGGATTGGCCGGAGAAAGTCATGTACCGGTACTTGAGATCGAATATCTCGATTACCGCTTCACGGCGACACTCGAAACGCGGGAAACGGGGCGGGTCGCCGTGCTCGACCGTTTCCTGAAACGCAACGATTTCGCTGACGAGGACGACGCACGCGCCAATATCGTCGACTGGCGGAGCAGTTGGTCAGCCGAAAGGGCGCGTCGCTCGTCGTCATGATCGCCGCACCGGCCGCCGGCCGTGCCGTGACGTGCCGCAAGCGGCACCAGGCACGCGAGCTTTCCGCTTGAAAGGGTGAGTTGCCGCACAGACGGTCGCACGGGCCACGATCACAATCTGGCCGGTTGACCGTTCTACCCCGGCCCGGTCAACCATTTCCCCGCTCGCTCGCGCAGGAGCGGGGCTTTTTCCCCGCACGACGCATGCAAGCCCCGTCGGCGGAAACGGACAGGCGTTCGGCAGGCGGCGTCTCGCGCCACGGCATCCGTTCGCCTGATCCGCATGAATCGCTTTCCTCGTGCCTGGGCGGTTGCCTGGGCCCGTCGCCGGTTACGGCCGGCGATGCCTTGGTCCCGGCGGCGCGCCGTCGCGCTGCCGGGATGCTTTTTGTACCGAACCCGTCAAGGTCCGACACGCGCGCAACGCGCGTGCCGGCGGAGTCAGCCCGCCTGCTCGACGCTGGTTTCCCAGCCGTCGTATTCGCCGCCGAGCGAGCGCACCTCGCGATTGATCTCGAGCGTATGGTGCGTGATGTCGGCCAGCGCCATCGTGCCTTCGTGCGCAAACCGCACGGCCGATTTGCCGTCTTCGGTCGGCGCGACCGATTCGACCAGATAGCCTTTCGACTCGGCCCAGTCGGCGAACTGGTGCGCATCGCTCGGTTCCGGGAAATAAGCCCAGTGCATCACGCGCCGGCTCACGTCGCTCACGTCGCCTTTCTGCCGCAGCGCCTCGAGCACGCGCATGTCGCGCATCAGTTGCCAGTCGTCGTCGGTCGGGTAGAGCGTGCGCCAGTACGTTTCCTTGTCCGGATCGTCCTGGAATGCGTACTGAAGCGCGTAGGTCGTGCGCTCGGCGAGCGAGTCGACGATCTCGCCCGCGGTTTCCTCGTCGAACGGCACGTAGAACAGGAAATCCTGATTGCCGTCGACCGTGATGCGGCCGACCTGCACGCCGTTTTTCGCGGTCACTGCGGCGTCCAGCAGATCTTCGATGTTCGTGAGACCGGCGAACTCGTCGCTGCTCGGCAGGCCGTCGGGTGTCGGATGCTCGAGCGCGACACGCACGCTGAGCAGCGACGTGCGCGGATCGCTTTCGGCGATTTCCGCAAAGCCGTGATTGAAGCTGATGAAGGCCTGATGGTCGCCCATTCTGGCAGGGAAGGTTCCCCAGGCGTCGGTCATGTGTTTCTCCCGTGCACGATTGTCTGTTGACGGTTGCAAAGCGTCCCAATGTATCATCGAAAATCGCGTTGGCCGAAGCCGCGTGCGGGGTGATCGTGCGTCAGGCTGGCCTGGTGGCGGTCGAACCCGCGGGCTGTCGCGCCATCGTCGGCTTCCGTCGTCCGGCGTTCGTCCGGCCGCAACCGTTTCGAAGGAGATCCCGATGTCGATGTTCGCGGTGAATGGTGTCCGAATCGACGTGCGTAGCGCACGTGTGACGCACGTGCGCTGGGCGGCTGTCAATCCGGCGGACCGGTCGTGGGCGGCGACGCCGAGCGAGGCGTCGGTGGCGGAAGTTGCGCGCGCGCTTGCGGCCGGCGACGACGTTCGCGCCGTATTCGACGAAGCGGACGGGACGGCAGTGGGGCCGAGACTGAAGCGCGTGCTTTATCGCGACGCGTCGGAAGGGATCGAACTCGACATCGATGCGACGAACGAGTCGCGTACGCTGCGTGACCTTCCGCAGATCTGAGAAAAAAATATCCGCAGGCGTGTCGATTTCCGTCGAGTTCGTCCGTCGTGGCATCGGAGGCGTGCGCATCGTGCGTCCGTCCCGATTTCCGATTCGATAACCGACTGAAGGAGCGACACCCATGGCCACGTCCGTCAACCCGATCCCGGAAGGGATGCGCACGCTGACCCCGCATCTGATCTGCGCCGGCGCAGCCGCCGCCATCGACTTCTACAAGCGTGCGTTCAACGCGACCGAGCGGTTTCGCCTGCCGACCCCGGACGGCCGGCTCGCGCACGCGTGCCTTGCAATCGGCGATTCGACGCTGATGCTCGTCGATGAAATGCCGGAGCACGGCGCACTCGGGCCGAAGACGCTGAACGGCACGCCGGTCTGCCTCCACCTGTTCGTACCGGACACCGATGCGGCGATCGCGCAGGCCGTCGCGGCCGGCGCGACCGTCAGAATGCCGGCCACCGATATGTTCTGGGGCGATCGCTACGGCCAGGTAGAGGACCCGTTCGGCCATCGCTGGTCGATCGCGACCCACCAGCGCGACTTGACGCCCGAGCAGATCGCGGAAGCGATGGCGAGTGCGCCGCCGTGCGGAAGCTGACCGAACGGCGCATATCGGACCCAGCGCGGCTGGCGGCAGCGGCGGAGGCGCGTATCGGCGAGCGGTTGATCCGCGCTCAGGCGCCGGCGGCTTTGCCGCGCTGCTTGTCCTCGTACATGCGGCGATCGGCCGATTCGAGCAGGTCGGCTACCGCGCGGTGTTGCGCGGGATCGTATGCGACGTAGCCGACACTGAACCGGATCGCATAGCCGCGTGCGTCGGCCGCGTTGCGCAGCGCGAGCGCCTGCGTGACGCGCTCGATCGGCTCGCCGACGTCGGCCGGATCGCTGGCGCTCAACAGCACGACGAATTCGTCGCCGCCGAGTCGGGCGATCACGTCGCTGTCGCGCAGCGCACCGGTCAACGTGTCCGCGAAGGCCATGAGCGCGCGGTCGCCTTCGGCATGGCCGAAGCGGTCGTTGATCGCCTTGAAGTCGTTCAGGTCGAAGAACAGCAGTACCGCGTGCCGGCCCATGCGCTCGCACAGGCTCAGCACGTGGCGCGCGAGAATCTCGAAGCCGCGGCGGTTCGTCAGTTGGGTCAGTTCGTCGGTCGTCGCGAGATGCAGCGCCGCGATTTCGCGTTCGGTCATATGCGCGAGATCACCGAGCAGCGCGAGTTCGTCGACGGAGAGGTCGCGCGGCCGCGTGTCGATCAGGCACAGCGTGCCGACGGGTGCGCCGTTCGGCGCGGCAAGCGGCCGGCCCGCATAGAAGCGGATGCCGGGCTGGCCGGTGACGAGCGGATTGTCGTGGAAGCGATCGTCGTTGCGCGCGTCCTGGATCACCATCGTTTCGTCCGCGAGCAGCGCATGTGCGCAGAACGAGACGTCGCGCGAGGTCTGCGTGGCGTCGAGACCCGAATGACTCTTGAACCACTGGCGATTCTTGTCGACGAGGCTGACGAGTGCGATCGGAACGTCGAACAGCCGGCGCGCGAGGCGCGTGAGGCGGTCGAACCGTTCTTCCGGTGGCGTGTCGAGGATCGACAACGAATGAAGCGTCTCGAGCCGGGCCGCCTCGTCGACCGGTTTGGAAGCAATCTGCATTGGCCTTTGTCTCTGGTCCCGGCTGCGGAGCCGGTCATCGATCGTCTGGATGTCGCTCGGCGCGTGCGAAAGCCGTCGGCGCATGCTTGCCGAACTCGCCGCGCACGCCGAACAGTATCGCGCATTCGTCATCGCGCTGCACGCCGTGTTGTGCGGCGTTGCCATGGCGATGCGACGCGAACGCTTCGCATGTCATGCGTCGCTGCGGGACAAGCAATTCGATGCCCGGCGGCTCAAGCTCTCCGGTGCGATGCCGTAAACAGGGCAAGATCAATCGCTCATCCACCGCACCATGGTTCGAATTCTCTACGCGGGGTATCTCGCGTTGGCGCTGTATCTGCTCTATCCGATGATTCAGAACCCGCTGACCTTCAGTACGGACTGCGTACTCGGTGCGCTGCCGGGCGGGACTCGCGATCGACCGAAGCCTTCGGCCAGCGATGCGCATGCGCATGCGAGCCGGTGTGCCGCGACCACGCAGATCGCGGAGCGGGCGGCCGACATCCACTGATTTCATCCACCGATTTCACCGATCGCGGCGCCGTCGCGCCCGGTGTGCAGGCCATTCGGCCAGGTTGACCGGCATGCACTATGCACCGATCATCGACGACATGACGGCGCGAATGCACGCAACGATGCGCGTCGGCCGCGCCGCACGCGAAGGGCGCGTGGCGATCGCATGCGCGAAGGGTCAGTACGACGAGCGGTACGGCGTACCCTGGTCGAAGCGGCTTTGCCAATGCGCAAGGTAGCGCGACGCGAGTTGCGGATTGTTCCAGACCACGACGACGTTTTCGGAATTGCGGCTGGCTGCCGAGGCACTGTAGTTGAACGAGCCCGTCTCGACGTGCTCGGCATCGACCACGACATACTTGTCGTGGTGGATCGCATAGGCGTCGATCGTGCGTGTCGGAATGCCCGCGTTGACGAGCAGGTTGAGTGCCTGCTTGCTGCTCTTCGCGCGATTGCCCTTGTCGTCCACGACGACCGCGACATTCACGCCGCGCCGCTTCGCGGCGAGCAGCGCGCGGGTGACAGGCGGCGACGTGAACGAGTAGGCGGCCACGCGAATCGAGGTGCGCGCGGCGCCGATTGCCTTCAGGACGAGCGCCTCGGCACCGCCATCGGGCGAGAACGCAGATTCGACGACCTGCGTGGCGGGCGCCTCATGGGTCGGGGCCGGCAGAAGTTGCGCGATGAAGTCGATCGCTTGCTGCAGCAGCGATTCGGATTGCGTCTTGCCGAAGGCGGCGAAGGGCGTGGCGAGCAGGGAAGCGGCGAGGCAGGCAGCAGCGAGGCGTTGGCGCGACAACATCTTGGACAGCGAATGGTTTTGAGACAGCGGGCCGTGAGTGTAACGCAGACACGGCGGCGCGGCCACGCCCGGATGCGAATGCGCGACATCGTGTGATGGTCCGGCGCGATCGACGTGATGAAGTTCATCGTGTGCGGCACTGCCATGCGCGCACGCCCCTCGCTACGCGCCATGCGTCAGTCGGCCGCCTCGCGTGCGATCCATCCGGGACCGGGCTCCGGATGCACGTCGTGCGCATCGAGCGGCTCGCCGCATGCCGAGCACACCGCGACCGCATGCATCAACTGACCGCAGGTTCGATGACGCAATTGCACCGGCGGCCCCTGGCCGTCGTCCTTCCAGCGATCGCCCCATGTCATCAGCGCGAGCAGGGCCGGGTAGAGGTCGAGGCCTTTTTCCGTCAACCGGTATTCGAAACGCGGCGGGCGCTCCTGATACGCGCGCTTGACCAGCACGCCTTCGTCGACGAGACGCGCGAGCCGCTCGGCCAGAACGTGGCGCGTGAGGCCCAGTTGCATCTGGAACGCATCGAAGCGGCGGCAGCCAAGAAACGCGTTGCGCAGGATCAGCATGGTCCACCGATCGCCGAGCACGGCGAGCGTGCGCGCGACCGAACAGTTCAGCGTGCCGATGTCATCCCATTTCATGATCGAGTCTCGTGCGACGGTGCAGTGAAAGAGCGGGTTCGATTATAGAACTTACCTTCGGTTGCAACGGGCGGTGTCTGCGTTGACAAGCCCGGCACGGTTGTCAATAATCAGTTCCAATTTAGAACTTACTCGCGCGGCGACGCGCTTTCAATCAGGAGACAACCCGATGAATCCGCTTTCCCTGTCCGGTCTCGAACTGCTGCGCGCGGCGGCGGCGGGCGATCTGCCGCTCGCGTCGATCTCGGAAACGATCCCGATGCGGCCGCTGGGCGTCGAGCTCGGCTACGTGAAGATGTCCGCGCGTGCGGACGGCCGGCACCTGAATCCGCTCGGCGGCGTGCACGGCGGGTTCGCCGCGACGGTGCTCGACTCCGTCACGGGCTGCGCGGTGCATTCGATGCTCGACGCGGGCGTCGGTTACGGCACGGTCGACCTCCACGTGAAAATGCTGCGTCCTGTGCCGCGCGACATCGACCTGATCGCGGAGGGGCGCGTGATTCACCTGTCGCGTTCGCTCGGCGTGGCGGAAGGCACGCTGAAGACGCCGGACGACAAGATCGTCGCGCACGCATCGGCAACCTGCTTCATTCAGCGGCCGCAGTGACGCAGCGGGCGGCGTCGTTACGCCGGCCCGGTTCGTCCGGCATGATCCGGACCGCGCACGCGAAGGCCGCCGTACCCCGAATGAGCGAGCTCGAGCGCACATCGCAGGCGGCCTGTAAGCGAACGCACCGGCCATCTGAAGCGTTCGTTTCAATGTGATAGCGTTCCTGCTTTCCACTGACGCGACAGGAACAGCATGGAATACCGCACACTCGGCAATTCGGGCATCGAGGTCAGCCTGATCGGTCTCGGCACGATGACGTGGGGCGAGCAGAATTCTGAACGCGACGCCCACGAGCAGATCGATTACGCGCTCGGGCAGGGCGTCACGCTGATCGATGCCGCGGAAATGTACCCGGTGCCGCCGAAGCCCGATACGCAGGGACGCACGGAGCAGTACATCGGCACCTGGCTCGCGCGGCATCGGGCGCAGCGCGATCGAATCGTGCTCGCGACGAAGATCGCGGGCCCGGCGCGGCAGCCGCACAATCCGCGCCATATTCGCGGCGAAGGCAACCAGTTCGACCGCAAGAACCTGACCGAGGCGCTCGACGGCAGCCTCAAGCGTTTGCAGACCGACTATGTCGACCTGTATCAACTGCACTGGCCCGATCGCAGCACGACGACATTCGGCCGCCCCGCGTATCCGTGGGTCGACGACGCGTACACGGTGCCGATCGAGGAAACGCTGGGCGTGCTCGCGGAATTCGTGAAGGCCGGCAAGGTCCGCGCGATCGGCGTGTCGAACGAAACGCCGTGGGGCGTCGCGCAGTTCCTGCGCGCGGCCGAGAAGCTCGGCTTGCCACGCATCGCCAGCATCCAGAATCCGTACAGCCTGCTGAACCGCACGTTCGAGAACGGCCTGTCCGAGTTCACGCATCGCGATGGCATCGGACTGCTCGCGTATTCGCCGCTCGCGTTCGGCTGGCTGTCCGGCAAGTACGAGAACGGCGCGCGTCCGGCCGGCGCGCGCATCACGCTGTTCGAGCGTTTCCAGCGTTATAGCAAGCCGCAGGCCGTCGAGGCGACGTCGCGCTACGTCGCGCTCGCGAAACGGCACGGGCTGTCGCCCGCGCAGCTCGCGCTCGCGTTCGTCAACAGCCGGCCGTTCGTGCGCAGCAACCTGGTCGGCGCGACGTCGCTCGCGCAACTGAAGGAGAACATCGGCAGCATCGACGTGACGCTGTCCGACGAGATCCTCGCCGAGATCGACGTGCTGCACGAACGGCAGCCGAACCCGGCGCCGTAAACGGCGAGCGGCCCGCGCGGCACGGTGCCGCGCGGGCCGCGTCCGATGCGCATTGCCGCGGGGTCAGCGCATCCCGAGCCGCGTGCGCGCGACCAGCAGTGCGACGAGACTCAGCACCGCGCAACCCATCAGGTACAGCGCCGGCGACAGCCGGTTGCCGGTCGCGCTGATCAGCCATGTGATCACGAACGGCGCGAAGCCGCCGAACAGCGTGACGCCCGTGTTGTAGCTGACGGCGAGGCCGGTCGCGCGGGTCTGCGACGGAAACAGTTCGGCCATCAGCGCCGGCAGCGCGCCGCAGTACGTCGCCTTCAGCAGCCCGATCCAGATCAGCGCCGCGAGCATCGTCGCGAACGACGCGTGGTGCGTGAGCCACACGAACGTCGGCCATACGGTGGCGAGCATCAGCACGGCCGCTGCCGCCATCACGCGGATCCGCCCGGTGCGGTCGGACAGATGGCCGACGAGCGGCGTGACGAGCGTCAGCACGAAGCCGGTCGCGAGCGTCGCCGCGAAGCCCGTCGATGCCGGCAGCCCGAGTTGCTTGATCGCATACGTCGGCATGTACAGCACCATGTAGTTGATCGCGGTCGAGATCACGAGCACCCCGATCGCCAGCAGCACGCGCATCTTCTGGTCCGCGAACAACTCGCGTACGGGTGCTTCGGAGCGCGCCTGCGTCTTGAACTCGACCCCCTCGTCGACGTAGCGGCGGATGTAGAGCCCCACCGGGCCGATCGCGAGGCCGAACAGGAACGGCACGCGCCACCCCCAGCTTTCGAGTTGCGCGACGCTCAGCGTCGACGTCAGCAGCGCACCGAAACCCGATGCGAGCAGCGTCGCGAGGCCCTGGCTCGCGAACTGCCAGCTCGACATGAAGCCGCGCCGCTGCGGCGCGTGTTCGACGAGGAACGCGGTCGAGCTCGCGAATTCGCCGCCGGCGGAAAAGCCCTGCATCAGCCGCGACAGCATGATCCCGAGCGGCGCGAGGATGCCGATCGATGCATAGGTCGGCATCAGCGCGATCAGCAGGGTGCCGACCATCATCATCCCGATCGACAGCAGCAGCGACGCCTTGCGGCCCGCGCGGTCCGCGTAGGCGCCGAGCACGAAGCCGCCGATCGGCCGGATCAGATAGGAGAGCCCGAACGTGCCGAGCGTGAGCAGCAGCGACGTCGCCTCGCTCGTCGTGGGGAAGAACAGCTTGGCGATCGTCACCGCGAAAAAGCCGTAGACGATCAGGTCGAACCATTCGAGCGCATTGCCGATCGATGCGGCGAGGATGATGCGCCGGATCTTCGCGGCGCTGGGGCGCGCGGCGTCCTGCGAGGTCAGGGTGGTCGTATTCATCGTGTGAGCAGGTCCCGAGAAAGGGGCGAAGCGCGTTACAGGGCGGCGCCGGCCGCGGCGGGTGCCGCGCGGCGAACGGGCGGCGCGGCCTCGCCGAGATCCCAGAAGAGGCCGGCCATCATCTGCAGTCCCTCGCGCACGACGCTCGCGAGCAGGTGCTCGTCGGGCGCGTGCTGCGAGCACGCCGGATACGAGTGCGGTACCCACAGCGTCGGCAGCCCCAGCGTATCGGCGAATACTTCATTCGGCAGCGTGCCGCCGAGGTTCGGCAGGATCGCGGGCTTCTTGCCGGTCGTGCGCGCGAGCGACGCGACGGCCCAGCGGACCCACGGATCGTCCGGCGGCAGGCGCGTCGCCGGCGCGCCGCGTTCGACGTCGATCTCGATGTCGGCGAAGCCGTGCGCATCGAGATGCGCGCGCAGATGCACATGCAGCGCTTGCCAGTCGGTGCCGACCACGAAACGCAACTGGCAGTGCGCGTATGCGACGGGCGGAATCGCATTGACCGGGTGCTCGGGATTGCCGGCCTTGAACGCGAGAATCTCGAACGTATTCCAGCCGAACACGCGCTCGGCGGCGGAGAGGCCCGGCTCGCCCCAGTCGGCGTCGAGCGCCGGATCGCCGGGGCCGCCGCCGACGGACAGGTCGGCGAGCGCGGCGCGCACGGCGGCCGGGATCGGCGGCGGGCGCAGCCCGGCGACGCGGATCGCGCCGCGCGCGTCGACGAGGCTCGCGAGCGCGTTCGCGAGCACGGTCGCCGGGTTGCGCAGCAGGCCGCCCCAGTTGCCCGAGTGATGGCCGCCATCGCGTGCGCGCAGGCTCAGCTTGAAGTTGACCGAACCGCGCGAGCCGAGGAACACGGTCGGCCGTTCGGCGGTGAGGCGCGGCCCGTCGGACGCGATCAGCACGTCGGCCGCGAGCGCGTCGCGCTCCTGGCGGCACAGTGCGTCGAGCCCTGGCGACCCCGTTTCCTCGCCCATCTCGATCAGCAGTTTCGCGTTGAAGCCGAGCCGGCCGCCGCGCGCGGCGAGCACGCTCGCCAGCGCGGCGAGGTTGATCGTGTGCTGGCCCTTGTTGTCGGCACTGCCGCGGCCGTACCAGCGATCGCCGTCGACGGTCAGCGTCCACGGCGACAGCGGCGCGCGCCATTGCGCGTCGTAGCCGCGCACGACGTCGCCGTGGCCATAGACGAGCACGGTCGGCAGCGCGTCGTCCTCGTGGCGCGACGCCAGCAGGAAGGGACCGCCGTCGTCGACGGGGTTCTCGACGATGCGCGACGTGAAACCCAGACGCGCGGCCTCCGGCGCGATCTCGTCGGTCAGGTAGGCGCGCAGCGCGGTGCTCGAGCCGCTGTCCTGACTTTCGGTGCGCAGGCCGACGCGGCGGCTCAGGGTCGTGAAGAACGCGCCGGATTCGAACTGGTTCAGCGCGTGCTGGATGGCGGCGGTACGGCTCAAGACGTGTCTCCTGTATCGGTTTTCCGGCGGGTGCGGGCGCGCACGGCCGAAAGTGCGATCGATTCTAGAAAGCCGTTTTTTTTGTCACAATGATCGAATTTCGAACATTTCCTTGCCGAAAAGGCAAAGCGGAGCGGCCTGGGTCACAGGCCCGGGGACAGAACGATGGCGGCTTTCCTGCATGGTCTTGCGTTGCGGTATTTCGTCGAAGTGGCGCGCACCGGGTCGATCAGCGACGCATCCGCGAGGCTGCACGTGGCCGTCTCGGCGATCAGCCGGCAGATCGCGAAGCTCGAGAGCGAACTCGGTGCGCCGCTGTTCGAGCGCCGGCCGCGCGGGATGGCGTTGTCGGAGGCCGGCGAACGGCTGCTGGGCTTCGCGCAGCGCAGCCTGCTGGAGGCCGAGCATGTGATGAAGGAAATCGGCGGGCTGGAGGCGCTGCACGGCAGCCTGTTGAAGATCGCCTGCTCGGAAGGCTTCGCGATCGATTTCCTGCCGGGCGCGCTCGCAGGCTTCAAGGCGCGCCACCCGGGCGTCGATTTCTCGGTGTGGGTCGTGTCGCCGGCGGAGGCGACACGGCGCGTGCGCGACGGCGATGCCGACATCGGTCTGACGTTCAGCCTGGCGCCGGAGAAGGGTGTGCGTGTCGAACACACGGAGCGTGCGCCGGTTTTCGCGCTCGTGCGGCGCGACCATCCGCTCGCGGCGCTCGACTCGGTGTCGCTCGCCGATGTCGCGCGGCATCCGCACGTGCTGCCCGAGGCCGGCACGACGGTGCGCCAACTGATCGACATCGCGTGCGTGCTCGACGGGCTCATGCTCGAGCCGGAACTGACCAGCAACAATACCGCGGCGATGTACCGCTACGCGCAGCGTACCGGCGCGGTGATGTTCACGGGGCTGCTGTCGGTGCGGGACCGTTTCGACGCGGACGGCTTCGTCGTCGTGCCCGTCACGAATCCCCAGCTACGCGAGCGGAGCATCCAGGTGCAGACCATGGCGGGGCGCGATCTGCCCGCGTCGGTGCGCGCGTTTCGCGACCATCTGATCGACGTGATGAGCAGCGCGTCGCCCCCGCCGGGTGCCGTGCGCGGCCCGAGACGCCCGGGCATGAGATAATCGCGAATCCGCCTTCCGTGCCCGTGCGGCTCGCCGAGCCGCATCGCCCCTGTTCGACGCCAAATTGAAAAACCTGATTGTCACCCTCGATCGCGCCGGCGAGTTCGACGAGATCATCGACGTGCGCACGCCGCTCGAGTTCGCCGAGGATCATATTCCCGGCGCGCTGAACGCGCCCGTGCTCAGCAACGAGGAGCGCGTGATCGTCGGCACGATGTACCGCCAGGTGTCGCCGTACGAGGCGACGCGCGTCGGCGCGGCGATGGTCGCGCGCAACATCGCGCGCCATCTCGACACCACGTTCGCCGATCGGCCGCGCAACTGGCGGCCGTTGATCTATTGCTGGCGCGGCGGCAAGCGTTCGGGTTCGATGACGACCTGGTTCAATCTGATCGGCTGGCAGGCGCGCCAGCTCGAGGGCGGGTACAAGTCGTACCGCCGCTCGGTATGCGCGACGCTCGATACGCTGCCGACGCGGTTCCGCTACATCGCGCTCGTCGGTCACACGGGCTGCGGCAAGACGCGGCTCCTGAACGCGCTGCGCGACGAAGGCGCACAGACGCTCGATCTCGAGGCGCTCGCATGCCACCGCGGCTCGCTGCTCGGTGCGTTGCCGGGGGTGCCGCAGCCGACGCAGAAGTCCTTCGATTCGGGGCTCGTCGGCACGCTCGAGCGTTTCGACCCCGCATGGCCGGTGTTCGTCGAATCGGAAAGCCGCAAGATCGGGCTCGTGCAGTTGCCGCTCGCATTGCTGGGCGCGTTTCACGCGGGGCCGTGGGTGCAGGTCGAGGCAGCGCACGACGAACGTATCGCTTTCCTGCTCGAGGATTACGCCCATCTGTTCGATGAACCGGCAGTGTTCAAGGCGCAGCTCGAACGGCTGATCGGCCTGCACAGCCGTGAAGAGGTCGCGCGCTGGAACGCACTGATCGACGCGAACGAGCGCACCGAATTGTTCCGCACGCTGATCGACAAGCATTACGATCCCGCCTATGCGCGCACCTATCGTTCGTCGCACGACAAGCCGAATCGCGCACTGACGTTCACTTTCCGGCCGAACGCGGCCGATGGGCGCCACCAGGCGCGCGCGCTGCTCGACGCGCTCGCGCAGGCCGGGCTGCCGGCATCGCCCACGGCTGGCGCGGCGGCGCGAGCCGACATCGACAACAACCCCACGACCACCACACGATGACGACCACACGCACCCAACCCAGTCCGGCGCTCGGCTGGATGACTTTCCTGCTGATCGCAGTCGCGGGACTGTTCTACGTGAAATGGTTTCCGTATTACAACAAGGCGTTCGTCGCCGCCGAGCATCATTCGATCGGCCAGTCGATCCTGATGGGCACGTCGGCGAGCGCGCCCGAGCCTTCGCTGAAGGCGGCGCTCGACTACGCGTGGGCGTACGGCAAGGCGATCTGGCAGGCCATGGTGCTCGGCCTGCTGCTCGGTTCGGCCGTGCAGGCGCTGCTGCCGGCGCACTGGGTCGCGCGCGTGCTCGGCCGCACGGGCTTCGGCAGTGTCGCCGCGGGCGGCCTGCTGTCGCTGCCCGGCATGATGTGCACGTGCTGCGCGGCGCCGGTCGTCGCGGGCCTGCGCGCGCGGCACGCGTCGCCGGGCGGCGCGGTCGCGTTCTGGCTCGGCAACACGGTGCTGAATCCGGCCGCGCTGGTGTTCATGGGCTTCGTGCTCGGCTGGCACTGGAGCGCGCTGCGGCTCGTGCTCGGCGTCGCGATGGTGTTCGGAATCGGCTATCTGCTGAACCGTATCGTGCGTCCCGAGGACCGCAGCATCGACGACGCGCAACTCGCCGCGCTGGTGGCCGAGCAGACCGCCGCGGGCAATCCGTTCGTCCGCTGGATGAAGCTGCTTGCACGCATGGCCGTGCGGCTCGTGCCCGAATACATCGTGCTCGTGCTGCTGCTCGGCGCGGCGCGCGCGTGGCTGTTCCCGCATATCGGCCCGGACATCGGCAATCATCTCGGCTGGATCATCGCGTTCGCGGTCGCGGGCACGTTGTTCGTGATCCCGACGGCCGGCGAGGTGCCGATCATCCAGGCGATGTTGTCGCTCGGCATGGGCGTCGGCCCGGCCGCTGCGCTGCTGATGACGCTGCCGCCGATCAGCGTGCCGTCGCTCGCGATGCTCGCGCGCTCGTTCAAGCCGTACATGCTGGCGATCGTCACGGGCCTCGTCGTCGTGTTCGGGATCGTGAGCGGGCTGCTCGCGATCGCGTTCGGGTTCTGACGGACACGCGGGCGGAACGGCGATCGGGCGCGACGGCCGGACAAGTCCGGCGCGTGTGCCCGGTCGGCGCGCGGGGCGCGACATGCCCGGCTGCCGGCGACCGGGCCTGTGCGATGGCAGCAGTGCCGCGCGCCGACCGATCCCGCCGCGCGACCGTCGTATTCATCCGGCGCCGCCGCTTCACGCGTGCGGTGCCCTTTACAAGAAGCAAACAGGAAAACGCATGACCCAACCGAAGATTCATCCTCGACTCGAAAAGGCGCTGACGCGCGGCGATCTCGCGATCCGCCAGGCCAATTCCGCGCGGGCGACTGCCGTGCTGAACGCACTCGGCACGATGATCATCGAAGCCTCCGCCACGATCGGCGTCGAGGCCAGCATCGACATTCCGCAGGGCGACCGCATTTACGATCCGGTGAACGGCCTGTGGCCGCAGAAGATGCTGGTGTCGTTCGACGGTCCGGTCGACGAGGCCGACGCTGAAGAGCTGCGCGCGGTCTATCTCATCGCCGACGATCCGGGTACGCAGTTCCGCGTCGAATGGCATCGCGCGGACGGCAAACTCGGCCGCCAGGAAGGCGGCCCGCTGGCGACCGTCGCATTCCTGACCGACGTCGAGATTCCGTGGAGCGACGACGACGAGTAACGTCGTCGCCATTTCATCGCAGCATCGCGCGGGCGCCGTGCGCGCCGGCCGTCAGCGCATCATCCGCCGCCGGAACAGCCACGCGGAGACCACGAATCCGCCGACCGCATAGCCGGCGAGCACCGCGAGATGCAGGCCGACGTCCGTCGCCGGCCGGCCGAGCATCGCGGGGCGGATCAGTTCGACCGCGTTCGCCAGTGGCAGCATGTGCGCCGCATGCTGCGCGACCGGCGGCAACTGCGTGATCGGGAAGAACACGCCCGACAGCAGCAGCATCGGCGTCAGCACGAGCGTCTGATAGAACATGAAGAAGTCGTAGGACGGCGCGAGCGCGGTGACGATCATCGCCGTGCTCGCGAACGCGAGGCCGGCAAGTGCGATCACGGGCAGCGCCGCGAGCATCGACGGAAACCGCGCATAGCCGAGCAGGCCCGCGACGAGCATGATCGCGACGCCGGACAGCAGCGCCTTGCTCGCTCCCCAGACAATCTCCCCGAGCACGATGTCGCCCAGCGCGAGCGGCGTGTGCATGATCGCTTCCCAGGTGCGCTGCACGTGCATTCGCGAGAAGCCCGAATACATCGATTCGAAGCTCGCGGACATCATCACGCTCGAACCGACCGTGCCGGCCGCGAGGAACGCGATATACGACACGCCGTCGACGTGGCCGAGCATCAGGCCGAGCCCGAACCCCAGCCCGAACAGGTAGATCATCGGATCGGCGAGATTGCCGAACAGCGAGGCGAGCGCGAGCTTGCGCCACACGAGGTAATTGCGTCGCCACACGGCAATCCAGTTGGTGGCATTCGCGGGCAGCGCGATCGCGAAGCGCGATTCGCGTGGCGGTGCGGACGGCGCGGCGGCGGAATAGTTGCGTACGTCCATGATCGATCAGTCCTGCATTTCGCGGCCCGTGAGCCGCAGGAACACGTCCTCCAGATTGGCCGGACGATGCAGATAACGCAATCCCGTGCGACCCTTGAGCCGCGCACTGAGCGGCTCGGGATCGGTCACGTAGCAGAACAGCGTCTCACCGCTGATCTCGGTGTGTTTCGCGAACGGCGCCAGTTCGTCGCGCAGCGCGATCGGCTCCGGCCCGTAGATTTCGATCACGTCGCAGCCGATCTCCGATTCGATCAGCGCGTGCGGCGCGCCTTCGGCGATCTTGCGGCCTTCCTCGATCACGCACAGCCGGTCGCACAGGCGCTCGGCTTCCTCCATGAAATGCGTGGTGATCAGGATCGTCTTGCCGCGCGCCAGCAGCGACCGCAACCGCTCCCACATCAGGTGCCGCGCCTGCGGATCGAGGCCCGTCGTCGGCTCGTCGAGCACCAGCACGTCGGGATCGTTGACGAGCGCGCGTGCGAGCGTCAGACGGCGCTTCATGCCGCCCGACAATTCGCCGACCTTCGCATCGGCCTTGTTTTCCAGCTTCGCGAATTCGAGCAGCGGTTGCACGAGCGCGCGTGCGGCGTGTGCCGACATGCCGAAATAGCGGCTGAACACGAGCAGGTTCTCGCGGACCGTGAAGTCGGGGTCGAGGTTGTCGAACTGCGGGACGACGCCGACGCGCTGGCGCGCATGGCGCGCGCGTGACGGAACCGGCTCGCCGCAGAGTGAAATGGTGCCGGCGTCGGGATACGCGAGGCCGAGCAGCATCTTCAGCGTGGTGGTCTTGCCGGCGCCGTTCGGCCCGAGCAGGCCATAGCATTCGCCGGCCTGCACGTGGAAGGACAGATCATTGACGACAAGCTTGTCGCCATAGCGCTTTTCGACGTTCCGGAAATCGATCGGTGCAACGGACATGGGCAGGTTGTCGTTGTAATCAGCGGACGCGGACGCGTTTCGCGGCCGGTCGGTCGGGCACGCCGGCCGGCGAACGGATCGGATGAATGCGTGTCACATGGGCATGACCGAGGCGAACGCACGTCGACGGCACGAACGGGCCATTCTAGTGCATCGGCTGTGTCTCTTCAGGGCGGCCCCGCGCGGCACGGTGCATGCGCGCACGGATCGTGCACCGCATCATCGCCGACGCGCCCCGCGTGGCGAATCAGCGTTTTCCATCCCTTGCGTCCGGAATTGCGGCGCACCATGATGAGTACATAGGGTACGTAGTCGCGACAGGGAGGTTTCATGGCTAGCTACAACAAGATTCTGCTGTGCTACGACGGCACGCTCGAAGGACGCAAGGCATTGCGGTGCGGCGCCAATCTCGCGCTGGACCTGAAGGCGGAAACGCATTTGTTGTCGGTCGTCGACATGCGCTCGAGCATCGCGCAAAGCGCCGGGCTGCTGACCGACGTCGCGTGCGGCCGCTTCGAGGAAACCGCGCGCGAGATCCTGCAGGAGGGTGTGAACTGGCTGCGCGAGCGCGGCGTTCAGGCGGAAGGCCATTTCGCATTCGGCTATCCGATCGACGAAATCGCGAATCTTGCGACGGAATTGAAGGCCGACCTCGTCGTCGTCGGCCATCGGTGCCGTAGCGGGTTGTCGAGATGGTGGATGGGGTCGGGCAACACGCAACTGCTCGATCGCGTGAACTGCAGCATTCTGGTCGCATGTTCGTCGGCGGAAGAGCAAAAGGCCGAGATCGCACGCGAACGCGAAGCGGCCACCGCGAGCGGCAAGTGATGCAATGATCGTGAGACCGGCCGGGTCGTGCTGCGATTCGGGCCGGTCGCGCGCCGTGCCGCTAGCGGCAGCTACGCCGAGTGCGGCCGCTCAGGCGTGCAGGTCGATCGCCGACAGCTTCCACGAGAACAAGCCGAAGCGGTGGAAGATCGCCGCATAGCGTGTGCCGTCGGCGCTGCGCTGGTAGGTCACGACAAATTCATCGATATTCCGGTAGCCGGCGCTCGTTTGCTGCGGATGACCCGCCTCGCCGGGGCTGGCGGGTGCGGGCGAAACTGCGGCCGAGGCGGGAGCATTGCTGCTCGGCGCGGGTGCGTTCGCCGGATTGACCGGCGGCGCGGCCGGTGCGTTGCCAGGCGCAGCGCCTGACGGCGGGTCCGACCATTCGGGCGGCCGTTCGCCCGGATTGCCGCGCGGAGGAATGCCGTTCATCAGCGCCGCTACACCTTCCGGTGTCGCATAGGCATCGACCAGCGGGCCGATCAACGCGGATCCGATCAGCGCGCCAATCACCGCGAACGGGTTGTCCTTCTTCACCGCGTCGATCCGGCGCATCAACTCTTCCGTCACCTGTTGCTTCAGGCTGATGCGTAGCGACGGGAAATCGACATATTCGCTGACCGCTTGCGCATCGCGCGCGTCGATCGCCGATTTCAGGCGACCGAGCGCGACGTACGGCGATGCGTACGCGTAACCGATCGCCATCAGGACGGCGACGGCCAGCACGACGATCAGCAATGGCTTGAGCCGCCGCGCGCGGCCCGAAGATCCAGTCACGATGCCTCCGGTGCGGACAGGTTCCGCAATCAGAGACCGCCGTGCGTGGCCGATCGTTCCTCGGCGATGCAGCGATCGATCATCCGGCACACGGCATCGATCGTCCCGACCATGATCAGGCGCGACCGGCCGTGATAGACGCGCACGGGCGCACGGCGCGCCGGCTCCGCGTGATTCAGGCCGGCGTTCAGCGAAACCCGCGCGAACGCGGGAAGCGCTGACGGCAGCAGCGACGCCTGCCGTTCAACTGCGACTTCTTGGCTCACCACGGGCGCCGCGGCGGACAGCGGCGCGCAGGGCGTGCGGCCGCGCAGGTGACGCAGGCGGCCGAATTGACGGAAAGGCAGCAGACGGGAAAGGCGTTCCATGATGTTCTCCTCAGCGAGACCGATTGTCAGAGTTCGCCCGAGCGGATCAGCCCGACGGCGATGCCTTCCAGCGCGAATTCCGCGCTGCCGGCCTTGACGAAGATGTTTTCGTAATCCGGGTTCTCCGCGATCAGCTCGAGGCCGCCGGGCCGGCGCATCAGGCGCTTGACCGTGACGTCGTCGCCGAGGCGCGCGACGATGATCTGGCCGTCCTTCGCTTCCGTGCGCTTCTGCACGGCGAGCAGGTCGCCGTCGAGAATGCCGGCGTCGCGCATCGACAGGCCGCGCACCTTCAGCAGGTAATCGGGCTTGCTGGTGAACAGCGCGGGATCGCACGCGTAATGCTGCGAGATGTGCTCCTGCGCGAGGATCGGGCTACCGGCCGCCACGCGGCCGACGAGGGGCAGCGACAGTTGCATCAGGCCGGCGTGCGGCAGCGTGAACTGGTGCGGGGCGTCGTCGATGCCGAGCAGGCGGATGCCGCGTGACGCGCCGGCGGCCAGCTCGATCACACCCTTGCGCGCCAGCGCACGGAGGTGTTCCTCGGCCGCGTTCGGCGAGCTGAAACCCAGCTCTGCCGCAATCTCGGCGCGCGTGGGCGGGAAACCGGAGCGCTCGATCGCGCGGCGGATCAAGTCGAACACTTGCTGCTGACGGGCGGTGAGTTTGGTCATGGCTGAACTGTATGGATAGACAGTGAGCTGTATTTTTATACAGTACTTCGCGAATTTCAAGTGTTACTTGAGGTTCGACGCGATCGCGTCGGTTCCGGCGCAATTTCGCGACGCCCGGACGCCGGTTTGTCCGCCGCAACCGTCCGTCCCGTCTGCGTTAGCACTTTTGAGTATTAAAAAATGAGGAACGATTATTTTTAATCATGTAACCCGTTCGCTAGACTGGCTCGACATCGCAAGACCGACAACACTGGAGAACCAAGGATGGCGAAGCGCAATACGGGGCTGGTGGGCGGAGTGGGCCGCCTGATCGCAACACTCGCGCTGGGCGCGGCGGCAGCGCTGGGCGTGGCGACGCACGCCCAGGCCGATACGACGTTCCTGAACGTGTCCTACGACCCGACGCGCGAGCTGTATCAGGACTTCAACCAGGCGTTCGGCAAGGCGTGGAAGGCGAAGACGGGCGAGACGGTCAACTTCAAGCAGTCGCACGGCGGCTCGGGCGCGCAGGCGCGCTCGGTGCTCGACGGCCTGCAGGCCGACGTCGTGACGCTGGCGCTCGCCTACGACATCGACGCGATCGCCAACAAGGGGCTCGTCAACAAGGACTGGCAGAAGCGCCTGCCGGACAACGCATCGCCGTACACGTCGACGATCGTGTTCCTGGTGCGCAAGGGCAACCCGAAAGGGATCAAGGACTGGGACGACTTGACCAAGCCGGGCATCTCGATCGTCACGCCGAACCCGAAGACGTCGGGCGGCGCGCGCTGGAACTACCTGGCCGCATGGGCATACGCCGTTCACAAGCCGGGCGGCAACGAGCAGAGCGCGAAGGAGTTCGTGACGAAGCTCTACAAGAACGCGGGCGTGCTCGACTCGGGCGCGCGCGGCGCGACGACGAGCTTCGTGCAGCGCGGGATCGGCGACGTGCTGATCGCGTGGGAGAACGAGGCGTTCCTGTCGATCAAGGAATTCGGCACGGACAAGTTCGAGATCGTCGTGCCGTCGGTGAGCATCCTGGCCGAACCGCCCGTCGCGGTGGTCGACAAGGTGGTGGACAAGAAGGGCACGCGCAAGCTGGCCGAGGCCTACCTGAATTTCCTGTACAGCCCGCAGGGCCAGGAAATCGCGGCGCGCAACTACTACCGCCCGCGCTCGAAGAACGTGCCGGCGGAGCTGACGAAGCAGTTCCCGAAGCTGAAGCTGTACACGGTCGACGACACGTTCGGCGGCTGGACGAATGCGCAGAAGACGCATTTTGCGGACGGCGGCGTGTTCGACTCGATCTACAAGCCGCAGTAACGCCACGCAGTAACAAACCATAACGACAGCGGCGCGCCACGAGAGCGCGCCGCATCCCCGACGGCCCGCCGGCGCGACTCCCCGCGTCGGCGTTTGCGTCGGACCCATGAGCAGCAACGACCCAGCAAGAGCATCCGATGACGACGTACACCTTTCGCAAGCCGAGCGCGCTGCCCGGTTTCGGCGTGACGCTCGGCATCACGGTGGCCTATTTGAGCCTCGTGGTGCTGATTCCGCTCGCCGCCACGTTCCTGAAGACCGCGACGCTGTCGTGGGACCAGTTCGTCACCGCCGTCGCGTCGCCGCGCGTGCTCGCGTCGTACCGGCTGACGTTCTCCGCCGCGCTCGGCGGCGCATTGATCAACGCCGTGTTCGGCTTTCTCGTCGCGTGGGTGCTGGTGCGCTACACGTTCCCGTTCAAGCGCCTCGTCGACGCGATCGTCGATCTGCCGTTCGCGCTGCCGACGTCGGTCGCCGGCATCTCGCTCGCGGCCGTCTATGCGACCAACGGCTGGGTCGGCCAGTATCTCGCGCCGTTCGGCATCAAGATCGCGTTCACGCCGGTCGGCGTGCTGGTGGCGCTGACCTTCATCGGGCTGCCGTTCGTCGTGCGCACCGTGCAGCCGGTGCTCGAGGATTTCGAGCGCGAGCAGGAAGAGGCCGCCGCGTGCCTCGGCGCATCGCGCTGGCTGACGTTCCGCCGCGTCGTGCTGCCGGCCGTGCTGCCGGCGCTGCTCACCGGCTTCGCGCTGGCGTTCGCGCGCGCGCTTGGCGAGTACGGCTCGGTCATCTTCATCGCCGGCAACGTGCCGATGAAATCCGAGATCACGTCGCTGCTCATCATCACGAAGCTCGAGCAGTACGACTATGCGGGCGCGACCGCGCTGGCGGTCGTGATGCTGGTCGTGTCGTTCCTGATGCTGCTGTTGATCAACTCGCTGCAGTGGTATCTGCAGCGCCGTACGAGCAAGGGCGCGAGCGGCCCCGCGCCGGCGACCGTCACCGTCGCCGCAGCAGCAGGAGGCCAGCAATGACCCAGGAGTCCAACGCCGTGCTGAACGACCCCTCCGTCGCGCGCGTGCGCACCGCGAAGCAGCCCGACCCCGTCAGCGAGCCGCGCGCCGTGCGCTGGCTGCTGATCGGCGTCTCGCTGACGTTCCTTGCGTTCTTCCTCGTCGTGCCGCTCGCCGCGGTGTTCGTCGAGGCGCTGCGCAAGGGCGTCGGCTTCTATCTCGAATCGCTCGCCGATCCCGACGCATGGTCGGCAATCAAGCTGACGTTGACCGTCGCCGTGATCGCGGTGCCGTTGAACCTCGTGTTCGGCGTGTGCGCATCGTGGGCGATCGCGAAGTTCGAATTCCGCGGCAAGGCGTTGCTGACCACGCTGATCGACCTGCCGTTCTCCGTGTCGCCGGTGATCTCGGGCCTCGTCTACGTGCTGCTGTTCGGCGCGCAGGGCTGGCTCGGGCCGTGGCTGCAGAACCACGACGTGCAGATCATCTTCGCGGTGCCGGGCATCGTGCTCGCGACGATCTTCGTCACGTTTCCGTTCGTCGCGCGCGAGCTGATTCCGCTGATGCAGGCGCAGGGCACCGACGAGGAAGAGGCCGCGCGCGTGCTCGGCGCATCGGGCTGGCAGATCTTCCGGCGCGTGACGCTGCCGAACGTGAAGTGGGGCCTGCTGTACGGCGTGATCCTGTGCAATGCGCGTGCGATGGGCGAGTTCGGTGCGGTGTCGGTCGTGTCCGGCCACATCCGCGGCGTGACCGACACGATGCCGCTGCACGTCGAGATCCTGTACAACGAATACAACTTCGCGGCGGCGTTCGCGGTGGCGTCGGTGCTGGCGCTGCTCGCGCTCGTCACGCTCGCGCTGAAGCTGCTCGCCGAACGTCACCTCGCCGCCGAACTGGCCGGCGCACGCGATGACGTTCCCGCTCATGCCGGCCCCGCCGCCGCCATTTCGTCGAAATCGTAAAGAGGCAACCAGAATGGGTATTACCGTCCGTCACCTTCAGAAGCGCTTCGGCGATTTCACCGCGCTCGACGATGTGTCGCTCGACTTTCCGCCGGGCGAGCTCGTCGCGCTGCTCGGGCCGTCGGGCTGCGGCAAGACCACGTTGCTGCGCGTGATCGCGGGCCTCGAGCACGCGGACGCCGGCCAGGTCGTGCTGCAGGGGCTCGACGTCGCGTCGGTCGGCGCGCGCGATCGCCAGGTCGGCTTCGTGTTCCAGCATTACGCGCTGTTCCGCCACATGACCGTGTTCGAGAACGTCGCGTTCGGGCTGCGCGTGAAGCCGCGCCGCGAACGGCCGTCCGAAGCCGTGATCCGCGAGAAGGTGCACGAGCTGCTGAAGCTCGTGCAGCTCGACTGGCTCGCGCAGCGCTACCCGTCCGAGCTGTCGGGCGGCCAGCGCCAGCGGATCGCGCTGGCCCGCGCGCTCGCGGTCGAGCCGAAGGTGCTGCTGCTCGACGAGCCGTTCGGCGCGCTCGACGCGAAGGTGCGCAAGGAACTGCGCGGCTGGTTGCGGCGCCTGCACGACGACCTGCACATCTCGACGATCTTCGTCACGCACGACCAGGAGGAGGCGCTGGAAGTGGCCGACCGGATCGTCGTGCTGAACCGCGGCCACGTGGAGCAGGTCGGCAGCCCGCAGGACGTCTACGACCATCCGCAAAGCGCGTTCGTCTACGAGTTTCTCGGCGCGGCGAACCGGCTGCCCGGCACGGTCGCCGGGCGCGGCTTCGTCGCCGAGGGGGCGGCTGCGCCGATCGCGGTCGACGCCGATTTCGCGGGCCCCGCGAACGCGTACGTGCGACCGCACGACCTGCAGCTGTGGCCGGCCGGCGACGGCCATCGCGACGGCATCGCGGTCGACGTGCGCCGCGTGATCCCGCTCGGCGGCTCGGTGCGCGTCGAGCTCGAGGCCCGCACGGGCGGCGCACTCGAAGCGGAACTCGATCGCGACGCGTGGCGCGCGCTCGCGCTGCAGGTCGGCGACGGCGCGACGGCCGTGCCGCGCGCGGTCCGCGTATTTCCCGCACACTGACGCCCGAGCCCGGTAAAGAGAAGAGGGCGGATACCGCTCCGGATCGACATTCGAACAACGACAGCCCAAGAGGCATACCCATGAATTTTCAGCAATTGCGTTTCGTGCGCGAAGCCGTGCGCCAGAACATGAACCTGACGGAAGTCGCGAACGTGCTGTACACGTCGCAGTCGGGCGTGTCGAAGCAGATCAAGGATCTCGAGGATGAACTGGGCGTGGACATCTTCATCCGGCGCGGCAAGCGGCTCACGGGGCTCACGGAGCCCGGCAAGGCCGTGCACCAGTTGATCGAGCGGATGCTGCTCGACGCGGAAAACCTGCGCCGGGTCGCGCGCCAGTTCGCGGACCAGGACAGCGGCCACCTCGTCGTCGCGACGACGCACACGCAGGCGCGCTACGCGCTGCCGAAGGTGATCCGCCAGTTCACCGACGTGTTCCCGAAGGTGCATCTCGCGCTGCGACAGGGCAGCCCGCAGCAGATCGCGCAGATGATCCTGAACGGCGAAGCCGATCTCGGCATCTCGACCGAGGCGCTCGACCGCTATCCGGACATCGTCACGTTCCCGTGCTATTCGTGGCACCACACGGTCGTCGTACCGAAGGGGCATCCGCTCGTCGGCCGCGAGAACCTGACGCTCGACGAAATCGCCGAGTACCCGATCATCACGTACGACCAGGACTTCACGGGCCGCTCGCACATCGACCAGGCATTCGCGCAGGCCGGCGCCGTGCCCGACGTCGTGCTGACCGCGATCGACGCGGACGTGATCAAGACCTACGTCGAGCTCGGGATGGGGATCGGCGTCGTCGCGGCGATGGCCTTCGATCCGCAGCGCGACACCGGGCTCGTCGCGCTCGACACGCAGCACCTGTTCGAGGCGAGCACGACGCGCGTCGGGTTGCGCAAGGGCGCGTTCCTGCGCGCGTATGCATACCGGCTGATCGAGATGTTCGCACCGCACCTGAACGAAGCCGAAATCGCCTCGCAACTGCGCGAAGTGGCCTGATCATCGAGCACATGATGTTTCGGGGGCAAGGCAGGCGCCCGCCGGACGACCGCGACGAAGCGGCGCCGTCGCACCCCGAGTAACGCGCGGCAATCGGAGCGCGCAACCGCGCGCTCCGAATAAACCCTTAAATATTGATCAGACGGGTTGCGCGTCGACCCGAAACGGTACAGCATAGCCTTCACTCCGCCGGCGTCCCCGCCGGCGGTGGCGCGTCGACGACAGCACGCGCCAGGCAGTCGGCCGTCTGCCTCGCTTCCATTCCGTGGTACCGACAAGCAGCATCGATGGCCAATGCCCGGGTAGTGTGGCGCAAACGTTTGCTCACATTAAAACAACAGTCCGGCCCTTTGGGCCAGTCGCCAGGAGATGTGTATGAATGTCCGCTTTCGCCGTCGCTTCCTGACCGCCGCGCTTGCCGCCGTCGCGGTCGTCGCCGCACCGGTCGTCCATGCCCAATCGGCAGGCAAGCCGAAGGTCGCGCTCGTGATGAAGTCGCTCGCCAACGAGTTCTTCCTGACGATGGAAAACGGCGCGAAGGAATACCAGAAGCACAACGCCGGCCAGTTCGACCTGATCACGAACGGGATCAAGGACGAGACCGACACCGCGAACCAGATCCGCATCGTCGAGCAGATGATCGTGTCGAAGGTCGATGCGATCGTGCTCGCGCCCGCCGATTCGAAGGCGCTCGTGCCGGTCGTGAAGAAGGCGGTCGACGCGGGCATCATCGTCGTGAACATCGACAACCGGCTCGATCCCGACGTGCTGAAGTCGAAGAACCTGAACGTGCCGTTCGTCGGCCCCGACAACCGCAAGGGCGCGCGCAAGATCGGCGACTACCTCGCGAAGCGGTTGAAGGCGGGCGATCAGGTCGGCATCATCGAAGGCGTGTCGACGACGACCAATGCGCAGCAGCGCACGGCCGGCTTCCAGGATGCGATGAAGGCGGGCGGAATGAAGGTCGTGTCGGTGCAGTCGGGCGAATGGGAGATCGACAAGGGCAATGCGGTCGCGTCCGCGATGCTGAACGAATACCCGAACCTGCGGGCGCTGCTGTGCGGCAACGACAACATGGCGATCGGCGCCGTGTCGGCCGTGCGGGCGGCGGGCAAGCAGGGCAAGGTGCTCGTGGTCGGCTACGACAACATCAACGCGATCAAGCCGATGCTGAAGGACGGCCGCGTGGTCGCGACCGCCGACCAGTACGCGGCGAAGCAGGCCGTATTCGGCATCGATACGGCGCTCAAGGCGATCGCCGAGCATCGCAAGCAGGCCGACATGACCGGCGTGGTCGAGACGCCGGTGGATCTCGTGACGAAGTGACGCCACGCCGCCACGGCCGCCGCGCTCAAGAATCCGGGCCGGCGGCCGTTATCCGGAGTGAGCGCGATCACGGCCACTGCAAGCACTTGTGAGCGTCATACCCGCGCGCCGCGTGTGCGCGGCCGCAACCAGGATCGCGATGGAACCGACCTTCCAACCCTCCCGTTCAGCCGTTCCCGTGCTGTCCGTCTCCGGCGTGGGCAAGACCTACGCCGAACCCGTGCTCGCCGACGTCACGCTGACGCTCGCGCCGGGTGAGGCGCTCGCGCTGACGGGCGAGAACGGCGCAGGAAAGAGCACGTTGTCGAAGATCATCGGCGGGCTCGTCGACCCGACGACCGGCACGATGCAGCTCGGCGGCCAGGCGTATGCGCCGGCGAGCCGCACGCAGGCCGAGGCGCTCGGCGTGCGCATGGTGATGCAGGAGCTGAACCTGCTGCCGACGCTGACGGTCGCCGAAAACCTGTTTCTGAACCGCCTGCCGCGACGCTTCGGCATCATCGATCGCGCGCGGCTGCGCGACGACGCGCGTGCCGCGATGGCGCAGGTCGGGCTCGACGCGGTCGACCCCGATACGCCGGTCGGCGCGCTCGGCATCGGCCACCAGCAGATGGTCGAGATCGCGCGCAACCTGATCGGCGACTGTCGCGTGCTGATCCTCGACGAGCCGACCGCGATGCTGACCGCGCGCGAGGTCGAACTGCTGTTCGAGCAGATCGACCGGCTGAAGGCGCGCGGCGTGGCGATCGTCTACATCTCGCACCGGCTCGAGGAGCTCGCGCGCGTTGCCGAGCGCGTCGCGGTGCTGCGCGACGGCCGGCTCGTGCATGTCGGCGACATGGCCGCGACGACGTCCGACGGGCTCGTTACGCTGATGGTCGGTCGCGAGCTCGGCGAGCACATCGATCTCGGCGTGCGCCATATCGGCGCGCCGCGACTCGTCGTGTCGGGCATGACGCGCGGCACGGCCGTGCAGGACGTGTCGCTCGAAGTGCGCTCGGGCGAGATCTTCGGCATCTCCGGGCTGATCGGCGCGGGGCGCACCGAGCTGCTGCGGCTGATTTACGGCGCGGATACGCCGGACGCCGGGATGATCGCGGTCGGCGATCCGCTGAAACCGGCGCACATCGGCTCGCCCGTCGACGCGGTGAAGCACGGCATCGCACTGATCACCGAGGACCGCAAGGGCGAAGGGCTGCTGCTGTCGCAGTCGGTCACGTCGAACGTCTCGCTCGGCCAGCTCGACCGGCTTGCGCGCGGCGGCATCGTCGATACGACGCGCGAGACGGCGCTCGCCGAGCGGCAGATCGACGCGTTGCGGATCCGCACGCACGGCGCCGCGCAGGCGGTCGGCGAACTGTCGGGCGGCAACCAGCAGAAGGTCGTGATCGGCCGCTGGCTCGCGCGCGACATGGGCGTGCTGCTGTTCGACGAACCGACCCGCGGGATCGACGTCGGCGCCAAGTTCGAGATCTACACGCTGATGGGCGCGCTCGCCCGGGAGGGCCGTGCGCTGGTGGTCGTATCGAGCGACCTGCGCGAGCTGATGCTGATTTGCGACCGGATCGGCGTGATGTCGGCCGGCCGCATGACCGCCGTGTTCGAACGCGGCAACTGGACCCAGGATGCGCTGCTGGCCGCGGCGTTCGCCGGCTTCGGCCGCGAAGCGCTGCCGGACGGCGTGCGGCATCCGGATGCGGAAGGCGCGCCGCGCGCGGCTTCCGGCACTTCGACCACAGGACAACGGCAATGACCCAGCCTCCCGTATCCCCGAGCGACGCAGGCGCGCAGCAGACCGTGACGGGGCGCCGCGCGCGCACGCTGTCCGGCACACGGCTCGGCGTATCGAACTATCTCGGGCTCGCCGGCGCGCTCGCCGCGATGATCGCGCTGTTTTCGGCGCTGAGTTCGCATTTCCTGACCTACGATACGTTCAGTACGATCGCGAACCAGATCCCCGATCTCGTCGTGATGTCGGTCGGGATGACCTTCGTGCTGATCATCGCCGGCATCGACCTGTCGGTGGGCTCGGTGCTCGCGCTGGCTGCGTCGATGGTCAGCGTGGCCGCGCTGAAATGGCAGTGGGGGCCGCTGCCGGCCGCGCTGATCGGGATCGCGGTCGCGACCGCGACGGGCTCGCTGACGGGCGCGATCACGGTCGGCTGGCGGATTCCGTCGTTCATCGTGTCGCTCGGCGTGCTCGAGGCCGCGCGCGGCGTCGCATACCAGCTGACGAATTCGCGCACGGCCTACATCGGCGACGCGTTCGATTTCCTGTCGAACCCGATCGCGCTCGGCATCTCGCCGGCGTTCCTGATCGCGGTCGCGGTGATGATCGCGGCACAGTTCGTCCTGACGCGCACCGTATTCGGACGCTATCTCGTCGGGATCGGCACGAACGAAGAGGCGGTACGGCTTGCCGGGGTTAACCCGCGTCCGTATAAAATCGTCGTATTCGCACTGATGGGCGCGCTCGCGGGGCTCGCGTCGCTGTTCCAGATCTCGCGGCTCGAGGCCGCCGATCCGAACGCGGGCGCGGGCGTCGAGCTGCAGGTGATCGCAGCCGTCGTGATCGGCGGCACGAGCCTGATGGGCGGGCGCGGTTCGGTGATCAGCACGTTCTTCGGCGTGTTGATCATCTCCGTGCTGGCCGCGGGGCTGGCGCAGATCGGCGCGAACGAGCCGACCAAACGGATCATCACCGGGGCGGTGATCGTGGTCGCGGTCGTGCTCGACACGTATCGCAGCCGGCGCGCGCGCGCCCGGTAGAACTACTACACGGAAAGCAGACCAGAGAGAAACGGGAAATGGCGACGATCAAGGATGTGGCAGCCATGGCGGGCGTGTCGTTTACGACCGTCTCGCATGTGGTGAACAATTCGCGGCCGGTGTCCGCGGATGTGCGTGCGAAGGTCGAGGGCGCGATCCGCGAGCTGAATTACGTGCCATCGGCCGTGGCGCGCTCGCTGAAGGCGCGCTCGACGGCGACCATCGGCCTCGTCGTGCCGAACAGCACGAATCCGTACTTCGCGGAGCTTGCGCGCGGCATCGAGGACCAGTGCGCGGCCAACGGCTATTGCGTGTTCTTCTGCAACTCGGACGACGATCCCGTGAAGCAGCGCAACTACCTGCGCGTGCTGCAGGAAAAGCGCATCGACGGGCTGATCGTCGCGTCGGCCGGCGAGGACACGGTGCTCGCGCAGACGCTTGCGGATGCGCATGCGCCGCTCGTCGTCGTCGACCGCAACATCGAGGGGCTCGCGGCCGACCTCGTGCAGATCGACCACGAACGCGGCGCCTACCTGGCGACGCGTCACCTGCTCGAACTCGGGCACGCGAAGATCGGCTGCATCACCGGGCCGACCGACACGGCCGTCAGCGCCATGCGCGTGCACGGCTTCATCCGCGCGATGGCCGAGCGCGGCATCGACATCGTGCCGGGCGCGATCGCGGAAAGCGATTTTTCGTGCCTCGGCGGTTACCACGCGGCATCCCGGCTGTTCGAGTCGGTGCATCCCAGCGCGATTTTCGCGGGCAACGACCTGATGGGCGTCGGCGCGCTGCGCGCGGCGGCCGAGCGCGGCATGCGCGTGCCGGACGACTGCTCGATCATCGGCTTCGACGACATCGAATTCTCCCGCTACACGTATCCGGCGCTGTCGACGGTCGGCCAGTCGGTGCGCGCGCTCGGCGAAATGGCCGCGCAAACGCTGATCGAGCGGATCGGCGGCGGTTCGACGGCCGCGCCGAGCCGTCGTCGCGTCGTGTCGCCGCGCCTCGTGCTGCGGGAATCGACGGCGGTTTACCGCGAGCCGGCCGCGCCGGGCGGTCGCCCATGACGGCGCGTGCGGCGGGCGCCGGCCGCGTGACGGTGGTCGGCAGCCTCAACATGGATCTCGTCGTACGGGCGCCGCGGCTGCCGCTGCCGGGCGAAACGCTTGCCGGTCATGCGTACGCGCAGGCCGCGGGCGGCAAGGGCGGCAACCAGGCCGTCGCGGCGGCGCGGCTCGGGGCGCAGGTCGCGATGATCGGCTGCGTCGGCGCGGATGCGCACGGTACCGCGCTGCGGGCCGGCCTCGAGGCCGAAGGCATCGACTGCTCGCGGCTCGCGACGAGCGCGACCGCGTCGACCGGTGTCGCGCTGATCGTCGTCGACGACGCGAGCCAGAACGCGATCGTGATCGTCGCGGGCGGCAATGGCGAAGTGACGACCGATACGGTGGCGCGGCACGAGGCCGCGCTTGCGGCGACCGACGTGCTGATCTGCCAGCTCGAGACGCCGCCGGACGCCGTGTTCGCGGCGCTGTCGACCGGGCGGCGGCTCGGCCGCACCGTCGTGCTCAATCCGGCGCCGGCCGTGGCGCCGCTGCCGGACGGCTGGTTGCCGCTGGTCGATTACCTGATCCCGAACGAAGTGGAGGCGGCCGCGCTGACCGGACTGCCGGTGCGCAATCCGGCCGAGGCGGAAGCCGCGGCGCGTGCGCTGCACGCGGCCGGCGCGCGCAACGTGCTGATCACGCTCGGCGCGCGCGGCGTATTCGCGCTGACGGCCGACGGCGCGGCGCGCCATTATCCGGCACCCGTCGTCAAGGCAGTCGACACGACCGCGGCCGGCGATACCTTCATCGGCGGTTTCGCCGCGCGGCTCGCGGCGGGCGAGGCCATCGACACGGCCATCCGCTTCGCGCAACGTGCGGCGGCGCTGTCGGTCACGCGCGCAGGCGCGCAGCCGTCGATTCCCACCCTCGCCGAACTGGCCGAATAGAGCCGGATCGCGCATCCCGGCCGGCGCGTGCGGAAGCAGGCGCCGGCCGTCTTTCCCCGATTGCCCGATCGCGATGCCTGCCACGCGCTTTCGCGAGGCGGGCCTGCGATGCTTCGACCCCATTGTTCAGAAATCTGTAATGAACTAATGAATTGCTGAAAAAAATGACGTGAATACCATCAAGCTGCGCAACATCCGGTCGTAAATACATCAGGACGAAACGCTGTTTCGAAAAATGGGCCTTGCCCGTTCATGACGACGCAATACAGGAACAATGATGGTGATCGGAAACCTGACGATACGTGCACGCATCGGTTTGACGATGGCGTTTCTCGCGATACTGCTGGGGGTGATCGGCGTGCTGGGCGTGTACGGGATGACGCGTTCGAACGACGCGACGCGCGAGATTTTCACGAACCAGATGCCGAGCGCGGTCGACGTGGCCGTTGCCGAAATGTACGCGGCGCGCGAGCGCCTGGCGCTCGATCGCGCCGCGCTGCTGGTGGGGACGCCCGAATCGGCTGCGGCGGTGGAGCGTAGCCGCGCGATGCGCGCGCAGTCCGATGTGTGGTGGAAAAAGTACCTCGCGCTGCCGCGCGATGCGGACGAGGATCGACTCGCGCAGGACGTCGCCGCGAAGCGGCAGGCGCTACAGCGCGGTTGCGACGCGTTCGGCAGCCTTGTCGCGACGGGCGACCACGACCGGATCGGCGAAGGCGCCAAGCAACTCCAGACGCTTTACAACGATCTCTCGGTGGCGAGCGAGGCGCTGCGCAATTTCCAGTTCAGCGCCGGGCAGACGAGCTTCGATCATTCGGAAGCGACGTTCGATACGCTGCGCGTGGTGTCGATCGTCCTGCTGGCGGCTGGTCTGGTTGCCGCGGTGCTGTCGTGGTTGACGCTCAGCCGTGCGATCGGCCGTCCGCTCGCGGACGCGCTCGCGCATTTCGACGCGATCGCCGCGGGCGACCTGCGCCGCTCGATCGTGGTGCAGCGGCGCGACGAAATGGGCCAGCTCCTCGAGGGTCTCGCGAAGATGCAGCGCGGGCTGGTCGACACGGTGCGCACCGTGCGCGGCGGCAGCGAGTCGATCGCGACCGCGGCGCGCCAGATCGCAGCCGGCAACATCGACCTGTCGTCGCGCACGGAAGAACAGGCGTCCGCGCTGCAGGAAACCGCGTCGAGCATGGAGCAGCTGACCGGCACCGTGAAGCAGAACGCGGACAATGCGCGGCAGGCAAGCTCGCTGGCCGCGAACGCGTCGGAGATTGCAAACAAGGGGAATACGGTGGTCGGCCAGGTGGTCGGCACGATGGGCGAGATCAACGACAGCTCGGCGAAGATCGCGGACATCATCGCGATCATCGAGGGAATCGCGTTCCAGACCAACATCCTGGCGCTGAACGCGGCGGTCGAAGCCGCGCGCGCCGGCGAGGAAGGCCGCGGCTTCGCGGTCGTCGCGGGCGAGGTGCGCAGCCTCGCGCAGCGTTCGTCGAGCGCGGCCAAGGAGATCAAGGCGCTGATCGACGCGTCGGTGGAGCGCATCCGGACGGGCTCGACGCTGGTCGACGAAGCCGGCCGCACCATGAGCGACGTGATCAGTGCGGTGCAGCGCGTGACGGACATCATGGGCGAGATCGCGGCGGCCTCCGAGGAGCAGAGCGGCGGCATCGACCAGGTCGCGCGCGCGGTCGCGCAGATGGACGAGGTCACGCAGCAGAACGCCGCGCTCGTCGAGGAAGCGGCGGCCGCCGCGCAATCGCTCGACGAGCAGGCCGCGCGCCTGCGCGAAACGGCGTCGGTGTTCCGGATCGACGACGATGCGGCGAAGCCGGCAGCCGCCGTTGCGCGTCAGGCGCCGCGCGCGGTGGCCGCGCCGGCAGTCGCGCCGTCCGTCGTGCCTGTTTCGCCGCCCGCACCGGCCGCGGCGCGCAACGATCGCGACGCTGCGCCGAAGCGCCCCGCGCCGGCGCGCAAGCCGGCGGCCGCTGCACCCGCACCGGTGGCTGCGTCTGCCGGCGCCGACGACTGGGAAACGTTCTGAGTCGCGCGCACCGCGCATCTATCCCCATTTGGCAGCACACGACGCCCGCGACATGCGGGCGTCGTCGTTTCGGCGGCCGGTGAAATGTGACAGCGCGCGTGAACGTGCGTCCGTCGCCACGCGTTGCATGTGCGCATCCGTGCTACGGGTATCTCCGGACGATGCGAAAAAAATTTGTAACGGTGCGCGCAGCGTGTCGTCGAAAACGTCTGCTCGAACGTCTAGGGATGAAGGGGAGAGTGAAGGTGCGGCGACGACGGCGGAGGCATCCAACGCACGAGACGTTCCGATGCTCGACGAGACGCGGCGGATGCAGTTTCTGCGGCTCGGGAGGTCGATTGTAAAGCGTCGAAATGCGTTGTCCAAGCGGTGTTGTCGAGAATGACGAACTTCATACGAAGAGTTCGTGAAAAAAAATAAGAAAGGGTTTAGGATGAATTCGAACGCGCTTGCTTCTGCGCAGTCATAGAAGGCAGGCACGTCTTCAGACTCAGGCGAGGGAGGTAGCATGGATATTTACAGCAGCTTCGCGAACCGCTTCGAAAAAACGCGAGAGGAAGAGTTCTCGCTGGAGGAGTACCTCGCGCTCTGCAAGAACGATCCGTCAGCGTACGCCACGGCCGGCGAACGCATGCTGGCTGCAATCGGGGAACCGGAACAAGTCGATACCCGCAACGACCCGCGCCTGTCGCGGATCTTCGCGAACAAGGTTATCAAGGTCTATCCCGCGTTCCGTGAGTTCTACGGAATGGAGGAAGTGATCGAGCAGGTGGTCGCGTACTTCCGCCACGCTGCGCAAGGGCTCGAAGAAAAGAAGCAGATTCTCTACCTGCTCGGGCCGGTGGGCGGCGGCAAGTCGTCGATCGCCGAGCGCCTGAAGCAACTGATGGAACGCGTGCCGTTCTATGCGCTCAAGGGTTCGCCCGTCAACGAATCGCCGCTCGGGCTGTTCGACTACGACGAGGACGGCCCGATCCTCGAAGAGCAATACGGCATTCCGCGCCGCTACCTGAAGAGCATCCTGAGTCCGTGGGCCGTCAAGCGCCTGCACGAATACAACGGCGACATCCGCCAGTTCCGCGTGGTGCGCCGCTTTCCGTCGATCCTTCGGCAGATCGGTATCGCGAAGACGGAGCCTGGCGACGAAAACAACCAGGACATCTCGTCGCTCGTCGGCAAGGTCGACATCCGCAAGCTCGAACAGTACGCGCAGGACGATGCCGATGCGTACAGCTACTCGGGCGGCCTGTGCCTGGCGAACCAGGGCCTGCTCGAATTCGTCGAAATGTTCAAGGCGCCGATCAAGGTGCTGCATCCGCTCCTGACCGCCACGCAAGAAGGCAACTTCAAGGGCACCGAAGGATTCGGCGCGATTCCGTTCGACGGCGTGATTCTCGCGCACTCGAACGAGTCGGAGTGGAAGGCATTCCGCAACAACCGCAACAACGAGGCACTGCTCGACCGGATCTTCGTCGTGAAGGTGCCGTACTGCCTGCGCGTGTCGGAAGAGACGAAGATCTACGAGAAGCTGATCCGCAATTCGTCGCTGGCCGAAGCCGTATGCGCGCCGGGCACGCTGAAGATGATGTCGCAGTTCTCGGTGCTGTCGCGCCTGCACGAGCCGGAGAATTCGAGCCTGTTCTCGAAGATGCAGGTGTATGACGGCGAAAACCTGAAGGACACCGATCCGAAGGCGAAGTCGTACCAGGAATATCGCGATTACGCCGGCGTGGACGAAGGGATGACGGGCGTGTCGACGCGCTTCGCGTTCAAGATCCTGTCGCGCGTGTTCAACTTCGATTCGAGCGAGGTCGCGGCGAACCCCGTGCACCTGATGTACGTGCTCGAACAGCAGATCGAACGCGAGCAGTTCCCGCCGGAGACCGAGCAGAAATACCTGTCGTTCGTGAAGGACGTGCTCGCGTCGCGCTATGCGGACTTCATCGGCAAGGAGATCCAGACGGCTTACCTCGAATCGTATTCGGAGTACGGGCAGAACATCTTCGACCGCTACGTCACGTATGCGGACTTCTGGATCCAGGATCAGGAATTCCGCGATCACGACACGGGCGAGAGCTTCGACCGCGCCGCGCTGAATGCGGAACTGGAGAAGATCGAGAAGCCGGCCGGGATCAGCAATCCGAAGGATTATCGCAACGAGATCGTGAACTTCGTGTTGCGCGCGCGGGCGGCGAACGCCGGGAAGAACCCGGTGTGGACGAGCTACGAGAAGTTGCGCGTCGTGATCGAGAAGAAGATGTTCTCGAATACCGAGGAACTGTTGCCGGTCATTTCGTTCAACGCGAAGGGGTCGGCGGAGGAGCAACGCAAGCATGAGGACTTTGTGAACCGGATGGTCGCGAAGGGCTATACGCCGAAGCAGGTGAGGCTGCTTTGCGACTGGTACCTGCGCGTGCGCAAGTCGTCATGACGGGCGCGGTACCGCGCCCGTACGGCGAGTCCGTACGGGCACCTTCAGAGGCGCCGCCCGCATGACGGCAGACGGCATGCGCGGCGAGTGCCCCGGCAGATCGACTTTCGAGCGGGAGACCGGGAGTGCTTCATCAAATCATCGACCGCAGGCTGGCCGGCAAGAACAAGAGCATCGCCAACCGCGAACGCTTTCTGCGTCGCGTCAAGAACTACATTCGTCGTGCCGTGTCCGACGCGGTGCGCGACCGTAGCATCAAGGATATCCAGAGCACGCAAAGCATCACGATTCCGCGCAAGGACATCGCCGAGCCGAATTTCCGGCACGCGCCTGGCGGACGTCGCGAATACGTGCACCCGGGCAACGAAGACTACGTGCGCGGCGACAAGATTCCGCGTCCGCAGGGCGGCTCGGGCGGCGGCGGCAGTCAGGCGAGCAACGAGGGCGAAGGGCAGGACGACTTCGTGTTCGAGTTGTCGCGCGACGAATTCATGCAGTATTTCTTCGACGATCTCGAACTGCCGCGCCTCGTGAAGACGCACCTGCTGACGGTGCCGAGCTGGAAGAACGTGCGCGCGGGCTGGTCGGCGGAAGGCACGCCGAACAACATCGACGTCGTGCGCTCGCTGCGCAGCGCGCTCGGCCGGCGCATCGCGCTCGGCTCGCCGCTCGTCAACGAGTTGCGCGAGCTGGAGGCGCAGCTCGAGGCGCTGAAGATCGACCCGGAAGACCGCCGCGCGGAAATCGCGACGCTCGAGGCCGAGATCCATCATCTGAAGGGGCGCATCTGGCGGATTCCGTTCATCGATCCGTTCGACCTGCGCTACATCAACCGCGTCAAGCAGCCGCAACCGTCGAGCCAGGCCGTGATGTTCTGCCTGATGGACGTGTCGGGCTCGATGGACGAGCAGCGCAAGGATCTCGCAAAGCGCTTCTTCATCCTCCTGTACCTGTTCCTGAAGCGCAACTACGAGCGCATCGAGGTCGTGTTCATCCGTCACCACACGCGTGCCGAGGAAGTCGACGAGGACACCTTCTTTCATTCGACCGAAAGCGGCGGCACCGTCGTGTCGAGCGCGCTCGAGCTGATGCGCAAGGTGATGAACGAGCGCTACTCGCCGACGGAATGGAACATCTACGGCGCGCAGGCGTCCGATGGCGACAACTGGACAGACGATTCGCCGAAGTGTCGCAAAATCCTGGAAGAGGATATCCTCACCAAGACACGCTACTTCGCGTATATCCAGGTTGCGCCCGAAGAGCAGAACCTGTGGCTGGAGTACGCGCAGCTGGCGTTGTCGCAACCGCATCTCGCGATGAAGAAAGTCGAATCGGCTGCGGACATTTACCCGGTGTTTCGCGAATTGTTCGAAAAGCAGGTGGAAATGTCATGACGCCCCGCCATCTGCACAACGAGTCGCGCGGCTACGCGCCGCGCCCTTCCGGCGACGAC
The DNA here is from genome assembly GCF_001521935.1 of Burkholderia sp. RF7-non_BP4. Lineage (NCBI taxonomy): Bacteria > Pseudomonadati > Pseudomonadota > Betaproteobacteria > Burkholderiales > Burkholderiaceae > Burkholderia > Burkholderia sp. RF7-non_BP4. The sequence continues at coordinate 189,695 of NZ_LOTA01000007.1, read as the reverse complement.
ACGGCCGGCCCTGCCGCATCGCAGCAAAGCGGCCGGACCGAGCCGGCGGCGCCGGCCGCCGACTTGCCCGCTGCCGGGCAGAAGGAAGCGCGTATGAACGTGGCCGAACGCAAGCCGCTGCCGTGCCCGTCCGACTGGACCTTCGAACTGCTCGAGGAATACGACACGCACATCTCGCAGGTTGCCGAGCAGTACGAGCTCGATATCTACCCGATCCAGCTCGAACTGATCAGCGCCGAGCAGATGATGGATGCGTACGCGTCGGTCGGGATGCCGGTCAACTATCGCCACTGGTCGTTCGGCAAGCACTTCCTCGCGACCGAGAAAAGCTATCGTCGCGGCCAGATGGGGCTCGCCTACGAGATCGTCATCAACTCGAATCCGTGCATCGCGTATCTGATGGAAGAGAACACGATGACGATGCAGGCGCTCGTCATCGCGCACGCGGCGTACGGGCACAATTCGTTCTTCAAGGGCAACTACCTGTTCCGGCTGTGGACCGACGCGCACGCGATCATCGATTATCTCGTGTACGCGAAGAACTACGTCGCCGAATGCGAGGAGCGCTACGGCCTCGATCGCGTCGAGGAACTGCTCGATTCGTGCCATGCGCTGATGAACTACGGCGTCGACCGCTACAAGCGGCCGCAGAAGCCGTCGCTGTCGAAGGAGGCCGCACTGCGGCGCGAGCGCGAGGCGTATCTGCAGTCGCAGGTCAACGAGCTGTGGCGCACGCTGCCGGGCAAGAAGCCCGAGCAGATGGAGGAGCAGGAGGAACGCTATCCGCCGGAGCCGCAAGAGAACCTGCTGTATTTCGCGGAGAAGAACGCGCCGCTGCTCGAGCCGTGGGAGCGCGAAGTGATCCGCATCGTGCGCAAGATCGGCCAGTACTTTTATCCGCAGCGGCAGACGCAGGTGATGAACGAAGGCTGGGCGACGTTCTGGCACTACACGCTGCTCAATACGCTGTACAACCAGGGCAAGCTGGAAGACGGCTTCATGATGGAGTTCCTGCATTCGCACAGCAACGTGGTCTATCAGCCGCCCGTCACGAAGCCGTACTACAGCGGGATCAACCCGTATGCGCTCGGCTTCTCGATGATGAGCGACATCCGGCGGATCTGCGAGGCGCCGACGGAAGAGGACTACAAGTGGTTTCCGGAGATCGCGGGCACGCCGTGGCTGCCGGCGATGCACTACGCGATGCGCAACTTCAAGGACGAGAGCTTCATCGCGCAGTACCTGTCGCCGAACCTGATCCGCGAAATGCGGCTGTTCTCGGTGCTCGACGACGACATGCGCGATTCGCTCGAGGTATCGGCGATCCACGACGAGTCCGGCTACCAGTACGTGCGGCAGGCGCTGTCGCGTCAGTACGACATCCATCACCGCGAGCCGAACATCCAGGTATGGGCGGTGAACACGCGCGGCGACCGAAGCCTCACGCTGCGCCACTTCATGACCGACAACCGCCATCTGTCGAACGACAGCGAGGAAGTGCTCAAGCACATGGCGCGGCTCTGGCAGTTCGACGTGTTCCTGGAAAGCGTCGACGAGGCCGGTACCGTGCGCAAGCGCTACGAGTGCCGCTACGTGCCGCCGGAGGTGCGTGTCTGAGCACCGGGACCGGGAATAGTTTGCACCGGACGCCAGCCTCGCGGCTGGCGTTTTCATATGACGAACGGGTGGCGGGAGAAAATTTTTCTACATCCGGACGAACCCGGAAAGCCCGTTACTTTACATTTCGCTAAAATCCCGTAGCGCCGTGCGCCGGAACCGGTGCCACGTGCGACCGCACGCGGCGGCCCCCAAGCCGTCTCGCCTAGAAAGCACTAAAAGGAACAGACCAACCCATGGACGTCCAGACCGACCAAGCTGCGCTGTCCGCGCATGACACCCGGCGGCGCGTGTTCGCCATCGTCGGCGCCTCATCGGGCAACCTCGTCGAGTGGTTCGACTTCTACATCTACTCGTTCTGCGCGCTGTACTTCGCACCGGCGTTCTTCCCGAGCGGCAACACGACGACCCAGCTGCTGAACACGGCCGGCGTGTTCGCGGCCGGCTTCCTGATGCGTCCGATCGGCGGCTGGCTGTTCGGCCGCATCGCCGACCGTCATGGCCGCCGCACGGCGATGATGATCTCGGTGCTGATGATGTGCGGCGGCTCGCTCGTGATCGCGGTGCTGCCGACCTATGCGCAGATCGGCGCGCTCGCACCGGCGCTGCTGCTGGTCGCGCGGCTGTTCCAGGGCCTTTCCGTGGGCGGCGAATACGGGACGAGCGCGACCTACATGAGCGAGGTGGCGCTGAAGGGCCGCCGCGGCTTCTTCGCGTCGTTCCAGTACGTGACGCTGATCGGCGGCCAGCTGTGCGCGCTGCTCGTGCTCGTGATCCTGCAGCAGACGCTGTCGGGCGACGAGCTGAAGGCATGGGGCTGGCGCATTCCGTTCGTGGTCGGCGCGGCGGCCGCGCTGATCTCGCTGTACCTGCGCAAATCGCTCGACGAGACGTCGACGAGCGCATCGCGCGACAAGAAGGATGCGGGCACGATCCGCGGCGTGTGGCAGCACAAGGGCGCGTTCTTCACGGTGGTCGGTTTCACGGCCGGCGGCTCGCTGATCTTCTACACGTTCACCACGTACATGCAGAAGTACCTGGTGAACACGGCCGGCATGCATGCGAAGACCGCCAGCAACGTGATGACCGTCGCGCTGCTCGTCTACATGCTGATCCAGCCGGTGTTCGGCGCGCTGTCCGACAAGATCGGCCGCCGCACGTCGATGATCCTGTTCGGCGCGTTCGCGGTGATCGGCACGGTGCCGCTGATGCACGCGCTGAAGACCGTGACGAGCCCGACGGCCGCGTTCGTGCTGATCACGATCGCGCTCGCGATCGTCAGCTTCTACACGTCGATCAGCGGCCTCATCAAGGCCGAGATGTTCCCGCCCGAAGTGCGCGCGATGGGCGTCGGCCTGTCGTATGCGGTCGCGAACGCGATCTTCGGCGGCTCGGCCGAGTACGTCGCGCTGTGGTTCAAGTCGATCGGCAGCGAGGAAACCTTCTACTGGTACGTGACGGTGCTGTGCGCGATCTCGCTGATCGTGTCGTGGCGGATGCGCGATCCGAGCAAGGAAGGGTATCTGCGTCACGAACCGTGATCGGCGGGGCAGCCTCGCGAGGCTGCCCGCATCGACCGGCAACGTGCAACGGGACGGCGCTCCGCCACACAGGCGGCGCGCCGTTTTTTATGCGCGCCGTCTTCGCATGGACACGCGCAAGCGCATCGCGGGACGCGCGATATCGATATCGGAATCGCTTCGTTGTCCATCGCGTGCGATGCCTTTATTCTGAACCCGTAGTTCGTGTGACACCTCCTTGACTGGGATTCGCGCCCGCTGCGTGCAGCGGGCGTCTTTTTTTCCGAAGCGCGCGATGGCGCACGCAGTCTCGAGCGTCATCACGAAACCCGCAGAGCAAAGCACCAATTGTTGGTTCGGAATTGCCGCATGCGCTGATACGTTAGCGGCTTCGCGACGACACACTCCGTCGCGATGTTCCTCGAACCGGCCGTCGCGCGATCCGCGGCGGCCCTCATGACAAATCAAATCAGGTCGTGCTCATGAAACTCCACACTCTCGCTACGTGGCTCGTCGGGGCCGCGCTCGTCACGGCCGGCACGGTCGCGCACGCGGACCGTCTCGACGACATCAGGAAGGCCGGCGTGCTCCGCGTCGCGACCTTCGACAGCAATCCGCCGTTCGGTTATGTCGACGGCAAGAGCAATCACATCGTCGGCCTCGACGTCGACTATGCGAAGGCGCTGGCCGACAAGCTCGGCGTGAAGCTGCAGTTGCAGCCGACCAATCCCGCGAACCGCATTCCGTTCCTGACTTCCGGCAAGGTCGATCTGGTGCTCGCGAACTTCACGATCACCGACGAACGCGCGAAGCAGGTCGACTTCAGCATCCCGTATTTCTCGTCGGGCCAGCAGTTTCTCGCGAAGAAGGGCGTGCTGAAATCGGCCGACCAGCTGAATAGCCTGCGCGTCGGCGCGGACAAGGGCACGACGAACGAAATCACGCTGCGCGAGAAATTCCCGAAGGCGACGATCGTCGCATACGACGACACGCCGTTCGCATTCGCCGCGCTGCGCGCCGGCAACGTGCAGGCGATCACGCAGGACGGGCCGAAACTGATCGGCCTGCTCGCGAACGTGCCCGACAAGCAGAACTACGAGATCCCGGCGTTCACGATCTCGAATGACTACATGGGCGTCGGTGTGCCGAAGGGCGAGACGCGCCTGCTCGGCTTCGTCAACGACACGCTGAAGGGCCTCGAGGCAAACGGCCGCGCGACGCAAATCTACGACGCGTGGTTCGGACCGACGACGAAGACGCCGCTCACGCGCATCTTCCGCATCGGCGACAAGACCTGAGTCGCACGCCAGGTGCGCCGCGTTCCGCCGCCGGCCACGCCGGTGCGCACGGATCGCGGCGCTTTCCGTTTTTTTTCGATCGCGTGCTTCGCACCCGCACCACGACATGCTCGGGTTGGCTCCCAAATATCTGTCCTGGCTCTGGCAGGGCTTCCTGCTGACGCTCGGCCTCGCGGCCGCGTCGGCGCTCGCCGCGACCATCGGCGGGCTGCTGCTCGCCGTCATGCGGCATGCGCGCGGCACGGGGCCGCGCACGCTCGCGGCCGGTTACGTCGTCGCGTTCCGCAACACGCCGCTGCTCGTGCAGTTGTTGTTCTGGTATTTCGGCGTGGCGTCGTTGCTGCCCGAGACGTGGGTCGCGTGGCTGAACGCGCGCCATCAACTCAGCGCGGACCCGCTCACGCTCGCGTGGCCGTCGTTCGAGTTCGTCGCGGGCTGGTTCGGGTTGAGCGCGTACACGGCCGCGTTCGTCGCCGAGGAATGCGAAGCCGGGCTGCGCGGCGTGCGCCGCGCGCAGCATGACGCAGCCGCGGCGCTCGGCCTCACGCCGATGCAGTCGCTGCGCTACGTGGTGCTGCCGCAGGCCGTGCGCATCGCACTGCCGCCGTTGTTCGGCCAATACATGAATCTCGTGAAGAACTCGTCGCTCGCGATGGCGATCGGCGTCGCCGAGCTGTCGTATGCGTCGCGGCAGGTCGAGACGGAGACGTTCAGGACCTTCGCTGCGTTCGGTGTCGCGACCGTGCTGTACATCGTCGCGGTGGCCGCGATCGAAGCCGGCGCCTATGCGGCCACGCAATGGCGTGACCGGCTCGGGGCGGGGCGCTGACGATGGACATCTCGCTGCTGCTCGACAACCTGCCGTACCTGCTCGTCGGCGCGTTCCCGGACGGCCCGCTCGGCGGTGCCGCGCTGTCGCTCGTGCTCGCGATCGCGTCGGCGATGGCGTCGGCGATCCTGGGCGTGGCGCTCGGCGTCGCGATGGCGCTCGCGCGCGGCCCGCTGCGCGTGCTGCTGCTCGCGTTCATCGGCTTCTTCCGCGCGATTCCGGTGCTGATGCTGATCTTCTGGACGTATTTCCTGATGCCGATGCTGCTGCACATGGACGTGCCGGGGCTCGCGACGGTCGTGTGCGCGCTGGCGCTGATCGGCGGTGCCTATCTCGCGCATGCGGTGCATGCGGGCATCGTCGCGGCCGGCGACGGGCAGTGGCAGGCGGGGCTGTCGCTCGGGCTCACGCGCTGGCAGACCGTGCGCTACGTGCTACTGCCGCAGGCGATCCGGATCATGACGCCGTCGTTCATCAACCAGTGGGTCGCGCTCGTGAAGGACACGTCGCTCGCGTATATCGTCGGCGTGCCGGAATTGTCGTTCGTCGCGACGCAGGTGAACAACCGGCTGATGGTGTATCCGGCGCCGATCTTCCTGTTCGTCGCGGCGATCTATCTCGTGTTGTGCACGTCGCTCGACGGCGCGGCGCGCTGGCTGCTGTCGCGTCGTCCGCGTGCGGAGCGCCTCGCGCGGGCGGCGGAGCGCACGGAACCGGCGCGGTGAAGGCCGCCCGCGTCGCCGCCGCTTGAACGGCGACGGGCGAGATGGTGCTTCGGCGCGCCTGCGTCAGGACGCGCTGTAGTGCGTATCGAAGACCGCGCGCAGCGTCGACGGACCGGTCGCGAAGTCGCCCCACAGCGGGCCGTCGGTCTGCGCGAATGCGAACGGCGTCGTACTGATCGACGCGAGGCGGAAGCGCCATTGCGCCGCTTCCTGGCGGAACGCGGTGAGCTGCATGTCGGACAGCCCCGTCTGCGCGCTCGCGAGCGTGACGAGCGGATCGACCGGATCGTTCGCGACGCGCACCTCGAAGTGCAGGTGCGGCCCGGTGGCGGCGCCGGTCATCCCGACCGAGCCGAGGCGCTGGCCCTGCTTCACGGTTTCACCGGTCTTCAGCCCGCGCGCGAACGCGGACAAATGCGCGTAGTAGGTCGAATAACCGTCCGCGTGATCGACGATCACGTAGTGGCCGTAACCGCCCGGGTCGGTGCCGACGAACGACACGACGCCGTCGGCCGCCGCATTGACGGGCGTGCCCGACGGCGCGGCGAGGTCGACGCCGGTATGGAACGCCATCGCCTGCGACAGCGGGTGGACGCGTTCGCCGAAGAACGAGCTGATGCGCGTCCATTTGACGGGCATCGTGAACGCGGCTGCTTCGAGCGGTGCGCCGTCGAGCGTGTAGTACGCGCCGTGGTCGGCGCCCGGCGCGCGGAACCAGATCGCGCCGAACGTGCGGCCTGCGACGCGCAGTTCGAGCGCGGTGAGGTGCGGCGTGCCGTTGTTGGTGTCGTACGCGACGCGGTAGTAGTCGCCGCGCTGGGCGCTGGCGCGCATCGCGACCTTGCCGGTGACGAGATCGCCGAGCTGGATGCGCACCTCGGGCGGCACGTCGAGACGGTTCAGCGTATCGGACAGCGTGAGTTCGATGTCGCCCGCGCGCATTCCGTGTTGCTGTTCGGGCGCCGCGAACTGGAACAGGTTCGTATAGCCGAGCATGTCGTTGCGGTGCGCGCTGAGCGGCGCGAACAGGCCCGGCTGCAGGCTGCGCTCGCCGCCGCGTTCATCGAGTTCGTTGCGCTCGCCGATCGTGCGCGCGAGTTCGCTCGTCACGAAATGCTGAGCGGTGGGAAACGGCGTGTCGGACAGCACGCGCTGCGGCAGCGCGGCCGTGCCCGAATCGACGGCGCCCGGCAGTTGCGAGACGGCCGGCAGCGCGGCGGCGAGACCGAAGGCGGCGAGGGCGCCGAGCACGGCGGCCGGCACGAGCGCGCGCACGAGGCGCTGCGCGCGGCCGGGCGCGAAAGCATCAGGGGTTGCGGCAGGCTTGACCAAGGGTGTCCACATCCAGGAAAGCGGTTCAAAGAGGTGTGGGCGGGAGCCATCGGCGGCATATCCGTCGGGTGGCGACGGGGCGGGCGACGGGCGTGCAACAAAACAGGCCCCGCCAGGGGCCTGTGTCGTTTCCGTTCGACCCAACTCGCGGGCAGGCCCGCTTCGAACGGCGGCGTGAACTTTCCGGGTCGCACCCGGATTATCACGAAGACGCTAAAGAAAGATGACAGCGTCAGTCTACCGATGTTCCGCGAAACGTTAAAAATTTTAAAGAGGGTCAGCGCATTCGTTTCGCACTGCGGTAAATCGGGTTAAATCAGCATTTATTGCGCGGCTTTGGGTTCGGCTGGCAATTTTTGCGCGCGCACGCGCAGCGCGGCAGATGTCCGGACGGCGTCGAAGCCCGCGTCGAGCATCGCTTCCGCGTCGGTCCACAGATTGCCGCGCAACCGGTTGGTCCAGATCATCGATGCGAACACGCCTTCGAGCAGCGACACGAGATAGACGGCCGCCAGATGCACGTCGAGATCGGCGGCGAGTTCGCCGGACGCGATTGCGCGGCGCAGCAGCGCCTTGGTGATGCGCAGCATCTGCAGCTCGAGCAGCATGCGGCGCCGCTGCAGCGCGCCGTTCTCCTCGCTTTGTTCGCACTTCGTATAGAGGATCACGAGCACGCGCTGCATCGCGCCTGGCTCGCCGCATTGCTGAAGATAGTGCGATGCCGCGCGGCGCAGCGTGGCGAACGCGGGCAGGTTGTCGACCGCGTCGAAGCCTTCCGACGTGCGCGCGAACGCGCGGTCGCACATCGCGAGACACACTTCCATCTTGTTGCGGTAGTGGCCGTACACGGCGCCCCGCGACATTCCGGCGGCCTCGGCGAGGTCCGCCATCGCGGTTTGCGCGACGCCTTTTTCGAGCAGGACGAGCTCGGCGGCGTCGAGGATCCGGTGCTTGATGGCGAGCGATTCTTCCCGGGTCTTGCGGGCCATGTCGTGAATTTCCTTACAGTTCGCTGTCGTTTTATTGAGACAGTAGGGCAGCCCGATTGCAACCGCCTGTATTTAATCAGTCGTGACTGATTATAATCGGCCACCCTGAGCCGCCGCATTGTATCGGCGGCGAACGATCCGAGGTCATACATGAATAACAAACGCTCCCTGGGGCGCCGCCTCCGGCTGGCGCCGTTCGCGCTCGCGGCCATGCTGCTCGTGACCGGATGCGGAAAGGGCGAACAGGACAAGGCGCCGGAGGCCATTCAGCACGCGACGGTCGTCACGGTGCGTCCGACGGCCGTGCCGATGACCGTCGAATTGCCCGGCCGGCTCGACGCGTATCGGCAAGCGGAGGTGCGCGCGCGGGTCGCGGGCATCGTCACCGCGCGAACTTACGAAGAAGGCCAGGAAGTGAAGCAGGGCGCGGTGCTGTTCCGCATCGACCCCGCGCCGCTGAAGGCCGCGCGCGACGCCGCACAGGGCGCGCTCGCGAAGGCGCAGGCCGCCGCGCTCGCGGCGAGCGACAAGCGTCGCCGTTACGACGACCTGGTGCGCGACCGCGCGGTCAGCGAGCGCGATCACACGGAGGCCGTTGCCGACGACACGCAGGCGAAGGCCGGCGTCGCTTCGGCGAAGGCCGAGCTCGCCCGCGCGCAACTGCAACTCGACTACGCGACCGTCACCGCGCCGATTTCGGGCCGCGCGCGACGCGCGCTCGTCACCGAAGGCGCGCTCGTCGGCCAGGACCAGGCAACGCCGCTCACGACCGTCGAGCAGCTCGATCCGATCTACGTGAATTTCTCGCAGCCGGCGGCCGACGTCGATGCGTTGCGCCGCGCGGTGAAGAGCGGGCGCGCGACGGGCATCGCGCAGCACGACGTCACGGTGACGCTGCTGCGCGCCGACGGCACCGCGTATCCGCTGAAGGGCAAGCTGCTGTTCAGCGATCTCGCGGTCGACCCGACCACCGATACCGTTGCGATGCGCGCGCTGTTCCCGAATCCCGAACGCGAACTGCTGCCGGGCGCGTACGTGCGGATCGCGCTCGACGCGGCCGTCGATCAGCGCGCGATCCTCGTGCCGCGCGATGCGCTGCTGCGCACGGCCGACCGCACGTCGGTGCGCGTGGTCGGCGCGAACGGCAAGGTGCAAGACGTCGAGGTCGTCGCCGACCGGATGAGCGGACGCGATTGGCGCATCACGCGCGGCCTCGCCGGCGGCGAGCGCGTGATCGTCGACAACGCCGCGCAGTTCGCGCCCGATACCGCCGTCAAGCCCGTCGAGCAGGCAACGCCGACGAAGGCCGCGTCACAGGCGGCCGCCCGTCAAACCTGACCGGTTCACCGAGACCAACATGGCACGTTTCTTCATCGATCGCCCCGTCTTCGCGTGGGTGATCGCACTCTTCATCATGCTCGGCGGCGCGTTCGCGATACGCGCGCTGCCCGTCGCGCAGTATCCGGACATCGCGCCACCCGTCGTCAGCATTTATGCGACGTACCCGGGCGCGTCCGCGCAGGTCGTCGAGGAATCGGTGACCGCGCTGATCGAGCGCGAGATGAACGGCGCGCCGGGGCTGCTGTATACGTCCGCGACGAGCAGCGCCGGCGCGGCGTCGCTGTACCTGACGTTCAGGCAGGGCGTCAACGCCGATCTCGCGGCCGTCGAGGTGCAGAACCGGCTGAAGACGGTCGAGGCGCGGCTGCCCGAACCCGTGCGGCGCGACGGCATCCAGGTCGAGAAGGCCGCCGACAACATCCAGCTCGTCGTATCGCTGACGTCGGACGACGGCCGGATGACCGACGTGCAGCTCGGCGAATACGCGTCGGCAAACGTCGTGCAGGCGCTGCGCCGCGTCGACGGCGTCGGCCGCGTGCAGTTCTGGGGCGCCGAATATGCGATGCGGATCTGGCCCGACCCGGTGAAGATGGCCGGGCACGGCCTCACCGCGTCGGATATCTCGTCGGCCGTGCGCGCGCACAACGCGCGCGTGACGATCGGCGACATCGGGCGCAGCGCGGTGCCGAACAGCGCGCCGATCGCCGCGACGGTATTCGCCGACGCGCCGCTGAAGACGCCGGCCGACTTCGGCGCGATCGCGCTGCGCACGCTGCCGGACGGCGCCGCGCTCTACCTGCGCGACGTCGCGCGCATCGAATTCGGCGGCAACGACTACAACTATCCGTCGTACGTGAACGGCAAGGTTGCGACCGGGATGGGCATCAAGCTTGCGCCGGGCTCGAACGCGGTGGCCACCGAGAAGCGCGTGCGCGCGACGATGGACGCGCTGTCCGCGTACTTCCCGCCGGGCGTGAAATACCAGATTCCGTACGAGACGTCGTCGTTCGTGCGCGTGTCGATGAACAAGGTCGTCACGACGCTGATCGAGGCCGGCGTGCTGGTGTTCCTCGTGATGTTCCTGTTCATGCAGAACCTGCGCGCGACGCTGATTCCGACGCTCGTCGTGCCGGTCGCGCTCGCGGGCACGTTCGGCGCGATGTATGCGGCCGGCTTCTCGATCAACGTGCTGACGATGTTCGGGATGGTGCTCGCGATCGGCATTCTCGTCGACGATGCGATCGTCGTCGTCGAGAACGTCGAGCGGCTGATGGTCGAGGAGGGGCTCGGGCCATACGAAGCGACCGTCAAGGCGATGACGCAGATCAGCGGCGCGATCGTCGGCATCACGGTCGTGCTGACGTCGGTGTTCGTGCCGATGGCGTTCTTCGGCGGGGCGGTGGGCAACATCTATCGGCAGTTCGCGCTCGCGCTCGCGGTATCGATCGGCTTCTCGGCGTTTCTCGCGCTGTCGCTGACGCCCGCGTTGTGCGCGACGCTGCTCAAGCCGGTGTCCGGCGACCATCACGAGAAGCGCGGCTTCTTCGGCTGGTTCAACCGCTTGGTCGCACGTGCGACGCAGCGTTATGCGGCACGCGTCGGCACGATGCTGAAGAAGCCGGTGCGCTGGCTCGTCGTGTACGGCGCGCTGACGGCGGCGGCCGCGCTGATGCTCACGCAATTGCCGACCGCGTTCCTGCCCGACGAGGACCAGGGCAACTTCATGGTGATGGTGATCCGGCCGCAGGGCACGCCGCTCGCGGAAACCATGCAGAGCGTGCGCGAGGTCGAGTCGTATGTTCGCCACAACGAGCCGGCCGCGTACACGTTCGCGCTCGGCGGCTTCAACCTGTACGGCGAAGGGCCGAACGGCGGGATGATCTTCGTCACGCTGAAGAACTGGAAGGAACGCAAGGCCGGGCGCGATCACGTGCAGGCGATCGTCGCGCGCATCAACGAGCGCTTCGCGGGTGCGGCGAACACCACGGTGTTCGCGATGAACTCGCCGGCGCTGCCCGATCTCGGTTCGACGAGCGGCTTCGACTTCCGGCTGCAGAATCGCAGCGGGCTGGACTACGCGACGTTCAGTGCCGCGCGCGAGCAACTGCTCGCGGCGGGCGGCAAGGATCCGGCGCTCGCCGACCTGATGTTCGCCGGCACGCAGGACGCGCCGCAGCTCAAACTCGACATCGATCGCGCGAAGGCGTCGGCGCTCGGCGTGTCGATGGAAGAGATCAACACGACGCTCGCGGTGATGTTCGGCTCCGACTACATCGGCGACTTCATGCACGGCACGCAGGTGCGCCGCGTGATCGTGCAGGCCGACGGGCTGCACCGGCTCGATCCGGACGACGTGAAGAAGCTGCGCGTGCGCAACGCGCGCGGCGAGATGGTGCCGCTCGCGGCGTTCGCGACGCTGCACTGGACGCTCGGGCCGCCGCAGCTCACGCGCTACAACGGCTATCCGTCGTTCACGATCAACGGTTCGGCCGCGCCGGGGCACAGCAGCGGCGAGGCGATGGCCGCGATCGAGCGGCTCGCCGCGAAGCTGCCGGCCGGCATCGGCCACGCGTGGTCGGGGCAGTCGTTCGAGGAGCGGCTGTCGGGCACGCAGGCGCCGATGCTGTTCGCGCTGTCGGTGCTCGTCGTGTTCCTCGCGCTTGCCGCGCTGTACGAAAGCTGGTCGATCCCGTTCGCGGTGATGCTGGTCGTGCCGCTCGGCGTGATCGGCGCGGTGCTCGGCGTCACGCTGCGCGCGATGCCGAACGACATCTATTTCAAGGTGGGGCTGATCGCGACGATCGGGTTGTCCGCGAAGAACGCGATCCTGATCGTCGAAGTCGCGAAGGATCTGGTCGCGCAGCGCATGTCGCTCGTCGACGCCGCGCTCGAGGCCGCGCGCCTGCGGCTGCGGCCGATCGTGATGACGTCGCTTGCGTTCGGCGTCGGCGTGCTGCCGCTCGCGTTCGCATCGGGCGCCGCGTCCGGCGCGCAGATGGCGATCGGCACCGGCGTGCTCGGCGGCGTGATCACGGCGACGGTGCTCGCGGTGTTTCTCGTCCCGCTGTTTTTCGTGAGCGTCGGTCGCCTGTTCGACGTCGGCCCGCGCCGGCGCGGCGGATCGCAACCGGCGACGATGGAGGGTTCGCAATGACGTTTTACCTGAAGGCGTGCGCGACGCCGCGGGCTCGGGTCGCGCTGGCCGCCGCACTCGCGTTCGCGCTCGCCGGCTGCTCGCTCGCGCCGCGCTACGAGCGCCCGGCGGCGCCGGTGCCGGCCAGCTATACGCCGGTCGATGGCGACACGCCGCAGGCGGTCGAGGCGGCTGCGCCCGCCGATGCCGCGCTGCTCGACGACTGGCGCGCATATTTCACCGATCCTGCGCTGCAGGCGTGGATCGACGCGGCGCTCGCGAACAACCGCGACCTGCGGATCGCGGCCGGCCGGCTCGACGAAGCGCGCGCGCTGTACGGCGTGCAGCGCGCGGACCTGATGCCGTCGGTCGACGCGAACCTCGGCTACGAACGCACGCGCCAGTACGACCCGGTCGTGCGCGAGAGCGCGGTGAGCGGGCTGTATCGTGCGGGCGTGGGCGTCAGCGCGTACGAGCTCGACCTGTTCGGCCGCGTGCGCAACCTGTCCGACGCGGCGCTCGCCGAGTATTTCGCGACGGCCGACGCGCAGCGCACGGTGCGTATCGGCGTGATTGCCGAAGTCGCCGGCGCGTATGTTTCCGAACGGTCGTTGCGCGAGCAACTGGCGCTGGCGCAGCGCACGCTCGACGCGCGCGAGCGCATCGCCGCGCTCACGCAGCGCCGCTACGCGGCCGGCACGAGCGACGCGATCGAGTTGCGCTCGGCCGAGATGCTGGTCGCGTCCGCGCGTGCGTCGCAGGCCGCGCTGCAGCGCGAACACGCGCAGTCGGTGCGCGCGCTGCAATTGCTCGCCGGCGATTTTGCACGCACCGTGCCGGCCGACGGCACCGCGTTCGACACGCTCGCGATCGCGCCGGTGACGCCCGGCGCGCCGAGCGCGCTGCTCGAACGGCGGCCGGACATCCGGCAGGCCGAGTCGCGGCTCAAGGCCGCGAACGCGCAGATCGGCGCCGCGCGCGCGGCGTTCTTCCCGCGCATCGCGCTGACGACCGATTACGGTTCGGTCAGCGATGCGTTCTCGAGCCTGTTCGCGGGCGGCACGAGCGTGTGGACGTTCGCGCCGCGCATCACGCTGCCGATCTTCGCGGGCGGCCACAATCGCGCGAATCTCGACGTCGCGAACGCACGCAAGCACATCGCGGTCGCCGAATACGAGAAGACCGTGCAGACCGCATTCCGCGAAGTGGCCGACGCGTTCGCCGCGCGCGACTGGATCGATCGCCAGCTCGCCGCGCAGCAGGACGTCTACGCGGCCGACGGCGCGCGGCTGAAGCTCGCCGAGCGCCGCTACGCGGGCGGCGTCGCGACGTATCTTGAACTGCTCGACGCGCAGCGCAGCACGTACGAGTCGGGGCAGGAGTTGATCCGGCTCAAGGAGCGCAGGCTCGCGAATGCGATCGCGTTGTATCGCGCATTGGGCGGCGGATGGGCGCCGGCATCTGCCGGGGCGGCTGCCGTGTGATGCTCCGCCCGGGCCGGGCGGCGATGGCGCATCGCGAGATGCCGTCGCCCCCGGTTGGCATCGCCTTTGTCGGGGTACCGGCAGAGATCGCCGACGCGTGACATCCGCGCTTCGTCTTCCACGTTTATCTCCTGGCTGTCGAGCCGAAGGCCTGCCTTCGACTCGACACGCATCCCGGCCCGAGCATGCCGGACTTCCTTCTTTCCGATCCCGACCAATCCGCTGAAACGTCGTCTGCGCATCGTCGCAAACGGGCGCCGAATGTCGTGGCGGCGCACGGCACGACACGCGACTTTTAATCCGGGATTGACGATTCGATTAATTCACGTATTGCGAATAATACGGGGCGGCAAAGTGTCGCGGTAAAACGTTTGTGCGAATTGCGCAATCGTTTGCGCGAAAATTGCAGCTGACGAAAATCGCTCGTTAATTTCCTGTCAGTTGAAAATCGACGATTGCTATCGTTGCGGTCGAACAACGATGGCGGGATTGGACAGAATTTTGTCTTTCACGGATGGTGATATTGGAAAGCCTTGCCCGGAAAGGCGGAGTGGGGTGTCAGCATTTGAGAAAAAGAAATGCCGTTAATTTTCAGTAGGTTCTGGGAAATTAAAAAGGACTTCGGACGAAAATATCGGAATTGTGAATTTCAGGGAAAGAGTGCGTTTGAAGATGGGGGAATTGAAGATTGTCATGGGCGATTTGACAATCATTTACAGAATTCTTTCATTCCTATCTCGATAATGCCGCCTCGTGACGGACGGGAGCCAACCACACGCTGCCTTTTGTATCCGCCACGTCGTCCATTCCCTTTGCAATTCACACGGAAAACGTCATGAAAAAATCCCTCCTGACCGCTGTCGCACTCGCAGCCCTGTCCACCTCGGCCTTCGCAGAGGGCACCGGCACGATCAACTTCACGGGCGAGATCGTCGCGGGCGCATGCGGCATCGATTCGGGTTCGGTCAACCAGACCGTGAACCTCGGCAAGGTGCCGACCCACACGTTCAAGCAGGCCGGCGACAAGTCCACGCCGACCAACTTCGACATCAAGCTGACCGACTGCGACACGAGCATCGCGCAGAACGCGTACTTCACGTTCACGGGCACGTCGAGCGCGGGCCAGCCGAAGCTGCTCGCCACGATCGGCTCGGCGACCAACGTCGGCATCCGCCTGCAGTCTGCGTCGGGTGAATACCTCGACAACGGCGCGGAGCAAAAGGCGCCGACCGTGCTGCAGAACGGCACGAACGTCGCACGCTTCGCGGCGATGTACGAAGCGACGGCAGCCGGCGTGACGCCGGGTACCGCCGACGGCGTCGCGAACTTCACGGTTCGCTACCAGTAAGCGTCCGTACCGGAGAAGGGGTGCGCGCACCCTTTCTCCGTCCTCGTTTCCTTCCCGCTTCCTTTTCCTCGGACTTCCGGTAGCGCCGCGTGCGAATCAGACATTCCTTCCTTTGCGTCTCCGTGCTGGTGGTCGGCAGCCAGAGCCATGCGACGGAATTCAATTCGTCGTTCCTCGACATCGACGGCACGAACAACGTCGACCTGTCGCAGTTCTCCCAGGCCGACTTCACGCTGCCGGGCGAATACATGCTCGACGTGCAGGTCAACGACCTGTTCTACGGGTTGCAGGCGATCCAGTTCATCGCGCTCGATGCGTCCGGCGCCGGCAAGCCGTGCCTGCCGCCGGAACTCGTCGCGCAGTTCGGACTGAAGCCGTCGCTCGCGAAGGACCTGCCGCGCTTCCAGGGCGGCCGTTGCGTCGATCTCGGCGCGATCGAGGGGGCAACCGTGCGCTACCTGAAGAGCGACGGACGCCTCAAGATCACGATTCCGCAGGCCGCGCTCGAGTTCACCGATTCGACCTATTTGCCGCCCGAGCGCTGGTCCGAGGGGATTCCGGGCGCGATGCTCGACTATCGCGTGATCGCGAACACGAACCGCAGCTTCGGTGCCGGCGGCGCACAGACGAATTCGATCCAGGCCTACGGCACGATCGGCGCGAACTGGGATGCGTGGCGTTTTCGCGGCGACTACCAGGCGCAGTCGAACGTGGGCAACACGGCGTACGCGGACCGCACGTTCCGCTTCAGCCGGCTTTACGCATTTCGCGCGCTGCCGTCGATCCAGTCGACGGTGACGTTCGGCGACGACTACCTGAGCTCGGACATTTTCGACACGTTCGCGCTGACCGGCGCGTCGATCCGCAGCGACGACCGCATGCTGCCGCCTTCGCTGCGCGGCTATGCGCCGCTGATCTCGGGTGTCGCGCGCACCAATGCGACCGTGACCGTGTCGCAGGCGGGGCGCGTGCTGTACGTGACGCGCGTGTCGCCGGGCGCGTTCGCGCTGCAGAACATCAACACGAGCGTGCAGGGCACGCTCGACGTCGCGGTCGAGGAAGAGGACGGCAGCGTGCAGCGCTTCCAGGTGACGACCGCCGCCGTGCCGTTTCTCGCGCGCACCGGACAACTGCGCTACAAGGCCGCCGTCGGCAAGCCGCGGCAGTTCGGCGGCGCAGGCATCACGCCGTTTTTCGGCTTCGGCGAAATCGCATACGGCCTGCCGCTCGACGTCACGGTGTACGGCGGCTTCATCGCGGCATCGGGCTATACGTCGATCGCGCTCGGCGTCGGCCGTGATTTCGGCACGTTCGGGGCGGTGTCGGCCGACGTCACGCATGCGCGCGCGCGGCTGTGGTGGAACGGCGCGACACGCAACGGCAACTCGTACCGCATCAACTATTCGAAGCACTTCGACGGGCTCGACGCGGACGTGCGCTTCTTCGGCTATCGCTTTTCCGAACGCGAGTACACCAACTTCGCGCAGTTCTCCGGCGACCCGACCGCGTACGGCCTCGCCAACAGCAAGCAGCGCTACTCGGCGACGATGTCGAAGCGCTTCGGCGACACGTCGACCTATTTCTCGTACGACCAGACGACTTACTGGGCGCGCTCGTCCGAGCAGCGCGTGGGCCTCACGCTGACGCGCGCGTTCTCGATCGGCGCGCTGCGCAACCTGAACGTCAGCGTGTCGGCGTTCCGCACGCAGAGCGCGGGCGCGAGCGGCAATCAGTTTTCGGTGACCGCGACGCTGCCGATCGGCGGCCGCCACACCGTCACGTCGAACCTGACGACGGGCAGCGGCAGCACGAGCGTGAACGCGGGTTACATCTACGACGATCCGGACGGTCGCACCTACCAGGTCAACGCAGGCGCGACCGACGGCCGCGCGGCGGCGAACGCGAGCTTCCGCCAGCGCACGTCGACGTATCAGCTGACCGCGCAGGCGTCGACGCTCGCCAACGCGTATGCGGCCGCGTCGCTCGAAGTCGACGGCTCGTTCGTCGCGACCCGGTATGGCGTGTCCGCGCACGCGAACGGCAACGCCGGCGATACGCGCCTCCTGGTCTCGACCGACGGCGTGCCCGACGTGCCGCTGTCCGGCACGCTCACGCATACCGACTCGCGCGGCTATGCGGTGCTCGACGGGATCTCGTCGTACAACGTGTACGACGCGACCGTCAACGTCGAGAAGCTTCCGCTCGAAGTGCAGGTGTCGAACCCGATCCAGCGCATGGTGCTGACCGACGGCGCGATCGGCTTCGCGAAGTTCAACGTCGCGCGCGGCAGCAACCTGTACCTGACGCTGACCGACGCGGCCGGCAAGCCGCTGCCGTTCGGCGCGTCGGTGCAGGACGCGGCGAACGGCAAGGAGCTCGGCATCGTCGGCGAGGGCGGGGCGGCGTTCCTGACGCAGGTTCAGCCGAAATCCGCGCTCGCGGTGCGCGCGGGCGAGCGCACGCTGTGCACGGTGGACGCACTGCCCAATCAGCTTCAACTCGAAGGCACGCCGATTCCGGTGACGTGCCAGACGCCCGGCGAGTCGCATGCAGCGGCCGCACGGGCCGAACGATGATTTCACGGATCCAGCGATGAACCCAGCTTTCTCTCTTTCCTTCCTGCGACGCGCGTCGTGCATGCTGGCCGCGGCCGGCGCGCTGGCGGCCGGTGTCGCGCACGCGGCGATCGTGCCGGACCGCACACGCGTGATCTTCAACGAAGGCGAACAGGCCGCGATCGTCACCATCACGAACAAGAGCACGACGTATCCGTATCTCGTGCAGTCGTGGCTGGAGGACGCGAAGGGCAACAAGATCACGTCGCCGCTGATGGTCGTGCCGCCGCTGCAACGCGTCGAGGCGAACGAGCGCAACGTGCTGCGGATCGCCAGGCTGCCGGGCGCTGCGCTGCCGGCCGATCGCGAATCGGTCTTCTACCTGAACATCCGCGAAGTGCCGCCGAAGTCCGATACGCCGAACACGCTGCAGATCGCGCTGCATACGCAGATGAAGCTGTTCTACCGGCCGAAGGCCGTGCAGCCGGCGCGCGACGAGGACTGGACGCTGCCGATGACGCTGCGCGTCGACGCGGGGGCGCACAGGCTCGTGTTCGACAACCCGACGCCGTACCACGTGACGGTGATCGAGGTGACGGCGGGCGCGCAGAAGACGCCGGTGCCGATCGAGCCGGTGATGGTGAGCCCGATGAGCACGGCCGACGTGCCGTTCAAGGCGGCGACGCCGTCGACGCTGTTCGTCACGCACATCGACGATTACGGCGGCCAGGTGGCGGTCGAATATGCGTGCGACGCGGGTGCGTGCAAGAGCGTGAAGAAATGAGCGGCATGCGACGAAACAGGATCGAGTCGAGAATGCGGGCGTGGCTCAGGTGGTGTGTGATCGGGCTGTTCTTTGCGTTGGCGCAGCCGGCGTGGGCTGTGCGCTGCATCGCAAACAACGGCGGTGTGTCGCTGACGGAAGCGATCGGCAATGTTGCGTCGTATCCGACCGATGCACCGGATGGGTACGTGATCTGGGTGTCGCCGCCGCGCACGACGACGGGATACTGCTACAAGGATCTCGGCGGCAGGGAGAAGACGTACGGTGAATGGATCTATTTCTATGCGAACCCTGAAAAGCAGACCCCGGCTGCGTGGGGTCTCGAAATCGGCATTCGCTATCTTGGTGAAGATTACTTCGGCCGCAGCAGTCAGCCCGGCGATGGCGTACAGACGAAAACCTATGTGGAGGAATGCAAGCTGAGCGACGCGGAGGTCAAGGCAGGGCGTTGCGAAAAGTTTCCGCTGAGCATCACCTATCAGATCGTGGTGCGCAAGCGCGGCAACTGGTCGCAGCCGCCATCCGACATCTATGCGGTGTTCCAGTTCGACGGCAGGGGCGGTCTGAACTACATCAATCCGAGCTTTCGCTACAAGCTGAGCGGCCTGCAGAAACTGAAACCGACGCCTTGTCTCGTCGATGTGAAGGTCACGCCTGAACCCGGCATCGTGAAGTTCGGCCAGGTTCAGGCCACGGGCAACGGCTTCTTGCCAGCGGTGCCGCGCAAGTCGTTCAGTCTCGCGCTGACCAAGCAATGCAACGTGGCGGTGCGCGTGGACGGCTACTTCGAGACATCGCAGACGGTGCAGAACGGGCTGCTCGTGCCGGACCCGAAGAGCAATTTCGGCATCGGCATCGAGGACAGAAACGGCAAGGCGATTGCGTTCAACCAACAGTTCGTGCTCGCCCAGATGCCGGGAAGTGTGAACTACCAGAGCGTGACGCTTGATGCCGTTCTGAAGGCGTTCGGACCGCCGAAGATCGGTCCGTTCAACGGCACGGCGACGATCCGGTTGTTTATCTACTGACGCATGCGAGCGCGGCCCGAGCGGATATATGCCGTGCAAGGCAGGCCGATGGCCGAGCGTCTTTTTTCGGGGGAGATGAAAATGCATCTGAAGGGCACCATGGCGGCGACGCTATTCGTTGCTTCGACGGTGGGCGCGGCTCACGCACAGACGATATCGGCGGGTGGTTATTCGCTGACCGTGATCGGCGACCTGGGCGGGCCGCGCGACATGCGGTACGACGGCAATGCCGTCAGCGCGGACGGCAAGACGATCATCGGTTCCTTCTGGAGCGAAGCGCAGCCCGGTAACTCGATGGCCTTCTCGTGGTCGGCCGCGACGGGCTGGCAGCGGCTGGCCGCGCCGGCGAACGCCTATGACTCGATGGCACAAACGGTGTCGGCCGACGGGCAGGTGATCGGCGGATCGATCAGCGCGCGCCAGACGGAAAGCAGCAATCTCGATCGATGGGCGGTGCGATGGCCCGGTGACGGTCGCACGCAGAAACTCGTTCCGGATACGGCGGGCCGGGGCGCATCGGTCGAAGTCGCGAACCTCGGCGGCACGAGGATGGCGGGCCGCTTTACGACGACAGACGGCCGGAATGCACGGTTCATGTGGGACCAGCCGAGGGGTTTCCGCGAGTTGCTGCCGGGCGGCGACTATATCGTGCATCTCCTGTCGATGACCTCGTCAGGGAATGCGGCAGCCGGGTTCGCCGGCAATGTCGACGGCGTGTATGGCTCGCGTGCGTTCCTTTGGACAGAACGAATCGGTGAACGACTATTGCCGACGATCAACGCGGGCGTGGCGAGAATGGATCAGGCCCGTGGCGTGACCGAAGACGAACGGACGATCGCCGGCGCGCTTGGCACCCTGGTGGTCACGCCGGATGGACAACGGGTCGACTCGGAGGCGGTGCTGTGGACGAACGGCGGTGACAGCATCCAGCGGCTCGGTTTTCTCGACGGTGACGACAGCAGCTACGCGTTATCGATCAGTACGGACGGGCGGGTCGTCATCGGCGCATCGAGCAACCGGCAGACCGGTATCGAGCGCGTCTTCGTGTGGACGCCGCAAAGCGGCATGCGCAGCCTCGTTGCGTTGCTCGAAGCGGCCGGCCTGTCGGTCGGCACGCTGAACTTGGCCAACGTGATCGGCGTGAGCCCCGACGGGCAGACTATCACGGGGCAGGGCTATCGCGACGGCGATCCCGACTATAGGCCGCAGTTCTGGCAAGTGCACATCGATGCGGCGACCCTGCGCGCGTTGCAGCCGGCGAGCCCGGGCGCCGACGCATTGCGGGTGCGGGCTTCGCCGCGGAAGGCGGCGTCACGCATGCTGGTGGCAAAGCCGAACGCAGCGATGCAGCGAGGCGCCTGCCGCATGCCCGTCAGCCCGGCGCAGCTCGCGCGATGCCTGCCGCGGTTGCAGGCCGCACGCTAGCGAGCGTGGTCGCACGCAGGTGAAGCGATGAAACAAGGCGCCGGTTTTCCGGCGCCTTGTTTCGTTTACCGCACCCAGCGGCACACCCTGTGATGGTGATGATCGAAGTGACACACGCGGTGCGGATGCGCTTCGGCGATGGCCGGCACGAGCACGGCGGCGGTGAGCGATTTCAGTAGCGTTTTCATGTTGCATTCCTGATCGTTGAAAAGTGAATCACGGGAAGAGGGAGCGCCTTACCACTGCGGCCGCTGATCGTCGCGTCCGTCGTCCCGATGGTCGTCTTATCCGCGGGGATGCTGCGCTTCCCAGTCACGGCGCTCCCAGTAGCGATTGCCGTCCGAGTAACGATCGCCATGCCAGCCGATCGGGACCTGCAGGCGCTTTGTCAGACGCGTGAAAGATCGTGTCGATGGGTCGCAGGTCGGTCGCGCCGTTCGGATGGGCCAATCACCACGTACCGAACCAGCCGCCGTGCGTCCCCTCCACCCGGGCAACGATTCCGCCAATTGATCAGACAAATCCCGATAACTGGAAGGGGCATTCGGTAATCGGATTGAGAATGATTTGCGTTTACGTTAAATTGCGCTATCTCGAAATCTGACGGAGCAGATCGATGGCTATGGCGGAAGTGCTCGAACGACCGGCAGCGGCAACGGCGAACCCGTTCCTCGGCAGTTATCCGGACCGGCCGTCGCGCCCCGCGCCGCGTGCGCGCCGCACCGCCGAGCCGCATGCGCAGGGCGCGCTGCTCGACGTGCTGATTTCCCATCGGGCGATGCTCGTCAACGTCGCGCGCGGCTTCGTCGGTTGTGCGAGCCGCGCCGAGGACGTCGTGCACGACGTGTTCGTGAAGCTCGTCGAATTCCCGAACCAGGACGCGGTGCGCCAGCCGGTCGCGTACGTGACGCGGATGGTGCGCAACGCATCGATCGACGCGTGCCGCCGGCAAAGCCTCGAGAACGTCTATCACACGGAAGAGGACGACGGCTTCGACGTGCCGTCGCCGGAACCGACGCCCGAAGCCGCGCTGATGACGCGCGACACGCTGCGCCGCGTGTGGGCCGCGCTCGACGACCTGCCGGCGCGCAGCCGCGCGGCGTTCGAGATGGTGCGGCTGCGCGAGGAGACGCTGCAGACCGCGGCGCGCGCGCTGAACGTGTCGCAAACGCTCGTGCATTTCATGGTGCGCGACGCGGAGCGGCACTGCGCGGAATGCCTCGACGCGTGCCATCGCGGCGACGCGTGTCCGGCGTTCCTCGGCAGCCGCGCGCGGCGGCGGTAAAAAAACGCGCCGGCCAATCGTCTTCAAGACAGGAGCGGCCGATCCGACGATTCGCCGCTTCGCCTCCCTCAACCGCCTCCCGCTTTTTTCGATCATGACGCAAGCCACGACGCCTTCCGCCGACACCGACGACCTCGTCTACACGGTCGTCATCAACGACGAAGAACAGTATTCGATCTGGCCGACGTTCCGGCCCGTGCCGGCCGGCTGGTGCGAGGTCGGCGTGC
Organism: Burkholderia sp. RF7-non_BP4; assembly: GCF_001521935.1. NCBI lineage: Bacteria > Pseudomonadati > Pseudomonadota > Betaproteobacteria > Burkholderiales > Burkholderiaceae > Burkholderia > Burkholderia sp. RF7-non_BP4. The sequence continues at coordinate 166,775 of NZ_LOTA01000007.1, read as the reverse complement.
GCGGCCCCAAGGCCGACTGCCTCGCGCACATCGAGACCGTCTGGACCGACATGCGCCCCGCGAGCCTGCGCCGCGCGATGGACGGCGATCGCGCGACGCGCGCGTCGTGACCCGCTGCGCCGCGTGCGCGGCGCGCCACCTGAAGAGGACGTTGCATGACCTTGCTTTCGTTGCCGACGCTCGACGACCTGCGTATCGAGCCGGGGCTGCCCACCGTCGTGTCGCCGCGCGGCGCCGACGGCATGTCGATCGACGAGATCGCGCCGCTCGCGCATGCGATCGCGGCCGACACGCTCGAACGGGCGGGCGGTGTGCTGTTCACGGGCTTTCACGTGCCGTCGATCGATGCGTTCCAGCAGTTCGCGGCGTCGTTCGGCGATCCGCTGATCGGCTACGAATACGCGTCGACGCCGCGCAGCCAGGTCGAAGGCGCCGTCTACACGTCGACCGAATACCCGCCGCATCGCGCGATTCCGCTGCACAACGAGCAGTCGTACACGCGCGAGTGGCCGCTGCGGATCTGGTTCCATTGCGCGCTCGCGGCGCCGACGGGCGGTGCGACGCCGATCGCGGACAGCCGCGCCGTCTATCGCGCGCTCGATCCGGCGCTGGTCGCGCGCTTCGAGCAGCGCGAGCTGCTGTACGTGCGCAATTTCGGCCAGGGGCTCGACCTGCCTTGGCAGCAGTCGTTCGGCACGGACGAGCCGGCCGAGGTCGAGCGGATGTGCGCGGCGCGCGGAATCGAATGCGCATGGCGCACCGATGACGACGGCGAACTGCTGTTGCGCACGCGCGAACGCTGCCAAGCCGTCGCGCGCCATCCGCGCACCGGCGATCGCGTGTGGTTCAACCAGGCGAACCTGTTTCACCTGTCCGCGCTCGACGACGACATGCAGGAAGCGCTCGTCGACGCGGTCGGGCTCGAGAACGTGCCGCGCAACGTGTATTACGGCGACGGCGCGCCGCTCGAGGCCGACGCGCTCGCGGAAATCCGCGACGTGCTCGATCGCCGGCGCATCGTGTTCCCGTGGCGGACGGGCGACGTGCTGATGCTCGACAACATGCTGACCGCGCACGCACGCGACCCGTTCGACGGGCCGCGCAAGGTGGTCGTCGCGATGGCGCAAAGTTACACGGTCCCGCGCGCGGCCGAGCGGAGGACCGATGACGCGTAGTCCCGCCGCGCTCGCCGCGCGCGGATTGACGGTGGGTTATCGCGACCATGTCGTGATCGACGGGCTGGACCTGTCGATCGCGGCCGGCCGCGTGACGGCGCTGTGCGGTCCGAACGGCTGCGGCAAGAGCACGCTGTTGCGCACGCTCGCGGGCCTGCAGCCCGCGCGTGCGGGCCACATCGACGTGAACGGCAGGCCGCTCGCGTCGTTTCGCCGTCGCGCGCTCGCGCGCGAGCTGACGATGCTCGCGCAGTTCAACCAGATTCCGTCGGGGCTGACCGTGCGCGAGCTGGTCGCGTACGGCCGCTACGCGTATGGCGGTTTCCTGCGCGGGCTGTCGCGCGCCGACCATGCGGCGATCGACGAGGCGCTCGTCACGAGCGGCCTCGCCCGCGACGCCGAGCGTGACGTCGGCGCGCTGTCGGGCGGCGAGCGGCAACGCGCGTGGATCGCGATGGCGCTCGCGCAGCAGGCGCCGATCGTGCTGCTCGACGAGCCGACGACCTATCTCGACATCCATCACCAGCTCGACATCCTCGACGCGCTGCGCGCGCTGAACCACGCGCGCGGGCTGACGATCGTGTGGGTCCTGCACGACCTCAACCAGGCGGCCGCGTACAGCGACGACATCGTGCTGATGCGCGCCGGCCGCCTCGTCGCGCAGGGCTCGCCCGACGCGATGCTGGAACCGGCGCGGCTGCGCGCGGCGTTCGGCGTCGACATGCTGAAGCTCGCGCATCCGCAGACGGGCGCGCCGATGTGCGTGCCGGCCTACGGACCGCCGGCATCCGGCACGGCGGGCGCGTTCGATCGTGCCGTTCAACGGGATATCGCCGTATGACGACGTTCGCGTTGCGCAAGCGGCTCGCGGCGCGCGGGCAGCGCGCGGCATCCGGCCGCCGTGCCGGCGTGCTCGCATTCGGCCTCGTCGCGTTGATCGCGGCGCTGGCCGTGCTGCGCGTTGCACCGGACCTGCGCGTGTGGTGGAACGCGGTACCGGGCAGCGACGCGGCCGCGCTCGCGGGCGTGTTCCTGTTCGACCTCAACCTGCCGCGTGTCGCGGCCGCGCTCGTCGCGGGCGGCTGCCTCGGCATCGCGGGCGCGCTGTTCCAGTCGCTCACGCGCAACCCGCTCGCGTCGCCCGACCTGCTCGGCGTGACGGGCGGCGCCCAGCTCGGCCTGCTCGCGGCGATGCTGGTGCCGGCGCTCGCCGGTGTCGCGTCGGTGCCGCTGCTGTTCGTGTGCGGGCTGATCGCCGCCGCGTGCGCGATCGTCGCGGCGGGCGGCTGGCGCGCGACACCGCTGCGGCTCGTGCTCGCGGGCAGCGTCTGCATGCTGCTGTTCGCGGCGCTGTCGACGCTCGTGCTCGCGTTTTTCGAGCAGAACATCGCGGGCGCGGCGCTGTGGACCAACGGCAGTCTCTATCAACCCGGCGCGACCGGGCTCGCGCTCGCCATGCGCTGGCTCGTCGTGCCGCTGCTGACGCTGCCGTTCGTGATCCGGCCGCTGAATCCGCTCGCGCTCGGCGACGAGGCGGCGGCCGCGGCCGGCGTGCGCGTCGACGCGGCGCGGCTCGCCGCGACGATCGTCGCGGTCGCGTTCACGAGCGTGGCCGTCAGCATCGCCGGCCCGCTGTCATATGTCGGGCTCGTCGCGCCGAACCTGCTGCGTCAGGTGCGCGGCGCACGCGCGGCCCGGCTCGGCGTGCTGGCGCCGCTGTCGGCGCTCGCGGGCGGCGCGCTCGTGCTCGTCACCGACAGCGCGGTGCTCGCGTCGGGCCTCGACGCGACGCTGTCGACCGGCGTCGCGATCGCGCTCGTCGGCACACCGCTGATGCTCGCGATGATCCGGCGCGGCGCCGCATGGTCGGGCGTGCTGCACGCACAAGCCGAACGCGCGGCCGGCAGCGGGTCGACGCGGATGGTCGCCTGGCTCGAGCGGCTCGGCTGGCCGCTGCGCACCGCGTTGTTCGTCGCGGCCGGCGGGCTCGTCGTGTGCGTCGGCGTGTCGGCCGGTCCCGAATGGCTGTCGCCGGCACGCTGGTCCGCCGCGCTGGCGGGTCACGATGCCGTCGCGCGGATGCTGATCGACCTGCGCCTGCCGCGGCTGCTGTGCGCGCTTCTCGCGGGTGCGTTGCTGGCCGCGAGCGGGGTCGCGATGCAGAGCGTCGTGCGCAACCCGCTCGCGGGGCCCGAAGTGCTCGGCGTCACGCAGGGCGCGGGGCTCGTCACGCTGTTCGCGCTGTCGACGTGGCCGCTGATGGGGCACGTGACGCTCGCCGTGGCCGCGTTGACCGGCGGTGCGCTGTCGCTCGCGATCACGCTCGTGCTGAATCACCGGCATCGTTACGCACCGCTCGCGGTCGCGCTGACCGGCATCGTGATCGGCGCGTTGTGGACCACGCTCGCGCAATGGCTGATCACGCAGGAAAGCGTGCAGCCCGCGCGCTTCGTCGTGTGGCTCGTCGGCGGCACCTATGGCCGCGGGTGGGGCGAGGTGTCGATGCTGCTGCCGTGGTGCGTGCTCGCCGTCCCCGTATTCGCATGGCTCGCGCGGCCGCTCGACATGCTCGCGCTCGGCGACGACCAGGCGGCCGCGCTCGGCCTGCCGGTCGCCGCGTTGCGGCCCCTCGCGCTGACGGTCGCGACGCTCGCCGCGTGCGCGGCCGTCGCGGCGGTCGGGCCGGTCGGCTTCATCGGGCTGATGGCGCCGCACGTCGCGACGATGCTCGGCGCGCGCCGGCATCGCACGCGGCTGTGGCTTGCGGCCGCATGCGGCGCGCTGATCCTCGGGTGCGCCGACCTGGCCGCCCGCACGGTCGTCGCGCCGCGCGAAGTGCCCGCCGGCGTGCTGACCGCGCTGATCGGCGCGCCGTATCTGCTCGGGCTGCTGATCCTCGAGGGGCGCCGCGCCCGGCGCGCGGGGCGATGACGCCGGCGCTCGACGGTGCACGCGCCACGCGCTTTTCCGCGTTCGCGCCCGAACCGTTCGCCGAGCATCTCGATGCGGTGTGGCTCGGGGTGCCCGACGACGCGCATGCGCCGGGCCGGATCGTCGTGCCCGTCGGCGCGCTGCCCGATCATCGCGATGCGCTGCTCGACGCGATGGTCCGTCACTACGGCGGCGATCCGGCGCAGCACGCGCGCGCGCTGATGTCGCAATGGAGCAAGTACTACTTCGGCCGCGCGGCGCCTGCCGGCGTGGTTGCCGCACTGACGCTGGGCCGGCCGCTCGACATGGCGCCGGAGCGCACGTTCGTCGCGCTCGACGACGGGATGCCGGCCGCGCTGTATTTCGCGCCGGACGCGCTCGGCGCGCCGTGCGTCGCGCCCGCGCCGCGCTACGCGGGGCTCGTCGCGCATCTCGGCACGGTGATCGACCTGCTCGCGGCGATGGGCCGCGTCACGCCGCGCGTGCTGTGGAGCAACGCGGGCAACCTGCTCGACTATCTGCTCGGCACGTACCGTTCGCTGCCATGCGCGGCCGATCCCGCTCGCGATGCCGACTGGCTGTTCGGCGCGTCCTGCGTCGACGGCGAGCCGAATCCGCTGCGCCTGCCGGTGCGCGACGCCGTGCCGCGCTCGCCGCTGCTGCCGACGCCGTTTCGCGCGCGCCGCGTGTGCTGCCTGCGCTATGAAATTCCTGGAGAAACGCAACTGTGTGGAAGCTGCCCGCTGCTATTGACGATGGACGACGCGGCGCTGGCCGAGCAGGATGCGATCCGGTGACGCCGGCGCCGCATGCCGGCCGTCGCCATGCGCTCGGCGCACTGGCCGCGCTCGGCGCCGCATGCTGCGGCGCGCTGGCCGCGCCGGCCGCCGCGGTCGCGAACGACGCGCGCGGCGGGCTGGGCGGGCTGGGCGGCATGCCTTCGCAATCGGGCCGCTCGCTCGCCGGCAACCCCGTCGTATCGCAGGCGAGCGCGACGATGCCCGTGCGGCCGCAACGCGTGGTCGCGCTCGACTTCATGTTCGCCGAAAGCGTGATCGCGCTCGACATCGTGCCGGTCGGCATGGCCGATACCGCGTTCTATCCGGGTTGGCTCGGCTACGAGAGCGACCGGCTCGCGCACGTGACCGACGTCGGCTCACGTCAGGAGCCGGGGCTCGAGGCGATCGCCGCGGTGAAGCCCGACCTCATCATCGGCGTCGGCTTCCGGCATGCGCCGATCTTCGCCGCGCTCGACCGGATCGCGCCGACGATCCTGTTCCAGTTCAGCCCGAACGTGTCGGAAGACGGCGTGCCCGTCACGCAGCTCGACTGGATGCGCCAGATCTTCCGGACGATCGGCACCGTGACCGGGCGCGATGCGCGCGCGAAGGCGGTCGAAGCACAACTCGACGCGGGGATCGCGCGCAACGCGTCGCGGCTCAGGGCGGCGGGACGCGGCGGCGAACGCATCGCACTGCTGCAGGATCTCGGGTTGCCCGATCGCTACTGGGCGTATACCGGCAACAGCACGTCGGCGGGCCTCGCGCGCGCGCTCGGGCTCGACCCGTGGCCGAAGAAGCCGACGCGGGAAGGCACGCTTTACGTGACGTCCGCCGATCTGCTCCGGCAACGCGATCTCGCCGTGCTGTTCGTCACCGCGACGGGGATGGACGTGCCGCTTTCGTCGAAACTCGATTCGCCGGTGTGGCGTTTCGTGCCTGCGCTGCGTGAACGCAGGATCGCGCTCGTCGAACGGAACATCTGGGGGTTCGGCGGCCCGATGTCGGCGCTGAAGCTGGCCGACGTGATGACCGATACGCTGCTGAAGCTGCCGGCCGTGCGCTGAACGCGCGGCTTGTCGCTCGCGGGCAGGGCAGCGCGTGAACGAAAGTCGCACAGGCATTCGCTTGTCGCGGCATCCCGACGGCGGCACGCATAGTCCAGTACACCGAACGATATTTCCTTTCGCCTTTTCCGATTTCTTTCGATCCGCCGAGCCGAGCACCAGCCGCCTGCGCGCGCGGCAATTGCGGCACGCAGGAAGCCGGTGCTCACGCATGCTTACGCGCTGAGCGCATCGACGCCATCCCGTGCGCGTGATCGCGCGGGCGTCGTGTCGCTGACGATCTGTCCGTTGTCGAGCTTCAGCAGGCGGTCGGCGAGATCGAAATAGCGATCGTCGTGCGTGATCACGATCACGGCCTTGCCGCGCGCGCGCAGTTCGGGCAGCAGCTGCTCGTAGAACACCGCCTTGAACGACGGATCCTGGTCCGCCGCCCATTCGTCGAACAGGTAGAACGGCCGGTCTTCCAGATACGCGACGACGAGCGCGAGCCGCTTGCGCTGCCCGGTCGACAGCGCGCGGTTCGAGAACGCGCCGTCGACGACCTTCACCTTGTGATCGAGCGCGAGCTTCGCGACCAGCGCGTTCGCGCGCGCATCGGCCCGCGCACGCGCCGGATCGTCGGGATCGACGATGCCGAGCAGCGCATCGAACAGGTGGAAGTCGTTGAACACCGCGCTGAAGCGCTGCCGGTACGCGGCGCGCTCGCGCCAGCCGATCGTCCGGCCGTCGACCTCGATCGCGCCTTCCTCCGGCTCGTAGAGCCCCGTCAGGACCTTCGCGAGCGTCGTCTTGCCGCTGCCGTTGCCGCCGACGATGAACACGAGCTCGCCCGGCCGGATCGTCAGATCGATCGGCCCGATCCGGAACATCCGCTCGTCGCGTTCGTGGAAATACGCGTGCGTGACGCCGCGCAGCGTGACGGCGCCGGCCGGCGGCACGTCGGGGGCGTCGCTGGCGGGCGGCACCGTGCGCAGCGCGCCGAATTCGGCCATCACGCCCTCGATGCGTCCGAGCGACACACGCGCCGCATTGACGGTCGGCAGGTTGTTCAGCAGCCCGTCGAGCGGCACCAGCATGAACAGGAACACGACGACGTAGCCGGCCGCCGTGCCCGCATCGGCATGCACGCCGAGCTGCGGCCAGAACGCGGCCGCGCCGAGGAACACGTAGAACAGGAAGATGATCCAGCCGACGCCGACCGCATACGCGCTGAACGCGCGGCGGCGATGGTCGCGCACCTCGCCGATCGCCGCGCCGAGCTGGCCGTCGACGAACTGGCGCGCGCGCGCGTCGTGCAGCTTCAGTTCCTTCGCGCCGGAGAACAGCGAGCCGAGATAGCCGAACAGGCGATCCTGCGCCTGGCCGGCCGCCTCGAGCGACGCGATCGCGCGGCGGTCGCCGGTGTGATAGCCGAGCGAGCCCGCGACGATCGCGGTCAGCGCGAGCAGGCACACGGGCCACGACAGCCACGCGAGATAGCCGAGGCAGCCGAACACGATCGAGCCGTGCATCACCAGGTTCGGCAGCGCGAAGAACAGCATCGACACGTTGGTCGCGTCGTCGGTCAGCACCGACTGCACGGGCGCCGCGCCGATCCGCTCGATGTCGCGCAGCTCGGCCGCGCCGACGCGCCGCGCGAGATGCACGCGCAGCCGCGCCATCGTGTCCTGCGACAGCCGGGCGAACAGCGTGCCCGACACGATGCGCGTGACGAGCGCGATCACCGCGCACAGCGCGAAGCGCCACGCGAGCGACGCGTCGGCCGCGCCGGGCGTCGCGAGCGCGCGGTTCAGCGTCGCGACGAGCAGCACGCTCGCGACGCCGTTGAGCACGCAGGCGACGAGCGCCAGCGCGAGCGATGCGCGGCTTTCGCGCAGCAGCGCGAGGATCAGGCGGGCCGCGGGGCGGCCGGGGGAGGCGTCGAGGGACGGCGGGGAAGCGGGCTCGTGGGCGGCGGTCATCGGCAACGTCGGTAAATGAAGGGCAGGCAAATCATGCGGAAACGGCGAGATTGATCCGAAAGCAGCGCGCCGGACGGGCCCGGTCGCGGCTTTCCTCCCTGATAGACGAACGGGCCGCGCAAATATTTAGCGGTGCCTTCAAAAAATGCATCCGTTCTGGCTTTGCGCGCAAAACGGTAAAAAATCGGCCGCGCCGTTCGTCACACCAGTGAAGCCGCCCCATGCGGCCCCGAGACTTGGCCGAAGCGGCCGGACCGAAGGACTTCACGCACATGACGAGTTTCCCGACTGCGCTGCATCACCGAATTCGCGAACTGGCGCGCCGCGCGCCCGACGCGCCCGCGCTCGCCGCGCCTTTCCAGAACGACCTGCGCCTGTCGCGCGGCGCGCTCGATGCGCGTGCGTCGCACCTTGCACGCCAGTTGCGCGCGGCCGGTGTCGGCGCGGAAGTGCGGGTGGGCGTCTGCGTCGAACGCTCGTGCGAGCTGTTCGTCGCGCTGCTTGCCGTGCTGAAGGCGGGCGGCGTATTCGTGCCGCTCGACCCGCGTCATCCGGCCGCGCGTCTGGACTGGATCGTCCGCGATGCGCAACTGCGCCACGGGATCGTCGACGCGGCCGGCCGCGCGGCGCTCGGCGCGCCGTTCGAACACGCGTTCGACGCGATGTCCGCGGCTGCGGCGGCCGCCGCCTTCGTCGACGACGAGGACGTGCCGGTGCATCCGCGCTCGGCGGCCTACATGATCTATACGTCGGGCTCAACCGGCACGCCGAAGGCTGTGGTCGTCGAGCACGGGCCGCTCGCCGCGCATTGCGACGCGCTCGCGGCCGCGCTGCCGATCGAGGGTGGCGATCGCCTGCTGCATTTCGCGTCGGTCAATTTCGATGCCGCGCACGAATGCTGGCTCGCGCCGCTCGCCGTCGGCGCGAGCGTGACGATTGCGCCGCCGCAGCCGTTCGCGCCGGACGCCGCCCATGCGCTGATGATGAGTGAATCCATCGGCGTCGCCGCGTTTCCGCCCGCGTATCTGCGCGAATTCGCGGCCGTCGCCTCTCGCGACGGCGTGCCGCCGGCGTTGCGCGTGCTCGCGTTCGGCGGCGAGGCGCTGCCGCAGCAGGCATTCGAATTCGTGCGCCGCACGTTCCCGTCGGTTCGCCTGATCAACGGCTACGGGCCGACCGAGGCCGTGATTTCCCCGATGCTGTGGCCGGTCGAGCCGGGCGAAATGCCGGTGCTGGCGGACGACGATGCATATGCGTCGCTGCCGATCGGTCGCGCGATCGGCCCGCGCGTCGCGCGCATCGATGGCGGCGCGTCCGGCGAACCGGGCGAGGGCGGCGAGTTGCTGCTCGGCGGCGCATGTCTCGCGCGCGGCTATCACGGCCGCCCGGCGCTGACGGCCGAACGCTTCATTCCCGATGCGCACGGCGAACCCGGTGCCCGCGTGTACCGCACCGGCGACCTCGCACGTCTGCGCGCCGATGGCGCGTTCGATTATCTCGGCCGTCTCGATGACCAGGTCCAGGTGCGCGGCGTGCGTGTGGAGCCCGCGGAAATCGCCGCGTGCCTGCGCGCGCATCCGGCGGTGGCCGACGCGGCCGTGATCGCCGAAACCGGCAACGGGCCGACGCGGCTGATCGCGTGCGTCGCGCTGCGCGCGACCGCCGACGATGCGGCGCTGAAGGCGCACGTGGGCGCGCAGTTGCCCGCCGCGTGGCAACCGCACCGGTTCGTGCGCTGCGACACGCTGCCGTACACGCTGAACGGCAAGATCGACCGTGCCGCGCTACGCGAGCGCATCGCCGCCGCCCGCGACGCCGAACGGCCCGCGGGCGACGCCCCGCGCACGCCGACCGAGCAGCAGATCGCCGGCCTCTGGCAAACGCTGCTCGGCCTCGACGCGACGCCGTCGCGCGACGCTCGCTTCTTCGCGCTGGGCGCCGATTCGCTCGCCGCGATGCAACTTCAGGCCGCGATCCGCGCCGCGTTGCGCGTGAACCTGCGGCTCGACACGCTGTTCGCCGATCCGGCGCTGGCGGAGCTGGCCGCGCACGTCGATCGCGCGGAACGCGAAACGGGCGCGCCGCTGGCCGCGATTGCCGCGCGCCGCGCGCCGGCCGATGCCGCCGCATCGGGCGCCCCGTACGTCGACCGCGCCGCATCGCTCGCACAGCAGCGCTTCTGGGTGCTCGCGCAAACGCGCGACGCCAGCGCCGCGTATCACATCGCCGCGCACTGGACGATCGACGGCGTGCTCGATCGCGCCGCATTGCAGCGCGCGCTCGATCACGTGATCGAGCGGCACGACGCATGGCGCACGACCCTCGTCGACAACGACGACGGCATCGTGATGCAGCGCATCCATGCCCGCTTGCCGGTCACGATCGCGACGCTCGACTTGCGCGGCCAGCCGCCGGCCGCGCGCGACGCGCAAGCCGCGCACCTCGCCGAGCGCGACGCCGGCACGCCGTTCGATCTGTCGAACGGGCCGCTGCTGCGCGCGACGCTCGTCGCGCTCGCCGACGACCGCCACCGGCTGCTGCTGACCGCGCACCATGCGATCACCGACGGTTGGAGCTCGCGCTGCGCATTCGACGAGCTGTCGGCCGCGTACCGCGCGTATGCGGAAGGCCGCGAACCGTCGTTGCCGGCACTGCCGATCCAGTACGCCGACTATGCGGACTGGCAGCGCGACATGCTCGCCGGCGGCGAAGGCGAGCGTCAGCTCGACTACTGGCGCGGCGCGTTGCGCGACGTGCCGGGCCCGCTCGCACTGCCGGTCGACCGCCAGCCGGGCGCGACGCGCACGCTGCAGGGCGCACGCGTGTCGGTCCGCCTGCCCGACGCGGTCGCTGCCGACGTCCGGCGTCTGGCGCGCGACGCGCAGGCCACGGTCTTCACGGTGCTGCTGGCGGCGCTCGACGCATGGCTGTCGCGCGTAACTGGCGAGACTGACGTGGTCGTCGCGGTGCCGGTCGCGCATCGCCAGCGCCCGGAAACGCGCGCGCTGCTCGGGCTGTTCCTGAATACGGTCGCGCTGCGCGTGCGGGTGGCGCCGACGCTGCCGTTCCGCGCGCTGGTCGACGCGGCACGCACGGCGGCGCTCGATGCGGTCGCGCACCAGGACGTGCCGTTCGAGCGCGTCGTCGATGCGGTGAAGCCGCCCGTCAAGCGCGGCGACGAATGGCTGCGCGTGAAATTCGCGCAGCAGTTCGATGCGCGGCACGACAGCGTGCTGCCGGGCGCGACCGCGGTTGCGACGCCGGGGCCCGATCTCGCCGCGCGCTTCGACTTCGCGCTGGATTTCACCGACGACGCGCACGGCATCGAACTGGTCGCCGCCTATGCGACCGACTGCATCGATGCCGACACCGCGCGCGCGTGGCTCGACAGCTATGCGGCGCTGGTCGCGTCCGCCGCACGTGAACCGCACCGCACGACGGCCGCGCTGCCGTGCGATGCGTCGCCGGTGTCGCGCCAACCGCGCGACGGCCGCGCGCTGAACGTCGAACACGCCGACGTCGTCGCCGCCTTCGCGCGGCAGGCGGCCGCGTATCCGCATCGCGTCGCGCTCGCCGATGCGTCGGCGTCGCTGACGTTCGCCGAACTCGACGATGCGTCGAACCGCATCGCGCATGCGCTGACGCTGCGCGGCGCGACGGCCGAAGCCCCCGTCGTCGTCTGCATCGAGCGTTCGGTACGCTTCGTCGTCGGTCTGCTCGGCGCACTGAAGGCCGGCGCGCTGGCCGTGCTGCTCGACCCGGCCCAGCCGGCCGCACGCGTCGCGGCCGCGGCCGCCGATTGCGGTGCACGCTGGGCGCTCGTCGCGCAGGGGCGGGATGTCGCCGCGTGGCCGGCCGGCAACGACGCGCAGCCGCTCGATGTCGACGCGCTCGCACAGGACGCGACGCTCGCGCATGCGGCCGGCGTACGCGTCGCGCCGCATCCCGGGCAGGGCGCCTATCTGATCTATACGTCGGGTTCGACCGGCACGCCGAAGGGCGTCGTCGTGTCGCACGGCGCACTGGCCGACTACGTGCAGGGGATGCTCGACGAACTTGCCTTCGCACCGGACGCGTCGTTCGCGATGGTGTCGACCGTCGCCGCCGACCTCGGCCACACGACGCTGTTCGGCGCGCTGTGCGCGGGCCGCACGCTGCACCTGCTGCCGGCCGCGTGCGCGTTCGATCCGGACCTGTTCGCACACGAGATGCGCCGCCGCGACGTCGGCGTGCTGAAGATCGTGCCGAGCCACCTGCAGGCTCTGCTCGATGCACGCGTGCCGGCCGACGTGCTGCCGCGCCACGCGCTCGTGACCGGCGGCGAAACGCTGACGTGGGCGCTCGTCGCGCGCCTGGCCGCGCTCGCGCCGGCCTGCCGGGTGATCAACCATTACGGGCCGACCGAAGCGACCGTCGGCGCGATCGCGTGCGACACCGCGTCGATCGGCGCCGATGCGCGCGATCCCGCGAGCGGCGTGCCGCTGGGCCTGCCGCTGCCGAATGCGCGCGCGCTGGTGCTCGACGCGTTCGGCGCGTGCGTGCCGGCCGGTGCGACGGGCGAGCTGTATCTGGGCGGGCCGGGCGTGGCGCGCGGCTACCTGAACCAACCGGCGCAGACCGCCGAGCGCTTCGTGCCCGATCCGTTCACGCCCGGTGCGCGCCTGTATCGCACCGGCGACCGCGTGCGCCTGCGCGCGGACGGCCGTCTCGCGTTCCTCGGCCGCATCGACGACCAGGTGAAGATTCGCGGCTATCGCGTGGAACCGGGCGAGGTGAGCGCGGCGGTACGCGCGGCCGGCCCGATCGCGCAGGCCGAGACGCTCGCGATCGAGCACGACGCCCGCCTGCGGCTCGCGACGTTCGTCGTGATGCGCGACGGCGCGGCATTCGACGAGCCCGCCATGCGCGCCGCACTCGGCGCGACGCTGCCCGACTACATGGTGCCCGCGCAGTTCGTCGCGCTCGCGCGCCTGCCGGTGACGGCGAACGGCAAGATCGATCGCGCGGCGCTGCGCGAACTGGCCGCCGCGCCGGTGGCGGTTGCCGCCGGCGACGCGCCGCAGGGCCCGGTCGAAACGGCGCTCGCCGAAGTCTGGCAGGCGGTGCTGAAGGCGCCACACGTCGGCCGCGACGACAACTTCTTCGAGCTCGGCGGCGATTCGATTCTGGTGCTGCAGGTGATCGCACGCGCCCGCAAGCGCGGCGTGCGCTTCACGCCGAAGCAGTTGTTCGACGGCCCGACGGTCGCCGAACTCGCGCGCATCGCGAAAACCGGGGACGTCGCCGCCGCGCCGTCGGCATCGACATCGGCGCCGGCTCAGGCCGCAACGGCTGCCGCAGCGGCGATCCTGACGCCGGCACAGCAACGCTTCTTCGCGCTCGACGTGCCGCATCCGGGCCACTGGAACCAGTCGGTCGCGTTCGACGTGCGCGGCCCGTTCGACGCCGATGCGTTCGCACGTGCATTCGACGCGCTGCTGACGCATCACGACGCGTTCCGCCAGCGCTTCGCACGCGGCGCGGACGGTCACTGGCACGCGAGCGATGCGGCGAAACCGTACGACGCGCTTCCGTTCGTCGAGGTCGCCGCGCGCGACGAAGCCGACGCGCTGGCGCGCTTCGACGCCTTGCAGCGCCGCCTCGATCTCGGCCGCGGGCCGCTCGCATGCGCATGTGCGGCGCGGCTGCCGGACGGCGCGACGCGGCTGTATCTGGCGATTCATCACGCGATCGTCGACGGCGTGTCGTGGCGCATCCTGCTCGACGACCTGGACGCCGCGTATCGCGCCGCATGCGAGCGCACGCCGATTCGCCTGTCCCAGCCGGGCTTGCGTGCGGATGCCTGGGCCGCGCGCCTCTCACGTGCCGCGACGGATCCGGCATCGCCGTTCGCCGCCGAAACGGGTTACTGGGCCGGCATGGCGGAGGGCGACGATCTCGTGCCGGATCATCCCGACGCACCGGCGACGAACGCCGACGCGGCCGTCGTCGTGCAGACGATCGACGTGGCGCTGACCCGTGCCGCGCTGACCGACGCGCACGCCGCGTATCGCACGCAGACGATCGAACTGCTGGGCGCGGCGCTCGCGTTGGCGCTGGCCGGCGCCAGCGGCGCCGCGTCGTGCCGCGTCGAGCTCGAGGGGCATGGCCGCGAGGCGCTGTTCGACGACGCGGACGCGAGCCGCACGATCGGCTGGCTGACGAGCCACTATCCGGTCACGCTGCCCGTCGAAGCCACCGCGCGCGACACGCTGTGCGCCGTCAAGGACACGCTGCGCGCGGTGCCGCACAAGGGGCTCGGCTTCGGCGTGCTCGCGCATTACGGCGACGCGGCGACGCGTGCGGCGCTGGCCGCCGTGCCGCGTCCGCGCGTCACGTTCAACTATCTCGGCCAGTTCGACGCACCGCGCGACGCGACGCTCGTGCCGCGCTTCGGCGGCACCGGCATCGAGCGCGACCCGCAAGGGCCGCTCGGCAACACGCTCGCGATTCACGCATACCTCGATACCGATCGCGACGGCGCACGCACGCTGAAAGTTCACTGGGTCTACGGTGCGCCGCAGTTCGCGCGCGCGACGATCGATGCATTCGCGGATCGCTTTGCCGCCGCGCTGCGCGAACTCGCCGACGCATGCGCAGCGCGTGTCGCGCATCGCGGCGGCGGTGCGACGCCGGGCGATTTTCCGCTCGCACGGGCCGCCGGCCTCACGCAGGCCGCGATCGAGCGCGCGCCGCTCGACTGGCGCACGATCGACGACGTGTATCCGCTGTCGCCGATGCAGCAGGGGATCCTGTTCCATGCGCTGTTCGCGCCGGGTCATGCAAGCTACGTGAACCAGCTCGTCGCGACCGCGACGGCGCTCGATGCCGACCGGCTCGCGGCCGCGTTCGCCGCGTCCATCGCACGCCACGACATCCTGCGCACCAGCGTGATGCCCGACGAGGCCGCACCGCTGCAATGCGTGCATCGTCACGCGCGGATGTCGGTCGAACAGCTCGACTGGCGCATGCGCGGCGACACGCTGGACACCGACTTCGACGCGTGGCTCGCGGCCGACCGCGCGCGCGGCTTCGACTGGCGCGAGCCGCCGCTGATGCGGCTCACGCTGATCCGCGTGACCGACGACGCGTGGCGCGTCGTGTGGACGCGCCACCACGTGCTGCTCGACGGGTGGAGCACGGCGCGCCTGCTTGCCGACGTGCTGCGCGACTATCGCGACCCCGACGCGGTGTCGCCGTTCGCGAGCCGCCCGGCGCTGCGCTATCGCGACTTCATCGCGTGGCTCGGCACGCGCGACCGCGAGGCCGACGAGCGCTTCTGGACCGGGCGCCTCGCGCGTCTCGACGCACCGACGCTGATCGCCGAGCGCGTGGCCGACCGCGCGGATGCGCAGATGGTCACGTGGCGCGCGACGATCGACGCGGCTGCGACGACGCGTGTCGCGCAAACGGCGCGTGCGCTGAAGCTGACCGTCAACACGCTGGTGCAGGGCGCCTGGGCGCTTGCGCTGCAGCGCATGACGCATCAGCCGGCCGTCGCGTTCGGCGCGACCGTCGCGGGCCGTCCCGATGCGCTCGCGGACGTCGACACGGTGCTCGGTCTCTTCATCAACACGCTGCCCGTCATCACGGCACCCGCGCCGCAACAACGCGCGGCCGACTGGCTGCAGGCGCTGCAGCGCGAAAACGCGGCTGCGGCCGAGCATGCGCACACGCCGCTCGCCGACATCCAGCGCTGGGCACGCGGCGCCGGCGGCGCACTGTTCGACACGCTGGTCGTGTTCGAGAACTATCCCGTCGACGACACGGCGCACGACGCCGATCCGCGCGCGCTCGCACTGAGCGGCGTGCGCAGCATCGAGTCGACCGACTTCGCGCTGACGCTCGTGATCGAGAGCGGCGCCGAACTGACGATCGACTACGGCTACGACACCGCGCGCGTGGATACGCACCAGGTCGAACGCTGGCACCGCGCGTTCGCGTGCGCGCTCGATGCGCTGGCCCGCACGCCGGACGCGCTGCTCGGCACGCTGTCGATCGCCGACGACGCGACGCGCGACGCACTGGCGCGCGCGCAGGACACCGCGCGGACGTGGCCGGACGCGCAACGCCAACCGCTGCATCTGCAATTCGCGGCCGCCGCGCGGGCGACGCCCGACGCGATCGCGCTCGAATACGCGGATGCCCACGGTGGCGTGCAGCGCGCGACCTATCGCGAGCTCGACCTGAACACGACGCGCGTCGCCGCCGCCTTGCGCCGGCGCGGCGTGCGGCCCGACACGCCGGTTGCGCTGTGCGTCGAGCGTTCGTTCGACATGGTGACGGCGCTCGTCGGCGTGCTGAAGGCCGGCGCCGCGTACCTGCCGGTCGATCCCGACTATCCGGCCGAGCGCATCGCGTACCTGCTGCGCGACGCGCGGCCCGCGGTCGCGATCACGCAGGCGCATCTGCGCGAGCAGGTCGAGGCCGCGCTCGGCGACGACGCGACGACGCAACTGCTGACGGTGGCCGACCTGCTCGCGGACGAGGCAGGCGAAGTGGACGCCGCCGCCGCCGACTGTGCTACCGACATCGACGACGCACAGCTCGCCTACCTGATCTATACGTCCGGCTCGACCGGCAAGCCGAAGGGCGCCGGCAACTCGCACGGCGCGCTCGCGAACCGCATCGCGTGGATGCAGCACGCGTACCGGCTGACGCGCGACGACGTCGTGCTGCACAAGACGCCGTTCGGCTTCGACGTGTCGGTGTGGGAATTCGTGTGGCCGCTCGCGACCGGCGCGAAGCTCGCGATCACCGCCCCCGGCGACCACCGCGATCCGGCCCGCCTCGCGGCGGCGATCCATGCGCACGGCGTGACGGTGCTGCACTTCGTGCCGTCGATGCTGGCCGCGTTCGCCGCGTATCTCGACGATTTTTCGGCCGCCGCGCAATGCGACAGCGTGCGCCTGATCGTCGCGAGCGGCGAGGCGCTCGCGCCCGAACTCGTCGCGAAGGTCGCGCGCCTCGTGCCGAACGCGACGCTCGTGAACCTGTACGGGCCGACGGAAGCCGCCATCGACGTGTCGCACTGGACCTGCGGCCCCGACGACGCCGGCGCCGTCGCGGTGCCGATCGGCCATCCGATCGCGAACCTGCAGCTGCACGTGCTCGATGCGGCCTGGCAGCCCGTGCCGGCCGGCGCGACCGGCGAACTGTATCTGGCGGGCGCGGGCCTCGCGCGCGGCTATCTCGGCCGCCCGGGGCTGACGGCCGAGCGTTTCGTGCCCGATCCGTTCGTGCCGGGCGCCCGCATGTATCGCACCGGCGACCTCGCACGGCGTCGCGCCGATGGCGCGCTCGATTACCTCGGCCGCGTCGACACGCAGGTGAAGCTGCGCGGCCAGCGGATCGAGCCGGGCGAGATCGAGGCGCTGCTGCGCGCGGCGCCCGGCGTGCACGACGCGGTCGTGATCGTGCGCGACGCGCAGCTGATCGGCTACGTCGCACGTGGCGACGCGGGGCCGCTCGACCGTGCCGCCTTGCTGGATTCGCTGCGCGCACAGTTGCCGGCCTACATGGTGCCGTCGCAGCTGATCGAACTCGACGCGCTGCCGGTCACGCCGAACGGCAAGTGCGACCGCCATGCACTGCCCGCGCCGGTGCGCGAAGCGGCCGCGGCCGTCGAACTCGCGACCGACACGCAGCGCGCGCTCGCGGCGATCTGGCAGCGCGTGCTGCACGTGGACGCGATCGGCCGCGACGACGATTTCTTCCAGCTCGGCGGCCACTCGCTGCTCGCGACGCAAGCGCATGCGCAGGCGAACCTGCACTGGGGCCTCGCGCTGCCGCTGCGCACGCTGTTCGACACCCGCACGCTCGCACGCTGCGCGGACGCGATCGACGCGGCCTGCGCGGCACGCGGCGAGACCGACGCGGCGAGCGCGATCGATGCGCTGCTCGGCGAACTGGAAACCCAATAAGGACGACGGATGACGAAGGTTCAACCCGACTGGCTCGCGCTCGCGACGCGCTTCGCGCAATTGCCCGACGCGCAACGCGCGGTGTTCATCGACAAGCTCGGCGCGGCCGGCATCGATTTCCGCATGCTGCCGATCCCGCCGCGCACGCCGCGCTCCGAGCGCGTGCCGGCATCGTTCGCGCAGACGCGGCTGTGGCTGCACGCGCGCTTGATCGACGCGCCGGACGCCTATCACATCACCGAACGGCTCGCGCTGACGGGCCCGCTCGACGCGCATGCGCTGCGGCTTGCGTGCGATGCACTGATCGCACGCCATGAAGCGCTGCGCACGACCTTCGACGAAACGGAGGACGGCGTCGCGCAGACGATCCATCCGCCGCTGCGCTGCCCGTGGCGCGAGACCGATCTCGAAGCGTTGCCCGACGCGCAGCGCGTCGCGCGCGCCGAAAGCGTCGCAATGGCCGATGAAGCCGGCGCGTTCGATCTCGGCGCGGCACCGCTCGTGCGCGCACACCTGATCCGCTTCGACGCAACGCATCACTGGCTTGCGCTGACCGTTCATCACATCGTGTCGGATGGCTGGTCGTCGGACGTGATGCTGTTCGAACTCGCGGCGTTCTATCGCGCGTATACGTCGGGAGAGCCGGTGCCGCTCGGGCCGCTGCCAATCCAGTACGCGGACTATGCGCTGTGGCAGCGCCGCTGGCTCGATGCGGGCGAGCGCGACCGGCAGCTGGCGTTCTGGCGCGAGCGGCTCGACCCGCAGCGCGGCGTGCTGACGCTGCCCGGCGCGGCCGCGCGGCCCGCGCGCCGCAGCGCGCGCGGTGCACGTCACGTGTTTTCGCTCGACGCGCGCATCGGTGCGCGGCTGCGCGCGTTCGCGGCCGCGTCGGGCGCGACGCCGTTCGCGGTGTTGCTCGCGGCGCTCGACGCGCTGCTCGCGCGTGCGACCGGCGATGCGCGGATCTGCGTCGGCGTGCCGGCCGCAAACCGCGAACGCGCGGAAACGGCCGGCCTGATCGGCTTCTTCGTCAACACGCTCGCGATCGATGTCGACGTGCCCGCGCACGGCGATTTCTCGTCGCTGGTCGCACGCACGCAGCGCGCGCTCGTCGATGCGCAGATGCACCAGGACGTGCCGTTCGAGCAGGTCGTCGACGCGCTCGGCGTGCCGCGCAGCGCGAGCCACCATCCGCTGTTCCAGGTGATGGCCGCATATGGCGAGCGCCGCGCGCTGCCGGCGCTGGGCGCGGCATCGGCAACGTTGCTGCCGTCCGGCACGCCGTCCGCGAAATTCGACCTGACGCTTTCCGTCGAGGCGACGCCCGACGGCACGTTCGACGCCGCGTTCATCCACGCGCTCGACCTGTTCGACGGCGACGCGATCGCGCGGCTGGCCGCGCGCTTCGTCACGCTGCTCGCCGATGCGCTCGCGCGCCCCGACGTGCCGGTCGGCGATCTCGACTGGCTGCCGGCCGACGAACGCGCGCAACTGTTTGCGTGGAACGCGCCGGCGGGTGCGGCCGAAGCCGAACCGTTCGTCCCCGTGCACGCGCGCATCGCCGCGCATGCGCGGGCACGGCCCGACGCACGCGGTGTCGCCGACGTCGATCGCGCGCTGACGCGCGGCGAGGTCGACGCGCGCGCGGCACGCATCGCGCGCAACCTCGTCGCGGCCGGCGTGCGGCCTGAAATGCGCGTCGGCGTCGCGCTGCAGCGCTCGGTCGACCTGCTGGTCGCGCTGATCGCGGTGCTGAAGTCGGGCGCCGCGTTCGTGCCGCTCGATCCGGCCCATCCGCGCGAACGCCTCGCGCAGATCGTCGGCGATGCGGGCATCGGGCACGTGCTGACCGACGGCGCGAGCGCCGCATCGCTGCCCGAACTGCCGGCGCTGCGCGTCTGGCGCGCGGACGAAGTCGACGCACTCGACGAAGCCGCGGACGTCGCGCTGCCGGACGTGCTGCCCGGCCATGCGGCCTACGCGATCTACACGTCGGGCTCGACCGGCAAGCCGAAGGGCGTGATCGTCGATCACGCGGCGTTCGCGCGGCATTGCGTGGCGATCGCCGAGCGCTACGGCGCGGGCGAGAACGACGTGTTCCTGCTGTTCCAGTCGGTCAACTTCGACGGCGCGCACGAAGGCTGGTTTTCGCAATACCTGTCGGGCGCCGCCGTGTCGGTGACGGCCGACGTGCTGTGGCCGCCCGCGCAGACCTGCGCGATGATGATTCGCGACGGCGTGACGATGACCTACGTGCCGCCCGGCTGCGCCGCGCAGCTCGCCGAATGGGCGGTCGCGCACGGCGCGCCGCCGACGCTGCGCTCGCTGACCGTCGGCGGCGAAGCCACGTCGCGCGAAGCGTTCGCGATGCTGCGCCGCGCGATGCCGAACGTGCGCGTGGTCAACGGCTACGGCCCGACCGAAACCGTGATCACGCCGACGCTGTGGATGTTCCGCCCCGGCGACGATCTCGCGACGCTGGGCGACGCCGCGTATCTGCCGATCGGCACGCTGGTCGGCGCGCGCACCGCGCACGTGCTCGACGCGCGGCTGCATCCGCTGCCGGTCGGCGTGATCGGCGAGCTGTACCTGGGCGGCGAGGGGATCGGCGTCGCGCGCGGCTACCTCGATCGTCCCGCGCTGACGGCCGAGCGCTTCGTGCCCGATCCGTACGGCGCGCCGGGCGCGCGCCTGTACCGCACGGGCGACCTCGTGCGGCGTCGCGCGGACGGCGTGTTCGACTTCATCGGCCGCGTCGATCATCAAGTGAAGCTGCGCGGGCTGCGCATCGAGCTCGGCGAGATCGAGGCGCAGCTGGCCGCGCATGATGCGGTGCGCGAAGCGTGCGCGGTCGTGCACGGGCAGGGCGCGCAGGCGCAGCTCGTCGCCTACGTCGAACTGACCGCCGACGCGCAGGCGGCCGCGCAACCGGTCGAGGCCGCGACGCTCGACGCGCATCTGCGCCGCACGCTGCCCGACTACATGGTGCCCGCGCAACTGATCGTGCTCGACGCGCTGCCGCGCAACGCGAACAGCAAGGTCGACCGTGCACGGTTGCCGGCGCCGGTGCGCGTCGAACGCGCATACGAAGCGCCGCACGAGGGCGACGAAACCGCGCTCGCGGCGATCTGGCGCGACGTGCTGAACGTCGAGCGCGTCGGTCGCGGCGATCACTTCTTCGAACTCGGCGGCCATTCGCTGGCGGCGGTGCGCGTCGCGACGCGCGTCGCCGAGCGGCTCGGCCGCGACGTGCCGGTGCGCGCGCTGTTCGAAGCGCCGGTGCTCGCGCAATACGCGCGTCAGGTGGGCGATGCGCCGCGCGCCGCGCACGCCGGTGCCGCCGCGCCGGGCGTCGCGGTGGTCAAACCCGACGCGCATGGCGTATGGCCGCTGTCGCCCGCGCAGCTCGGTCTGTGGTTCCTGTGGCGCGCGCAGCCGGACAGCGCCGCGTACACCATTCCGGTCGCGCTGCGCGTGCGCGGTCCGCTCGACGTCGACGCGCTGCGTGCGGCGTTCTCGGCCGCGGCGGCCGCGCACCCGGCGCTGCGCACGCGGCTCGTCGCGCGCGACGGCATGTTGCCGGGCCAGCGGATCGATGCAGACGTTTCCGTCGAAATGCCGGTCATCGATCTGTCGGCGCAATCCGACGCGCTCGCCCGCGCGACGGCGCTGACCGATGCCGACGCGCTCGCACCGTTCGATCTCGCGGCCGATGCACCGCTGTGGCGCGCACGCGTGCTGCGGCTCGGCGCGGACGATCACGTGCTGTCGGTGACGATCCATCACATCGTGTCGGATGGCGAATCGATCGAGCTGTGGCTCGACGCGGTGCGCGCAGGCTATGTCGCGTTCGTGCGCGGCGAAGCGGAATCGGTATCGACACCGCCTCACGACACGTCGCTCGCGCTGCCCGCGCCGTGCCACCCGGCCCGCGTCGCGTACTGGCGCGACGCGCTGGCCGATCTGCCGCCGCCCATACTGCCGCAGCGCGCAAACGCGCCGGCCGTCCCGCAATGGCGTGCGGCGCGCGTCGCGTTCGAATTCGACGCATCGCTGATCCGTGCCGCGCGCGCCGCCGCGTCCGCCGCGCACGCGACGCTGCCGATGCTGCTGCACGCGGCGCTCAACACCGCGCTGTTCCGCGTGACCGGTGCGGCCGATCAGCCGGTCGGCGTGCTGGCGTCGACGCGCGAGCTGACGGGCGATGCCGCGCGCGATGCGCTCGGTCTCTTCATCAATTCCGTGGTCGTGCGCACGCGGCTCGACACGTCAGCGTGCCGTTCGGACGTGCTCGCGCAAGTGCGCGATACGGCGCTCGCCGCGTATGCGCATGCCGACGTGCCGTTCGCCGACGTCGTCGCCGCGCTGCGCGCGCCGCGTGCCGCAAACGCCAATCCGCTGTTCCAGGTGATGTTCAACTACCTGCGTCCGACCGGCGCCGCCGCGCGCGACTGGGCCGGCCTGTCGCTCGCCGGGTTCGACGACGTGCGTCATCGCGTCGTGTTCACGCTCGAGCTGGACGTCGTCGAGCATCCGGACGGCCGCGTGAGCGCCGCGTTCTCGTATGCGGACGAACTGCTCGACGGCGCTTTCGTCGATGCGCTCGTCGACCTCTATCACGACGAAGTCGCGCGTTTCGCCGGGGCGCCGGAAGCGGCGCTCGGCGCGCCCGACGCGCCGTTCGCCGTGTCGGCGGCGATCGCAGTCGCACCGGCCGGCAGCGCGGCGACGCGCGTCACGGCGGCATCGCGCGCGCCGGACGCCGCAGCCGCGCTCGCCGCGCTGTGGTCGGACACGTTCGCGACGGCCGCGCCCGGGCCCGATGCCGATCTGTTCGAAGCCGGCGCGACGTCGTTCGACGTCGTGCGCTTCGTCGACGCGGCCGGCCGCGCCGGGCACGCGCTGACGGTGGCCGACGTATTCGCGTCGCCGACGCTCGCGGCGCTCGGCGCGCATCTCGATGCGTCGGCCGAAACGGAGCAGGAGGTGCGCGATGCTGGCTGAAGTGCGTCCGGACGGATTCACGATGCCGGACACGTGCCGCCTCGCGTTCGCGGACGGCCTGTTCGCCGCGCGCGACGACGCGGAGATCCGCGTCGCGCACGGCGACGGCATCGGCGCGCAGTTGCTGCGCGCGCAGCTCGCGGACGACGGCACGCTGCGCCTCGTCGCATACAACCATCGCGCGGCGCCGGGCGACCAGCGTCGCGCGCTGCTGGCCGCGCTCGCCGCCGCGTTTTCCGACGACGCGCGCCGCGCGGCGATCCGGCTCGACCCGGCCGCGTGGCCGGCGGTCGCGCTCGACGCGCTGCGCGCGAGCGGCGTGCTTGCCGACGGCGGCCTGTGCATGCGCGAAGGCTGGGCGCAGCAGGCCGATCTGTGGCGCGTCGGCACGCCGCTGCCATGCGCGACGCTGCCGATGCTGACCGACGGCCGGCGGCATCCGCGCCGGCCGCCCGCGCCGCGCGGCGACGTGTATGCGCGCGACCTGCCTTCGCTCGGCGTGCGTTTCACGCTGCGCGGCTGGCAGCCGGGCGAGGACGCCGCGCGCCTGGCGCACTGGTTCGACGAGCCGCGCGTGCGCGACGGCTGGCCGGGCACGCAACCCGGCGTGGACGGCACGGCGCCCGATGCCGATCCGCACGTGAGCCCGCTCGTCTGCTGCTTCGACGGCGAACCGTTCGCGTACGTCGAGGCGTTCTGGCTGAAGGAAGACCCGCTCGCGCCGCACGTCGGTGCGCGCGATTACGACCGCGGGCTGCGGATGCTGGTCGGCGCATCGCGCTGGCGCGGCCCGCATTGCGTGGCAGGCTGGCTGCCGTCGGTCGTGCATTACCTGTTTCTCGACGATTCGCGCACCGAAGCGGTCGGCTGCGCGGTCCCGGCCGGCCGCGCGCGGGTCGTCGACACCCTCGCGCGGCACGGCTTCGCGCGGCAGCGCCGCCTGGCGCTCGCCGACGGGCAGCCGCTGTGGATGCGCACGCTGCGCGAAACGTTCTTCTCCGGCCGTCACGTCTGACGGGCCGGATTCACCGACAAGGGAGCTGAGAGACATGCAGAGAGAAACCGTATTCGACCTGATCGGCGTCGGCTTCGGGCCGTCGAACCTGGCGCTGGCCGTGCGCCTCGCGGAACGCAACGGCACGCGTCCGTTCGCGCATTGCTTCGTCGAACGCCAGCCGGAATTCGGCTGGCATCGCGGCATGCTGCTCGACGACTGCCGGATGCAGATCTCGTTTCTGAAGGATCTCGTCACGATGCGCGATCCGAAAAGCCGCTACACGTTCATCAACTACCTGTTCGAACGCGGCCGGCTGAACGAATTCGTCAACCTGAAGAACTTCTATCCGACCCGCGTCGAATTCCACGACTACCTGAGCTGGGTCGCCGACGCCTTCGACGAGCACGTCCATTACAGCGAAACCGTCACGGCGATCGAGCCCGTGCGCGGCGACGGCGCGCGGATCGACGCGCTGCGCGTGCTGTCGCGCGACGCGGCCGGCCGCGAGCGCCAGCGCGTGACGCGTGCGCTGTCGGTCGGCGTCGGCGGCACGCCGGCGGTGCCGGACGCGTTCGCCGCACTCGGCCGCGATCGCGTGATCCATTCGTCGTCGTACCTGACCGACATCGACCGGCTGGTCGCCGCGCCGGACGGCGAGCGCCGCCGCGTCGCGGTGATCGGCGCGGGGCAGAGCGCGGCCGAGGTGTTCATCGACCTCGCGCGCCGATTCCCGCACGTCGACGCGAGCCTCGTGATGCGCGCGGGCGCATTGAAACCGGCCGACGACAGCCCGTTCGTCAACGAGATCTTCAGCCCCGAATTCACCGACGTCGTCTACGCGCAGCCGCACGACGCGCGCCGCGCGCTGCTCGAGCGCTATCGCGACACCAACTACGCGGTGGTCGATCGGCCGCTGATCGAGCAGATCTACGAAATGCTGTACCTGCAGCGCATCGACGGCACGCCGCGCCATGCGCTGCTCGCGAACAGCGCGATCGAGGCCGCGGTGCGCGCCGGCGACGGCCGCATCGAGCTGACGCTGCGCGACCGGATGAACGGCGCGACGCGCGTCGAACGGTTCGACGCGCTCGTGCTCGCGACCGGCTACCGGCGCGACACGCATTCGGCGCTGCTCGAAGGGCTCGCACCGCATCTGGGCGATGCGCTCACGCGCGGCGACGTCACGCGCGACTACCTGCTTGCGACGCCCGCGCACTTCGCGCCGCGCATCTACCTGCAAGGCTGCTGCGAAGACAGCCACGGCCTGTCCGACACGCTGCTGTCGGTCCTGGCGCGCCGCGCGGACGAGATCTGCGCGTCGCTCGAGGAAGGGATCGCGCCCGCCCATGACGATGGCGCGGCCCGGGCACGGCATGAACAACGACATCACGACGGGGCGAGCGCGGGCCGCATGGCTTTCGCTCTTTGACAAAGGCGCGGTCGGAGACCGCATCAAGAAAGTGGAGCAGAGAAAGATGGAGTGGGCAACAGGCACGCGTGTGCGTGCGATCGCAGCCGCGGCGAGCGTGGCGTTCGGGATGGCGGCAGGGCACGCATATGCCCAGACGGCGCCGGCCGTGAACGCAGGCGCCGCGGCGTCGGGCGGCAATGCGCAGAACGGTGCGGCGGTCGGCGCGCAGAACGGCTCGACGTCCGGCACGCTGCCGGCGATCAACGTCAACGCGGGCTCGGAGGGCGACGGCACGGTCGGGCTCGTCGCGAAGCGCAGCAGGACCGGCACCAAGACCGATACCGCGCTGAACGAGATTCCGCAGACGATCAACGTCGTCACCGCGCAGCAGATCGAGATGACCGGCGCGACCGACGTGAACGCGGCACTGCGCTACGTGCCCGGTTTCTCGTCGTACGGCTCGGACAACCGCTCCGACTGGTACGCGGCGCTGCGCGGCTTCACGCCGACCGCGTACGTGAACGGCCTGCAGGTGCCGAACACGCTGAACCTGTCGAGCTGGCGCGTCGATCCGTACATGATCGACAGCATCACCGTGCTGCGCGGGCCGACGTCGGTGCTGTACGGCGCCGGCGACCCGGGCGCGATCATCGACGTGCAGACCAAGACGGCCGACGGCGAGCGCGTGCGCGAAGCCGGCGTGCAGTTCGGCAACTACGCGCGCAAGCAGTTCATGATCGACGTCGGCGACAAGCTCGACGCGGACGGCAAGTACGCGTACCGGTTCGTCGGTGTCGCCCGCGACGGCAACGCGCTGACCGGCCCGAACAACGACCAGCGCGTCGCGCTCGCACCGTCGTTCCGCTGGCGCCCGGACGCGGATACGTCGCTGACGCTGTCCGCCACGTACCTGCAGGACTGGGGCGACATCTCGTCGAACTTCCTGCCGGCGCAAGGCACGGTGCTGCCGAACCCCAACGGGCAGCTCGACAAGGACGTCTACGGCGGCGACCCGGATTTCAACTACTACCGCAAGAAGCAGTGGTCGCTCGGCTACCAGTTCGAGCGGAACCTGAATCCGATGTGGACGTTCCGCCAGAACGTGCGCTGGATGCACCTGTCGCTCGACAACGGCTCGGTGTTCGGCGCGGGCTTCGCCGACGGCAGCCTGACCGACATCAACCGCTGGGCCGGCGTGTTCCAGACGAACTACAGCCGCTTCGACATCGACAACAACCTGCAGGGCCGCTTCGGCACGGGGCCGCTCGAGCACACGCTGCTGCTCGGCTTCCAGTACAACCGGCAGACCGCGACCGACAGCGAATGGCTGGCCGCCGCGTCGACGCTGAACATCTACAACCCGGTCTACACGCCGGTCACGCTGTCCGTGTTCTCGCCGCCGAACACCACGTATCGCACCAACACGTACACGACGATGAACACGTTCGGGCTGTACGTGCAGGACCAGGTCAAGTGGAACCGCTGGACGCTGACGCTCGGCGGCCGCGAGGACTGGGTCAACCAGCGGATGGACGACCGCGCGGGCGGCACGCAGTCGAAGGCCGACGTCACGGCGTTCACCGGCCGCGTGGGCCTCACGTACCAGGGCGACTACGGGCTGTCGCCGTACGTCAGCTACGCGACGTCGTTCAACCCGCTGATCGGCGTGAACCTGTATGGCGGCGGGCTGCCGCAGCCGACGCGCGGCAAGCAGATCGAGGCCGGCCTGCGCTGGCAGCCGCCCGGCAAGAACCTGATGCTGAGCGCGGCGATCTACCAGATCAACCAGACCAACGTGCTCACGTCGACGCCGCTCAATCTCGATCCGTCCGGCACGACGTCGGTCCAGACCGGTGAAGTGCGTTCGCGCGGGATCGAGCTGAACGCGACCGGCAAGCTCACGCGGAACCTGTCGCTGATCGCGTCCTACGTCTACCAGGACGTGAAGAACGTGAAGGCCAACGACGCGTCGCTGAACAACTGGCCGGTCGACATTCCGCGGCCGCGCCAGATGGCGTCGCTGTGGGCGGACTGGACGTGGCACACGGGGCCGCTCACGGGCTTCGGCCTGGGCGGCGGCGTGCGCTACCAGAGTGCGTCGGCCGGTGCGGCGGACAACTCGCTGACGGTATCGAGCTACACGCTGTTCGACGCGGGCGTGCATTACGACACGCGCAACTGGCGCTTTGCCGTGAACGGGACGAACCTGTTCAACCGCCACTACATCAGCGGTTGCCAGTCGACGAGCGTCTGCGTTTTCGGGACCGACCGCACGGTGATCGCCACCGCGAAATACAACTGGTGACGCCGCGCGCCGTGGCGCGCCGGCCGGCCTTCGGGCCGGCGCGGGCGGGCCGCGGCGCCGTCGTCCGCTTTTTTCACGACGCCTCCATGCCGAAGAAAAATCTCGTCTACATCCAGTCGCTGCGCAACGGCGCGGCCGATCGCGCCGGCCAGCCGGTCGCTTACCAGGGCGGCACGCGCTACATGAAGGCGCCGCTCGAATTCCTCGTCGAGCGTCTGAACGACTCGCCGCTCGGCGAACGCTATGCGCTCCAGGGCGTGATCGTCGACGACGACGAAGGCTCGCCGGCCGATCGCGCGAAGGTCGCCGACTACGGCTTCGCACGCACGCCCGGCCGCCCGTGGATCCTGCCCGACGGGCTGACCGTGCAGGGCAGGCCGGTCGACGAACTGTTCTGCACGATTGCGTCGACGTACCGACGGCTGCCGCGCGATGCGCGCGAGCGCGTGACGGGCAAGCAGGCGTTCGAGCGGCGCCTGCTCGAACGCCTGCTCGAACTCGACGCCGACGTGGTCGTGCTCGACGGGCTGCTCGTGATCCTCGACGAGCTCGTGCG
Organism: Burkholderia sp. RF7-non_BP4; assembly: GCF_001521935.1. NCBI lineage: Bacteria > Pseudomonadati > Pseudomonadota > Betaproteobacteria > Burkholderiales > Burkholderiaceae > Burkholderia > Burkholderia sp. RF7-non_BP4. The sequence goes on along the minus strand of NZ_LOTA01000007.1, from coordinate 138,627 downwards.
TCCCGGCGCGCGCTTTCATCGCCGCATCGCGAACATCCACCCCGGCATCACGGCCGACGATTCGCCGTACCAGCGACGCGGCGCATGGGCGACGCTCGACGCGCTGCACGGCGCGCGCGGCGAACGGGTCGACTGGGCGAGCGGCGCGACCTCGCGCGTCGAACCCGTGACGATGACGGGCGCATCGTTTCACTACGTCGACAACGGCATCGATTCCGGTGAAGTGATCTGCGACGTGCTCGACACGCCGATCGCGCCGGACGACACGATTCTCGAACTGCGCTGGAACAACTTCCAGCGCAGCCTGTTTCCGGCGCTCGAGCGGGGGCTGCACATCCTCGCCGATCGCCACGACGCGGGAGCACTGTGATGGAAGACACGCTGACGAAACCGGCCGACAAGGAAGCGGACGCCGTCGAAGGCGAGGTGGCCGCGGCACTCGACGGCGCCGCGCACGGGCAGGAGCCACCCGCCGCCGAGTGCACGCTCGACGCGTGGCGGCCCGACGATGCGCCGGCCGCGCTGCTCGCGGAGTTCGTCGCGCTGTTCAATACGGACACGCGGCACGATGCGGCGACGGTGTCGGTGCCGCACGGCGGCGCCGATCCGGCGGCTATCGCGTCGTACGTCGCGCGCGCGGTGCGCGACGGCGTGATCGACGACGCACGGATCGTGGGCGACCGCCTGCGCCTCACCGCATCGCGCGCGACGTTCTGGCAGAACCCGCGGCCGTGGCTGAAGGCGCCCGCGTCGGGCGGGATGCCGCTGCGCTACACGATCACGAACGGCCACCGGCATCCGGTGCGGCCGCCGTCGCCGGCCGGCGAGATCTATGCGCGCTACATGCCGCAGGTCGGGATGACGTTCAGCCTGCGCACCGTCGACATCGATGCGCATTCGCAGTTGTTCAGCGACTGGATGAACCTCGATCGCGTCGCGCAATTCTGGGACCAGCGCGGCACGCTCGACGAGCACGCCGCCTATCTCGCGGAGCGGCTCGCCGATCCGCACATGCATCCGATGATCGGCTATTTCGACGATACGCCGTTCGGCTATTTCGAGTTCTACTGGGCGAAGGAGGACCGCCTCGCACCGTTCTACGACGCGCATGACTTCGATCGCGGGCTGCATCTGCTGATCGGCGATTCACGCTTCCAGAGCGCGGGCAAGCTGCATGCGTGGTGGAGCGGGGTGCTGCACTACATGTTCGTCGACGAACCGCGCACGCAGCGGCTCGTCGGCGAGCCGCGCGTCGATCACGTGCGGCATATCGCGTACATGCACCGGCTCGGGTTCTACACGCTGAAGGAGTTCGACTTCCCGCACAAGCGCGCGGCGCTCACCGTGATGGAGCGCGAAACATTCTTCGACACGTTCCGGTTGCCGTGACGAAGCATGCGGAACGCGTGACGGCGTTTGTCGCGCGGCCGCACGTCACGTCCGGGGAACGGGCGAATCGGTGAGAAAGGCGTCGCGGAACGCGTCGAGATACCGGTCGGCGTCATCGTTGAATTCGCCCGGCAGCAGCGCGAACGCGCGGGCCTGCAGATCCTGCCGGAGCGTCGCGTAGATCGCCGCGTCGGATAACAGCGCGCGGATCGCATCGTGCGTGTGCGGCGAAGCAATCCGCCTTGCGTCGCGCGCCAGCAGCGCGGCCGCGGCCAGCTCGGGCTGGAAACCGTGCCGCTCGAGCAGGTCGGGCGCGACGTCCCAGATGCGCTCGCGATTACCCGCGTCGTGAAAATGCGTGAGCAGGAACAGCAGGTCGTACGCGTCGCTGTTCTGGCGTGCGCGCCGGTCCTTCCACGCGAGCAGCTTCAACAGCGCCAGGGCCGGCAGGCTGGCCACCGGCACCGCGATGTCGGCCGCGATCGACACGACCAGCGCCGTATCGACCGCCTCCTGAAAGCCCAGCACGTTCAACACGAAATCGCCGCCCGGTGGCCACGCGATTTCGCCGGGAGGCGCCTCGAGCGGCCCGAACGGCACGAGATCGAGCTCCGTGCGAAAGCCTTGCGTCCCGCTGTCGAACAGCAGTTTCTGCTGATGCTTCGGCGCGCGTGTGAATTGCTCCGTCGCGACGAGCGCATCGACGAGCCGTTCGTGAAACGGCCAGCTCACCGCGCACACGGCGACGTCGACGTCCCGCGTCGCACGCACCGGCCGGATGCCGTGGACATGCCACATCAGGATGTCGCGCGCGGTCGCGCCGGCGACGACGAATGCCGCGTCGAGCTGCGCGCAAGCCGTACGGACCGCCTGCAGCAACGCGACCGCCGCCGGTTCGAGCGGCCGGCGCGCGTCGACTTCAAGCGGGCGGGTGGGCGAGGTATCGGTCATGGATGTGTTCAGCGGCGGCAAGATTGCGGCTGTCTCCGGACGAGACGAGATCCGCGTAGATCAGCAGCGGCGGCACGAGCGGCACGTCCTGCTCGCGCCAGTCGAGCGCCGGCGACGGCGGCCAGAATGCTTCGAGCAGCTCGACGTCGCCGCGCTCGTCCGGGCGCAGGCGCGCCTGGAGCAGCAGGCGGTTCGACACCGCGCCGTGCGTATAGACGGTGACCGCGGCCGGCTTCAGGTCGTGCGTCAGCAGGTCGGCCGCGGGTTCGCCGCCGAGCCGCGCGTCGAATGCCGCGAAATCGAAACCGCGCCACCAGTCGGGCGCGAGCGCGGCAAACCGCCGGCTCGGCAATTTCGCGCGCAGGCGGCTCGGGTACAGCGCGACCCATTCCTGCACGAAGCGCGGCCAGTCGGTAAACGCGCGCGCGCCGTTGCGCCGCTGCGCGATGAGGCCGCGTGCGATCAGATCGTCCATCGCGAGATTGACCGTGCCGAGCGCGACGCCCGACGCGGCGGCGATCGCGCGGAGCGGTTGCGTGACGAGGCCCGGCTGCGTCGCGAGCGCGAACATCACGGCGAGCCCCTTGGGCGTCGTCGCCCGCGATGCCTGCCGGCGTGGCGTGCGTGCAGGTTTCGGCCGACCGGAGATCATCACGGTCGCCTCCGGCTGGATCAGGCATGCGTTGCCGGCGGTATCGATGAACGGGATGTCGTGCTCGATCAGGCGGGCGGCCAGGTCGGCCGAAAAATACGGCGCGACCAGCATCAGCGGCCGCTCGGCGGACGTTGGAGGCGCGTGGCGGCGTAACGCGGCGAGCGCGCCGGGCAGCGATTCGACGCCGACGCTCACCGCCACCGGCATCTCGAATGTTTGCCCGGCAATGCCGAAGCGGATCATCGCGTCGGCATGCGCGTTGTATGCGGCCGGCACGCGCACGGGCCGGGCGTCGAAGCGCCGGGTCGCGCGTCCGAACGCGGCACAGGCTTCATCGAGCACGTGCTGTTCCGAGATCGGCAGGGTGGCGTTCTTGCGCATCGGGGTGGATCGCCTGTTCACTTTTTCACGAGCGTACACAAAAAATGTACGGCCGTCAAAAAGTGAACAAAGATGCTCAACCCGTTGATGTGACGGAATTATTCCGGAATGACGAACGGCAACCAACATGCCCTCCCACCTGAAAAATCGAGACGGAACACGCAGTGTCGCGAACCCCGACCGCAGGCGGCAGTCGCCCGAATGGCCGGTTTCCTTCCGCCGTACGATCCGTCGCGCATTCGTCGCGCGCCGCGACGATCGACAGGCAACTCCTGGTTGCCGCCGTGACGACTTTCTGTCTGTCCGGTTGCCGTTCAACCGACTATCCTTGCCTGCACCTTCCCCACGAAACCCAGGAGACGACACCGTGACGCACAGCGTGATCCCCGCAGGCCTCGCCGACGAAATGATCGAGATCCGGCACCGCATTCATGCCCACCCCGAGCTGGGTTTCGAGGAATTCGCGACGAGCGACCTCGTCGCCGGGCAGTTGCAGGCGTGGGGCTATACGGTGCATCGCGGGCTCGGCGGCACGGGCGTCGTCGCGCAACTGAAGGTCGGCAACGGCACGCAGCGCCTCGGCCTGCGCGCCGACATGGACGCGCTGCCGATCCACGAATCGACCGGCCTGCCGTACCAGAGCACGATCCCCGGCAAGATGCACGCGTGCGGCCACGACGGCCACACGGCGATGCTGCTCGCGGCCGCGAAGCACCTGGCGCGCGAGCGCCGCTTTTCCGGCACGCTGAACCTGATTTTCCAGCCGGCCGAGGAAGGGCTCGGCGGCGCGAAGAAAATGCTCGACGACGGACTGTTCGAGCAGTTCCCGTGCGACGCGATCTTCGCGATGCACAACATGCCGGGCTTCCCGACGGGCAAGTTCGGCTTCCTGCCGGGGCCGTTCATGGCGTCGTCGGATACCGTGATCGTCGACGTGCAGGGGCGCGGCGGCCACGGCGCGGTGCCGCACAGGGCGATCGACCCGGTCGTCGTGTGCGCGCAGATCGTCGTCGCGCTGCAGACGATCGTGTCGCGCAACGTGTCGCCGCTCGACATGGCGATCGTCACGGTGGGCGCGATCCATGCGGGCGAGGCGCCGAACGTGATTCCCGACCGCGCGCAGATGCGCCTGTCCGTGCGCGCGCTGAAGCCGGAAGTGCGCGACCTGCTCGAGACGCGCATCAAGGAAGTCGTTCATGCGCAGGCTGCGGTGTTCGGCGCGACCGCGACGATCGACTACCAGCGCCGCTACCCGGTGCTCGTCAACGACGCGCAGATGACCGCGTTCGCACGCGGCGTCGCGCGCGAGTGGGTCGGCGAGGCGAACCTGATCGACGGAATGGTGCCGCTCACCGGCAGCGAGGATTTCGCGTTCCTGCTCGAGAAGCGGCCGGGCTGCTACCTGATCATCGGCAACGGCGACGGGGAGGGCGGCTGCATGGTGCACAACCCCGGTTACGACTTCAACGACGCCGCGCTGCCGACCGGCGCATCGTACTGGGTCAAGCTGGCCGAGACGTTCCTGGCGTGACGCCGCGCCGCATCGACGCGGGCGCCGCCGCCCGGCACGCGCCAACGCGGCCGTGAAACCGGGCGCGCGGGATGCGCGCGAATTTGACGCTCCTTGACATCGACGGGACGAGCCGCGTGCTACGCTGCGCGCGACGCCGGATCGGCTCGATGAATACAGGTGTGGATGACATGCGAAAACAGTTTCTGACCGTGCTGACGGCCTGCGCGGTCGGCGTTCTGGCGGCCGGTTGCGACGACCAGAAGGTGGCTGACGCGGTGAATGCGATCAAGCCCGATCCGATGGCGTTCGGCAATCTGCAGCCGGGCGTCTCGACGACCGAGGACGTGCTGCGCCAGGCCGGCAAGCCCGAGATGGTGAGGCAGGGCGAGGACGGCTCGCAGCGTTTCGAGTATCCGCGCGGCCCGTACGGCACGAGCACGTACATGCTCGATTTCGGGCCGGACGGCCGGCTCGTGTCGATCACGCAGGCCCTGACGGCGGCAAACATCGCGAAGGTCGTGCCGGGAATGTCGAAGGACGACGTACGGCAGCTGCTCGGCAAGCCGACCGAGGTCGCGCAATACGCGTTGAGTCATGAAGAAGTGTGGAGCTGGCACTGGGCCGAGGGCGGCGTATCGGGCGACGCGATGTTCAACGCGCATTTCTCGCCCGACGGCGCCGTGATCCGGACTTCACGCTCGGAAGCGCCGGGCCGCGAAAAGCACTGACGTCGCGACCTTCCACGGTTTGCGTCAGAATGCCGTGCCGCCGAACAGCGCGGCCGCCATTTCCGGATTCGACGGCCAGTACATGTGCATGTACGTCGCGACGATCGGGCCCGCGCGATAAACGGCTTCGCCGCTGCCGGGCGCGCCGTCGGGCCGCGCAGCGGTCGCCACCGGCGCCAGCGGCGTATCGAGCCGCGAATAATGAAACGTATGACCGCGCATCGGCCCGGTGCGCGTATCCAGCTGCTGCATCCCGAGCGCCGCGAACCGGCGCTGCATCGTCGCATGGCCCGACAGCAGCCCGAGCATCGGCGTCGTCGCGCCGTCCACGTCGGTCAGCGATTCGCACAGATACACCATCCCCCCGCATTCCGCGACGATCGGCCGGCCGGCCGCCGCGTGCGCGCGAATCGTCCGCGCGGTCACGGCATTCGCCGCAAGCGTCGCCGCATGCAGTTCCGGATAGCCGCCCGGGAGGAACAGCGCATCGCAATCGGCGGGCACGGGTTCGTCGGCCAGCGGCGAAAAGAACCGAAGCTGCGCGCCGAGCGCATCGAGCAGCGCCAGATTCGCCGGATAAATGAACGAGAACGCCGCGTCGCGCGCGATCGCGATCCGCGTGCCGGCGAGCGCACGCGGCAGCGGGGCGCGGACGTCCGGCGCCGCGAACGAAACGGCGGGCGGCAATTCGGCGAGCGCCGTCTGCGCGAGCACGTCGGCCGCGCGCTCGAGCCGCGCATCGAGGTCGTCGATGTCGGCCGGCTGGTGCAGGCCGAGATGCCGCTCCGGCAGCGCGATGCCCGCATCGGCGGGCACGTGGCCGAGCCAGCGCAAGTCGTCGGGTAACGCCTGCCGCAGCAGTTCCGCGTGCCGCGGCGACCCGACGCGGTTCGCCAGCACGCCGTGAAACGGCACCTCGGGGCGGAACCGCGCGAGCCCGAACGCGATCGCCGCGAACGTCTGCGCCATCGACTTCGCGGCAATCACCGCGACGACCGGCACGCCGAACGCGACCGCGAGATCGGCGCTGCTCGGCGTGCCGTCGAACAATCCCATCACGCCTTCGATCAGGATCAGGTCCGCGTCGCGTGCGGCATCGGCGAGCAGCGCACGGCAGCCGGCTTCCCCGACCATGCCGAGGTCGAGCGCATGCACGGGGGCGCCGCTCGCGCGTTCGAGCAACATCGGATCGAGAAAATCCGGCCCGGTCTTGAACACGCGCACGCGCCGGCCGAGCCGCCGGTGCAGCCGCGCGAGGCCGGCCGTCACCGACGTCTTGCCCTGGCCGGACGCGGGCGCGCTGACGAACAGCGCGGGGCAGGCCGGCATCGCTCAGAACTCCACGCCGGGCTGCGCCTTCACGCCTTGCTCCTTGTACGGATGCTTGACGAGCCGCATTTCGGTGACGAGGTCGGCCGCATCGATCAGCGCATCGGGCGCATGCCGGCCCGTGACGACGACGTGCACCGAATCCGGCCGCCCGACGAGCGTCGCGAGCACTTCGTCGAGCGGCAGATATTCGTACTTCAGCACGGTGTTCAGCTCGTCGAGGATCACCATCCGGTACTCGCCGCTTTCGATCATCCGGCGCGCCTCGTCCCAGCCCTTGCGCGCGGTCGCGATGTCGGCGTCGCGATTCTGCGTGTTCCACGTATAGCCGTCGCCCATCGTCACGAAGTCGCATTGCGCGACCGCGCCGAGGAAGTCGCGCTCGGACGTGTGCAGCGCGCCCTTGATGAACTGCACGACGCCGAGCCGCATGCCGTGGCCGAGCACGCGCACGGCCATGCCGAACGCGGCCGTGCTCTTGCCCTTGCCGTTGCCGGTGTTGACGATCAGCAGGCCCTTTTCCTGGGTGGCGGCGGCCTGCTTCTTTTCATGGCCGGCGCGGCGGCGTTCGGTCATCCGCTGATGGGATTCGGCATCGGTCTTCATCGGGAATCGTCCTGTCGAAAGCGAAACAAAGGGTTCAGAGCGGGCCGGCGAGCGCGACCGTCACGCCGCCCAGGATGGATTTGGGGCCGAGCAGCCGGCCCCGCGGCGCCGCGAGCCGCGCGCACGGCTCGGCCACGCCCGCGACGCCGAAACGCGCGAGCGCGGCAGCCGACGGGCCGCTCAATGGCGGTTCGGGGCACTGCGCGAGCTGCGCCGCGTCGAACGCGACGAGCGGCCAGCCGCGGCGTGCGCACAGCGTGCGCAGCGGCCGGGCGCGCGCCTTGTCGGCGAGCGTCGCGACGACGGCCGGCTCGGCATCGGGGTAGTGCTTCAGCGCCGCGCGGATCGCGGCATCGAGTTGCGCGGCCGTCACGTCCGCGCGAAACCCGACGCCGAGCGCGACGCGCATCATGCGCGGCCGCCGAGCGCCGCGCGCACGGCCGGATCGTCGGCAAGCGCCGCGACGCGGCCGATCACGACGATCGCGGGCGAACCGATACCGGTCGCGCCCACGCGTTCGACGACGGTGTCGAGCGTCGCGAGCACGTGCCGCTGCCCGTCGCGCGTCGCGTTCTCGATCGCCGCGCACGGCATGTCGCCGGGCACGCCGCCGTCGCGCAGCGCGGCCACGATCGCGTCGAGCCGGCGTATGCCCATGTAGATCACGATCGTCATGCGCGTCGCGGCCAGCGCGCGCCAGTCGGGCTCGTCGGCACCCGCGCCGTGGCCCGTGACGAAGATCACGCCCTGCGCGTCGCCGCGATGCGTGACCGGAATGCCGAGCGCGGCCGGGGCCGCGATACCGGCCGTGATGCCGTTCACGACCTCGACCGGGAAACCCGCCGCGCCGAGCGCGAGCAGCTCCTCGCCGCCGCGGCCGAACACGAACGGATCGCCACCCTTGAGCCGCGCGACGCTGCGGCCCGCGCGCAGGTGCGCGAGCATCGCGGCGACGATCGCCTCCTGCGGCGTCGACGCATGGCCGCCGCGCTTGCCGACGTGCTCGATGCGCGCGTCGGCGCGTGCATGGCGCAATACGTCGGGGTTCACGAGGTCGTCGACGAGCAGCACGTCGGCCGCGGCGATCGCGCGCACGGCCTTCAGCGTCAGCAGATCGGCGTCGCCGGGGCCGGCGCCGACGAGCCAGGCGCGGCTCATCGGACGCGGCACGGCGCACACCGTGTCGTGGCAGTGGAAAGGGGACGGCGAGCGGCACATCGGCGGCCGGCGGACAGGCAAGGCATGATGGATCGGGCGAAGCCCGCGCGAACGCGGGCGGGAAGCGCACCCCATCCGTCCCCCGCGGATCGGGCGTTCGGCGAGCAGCGGGCTCGCCCCTTGCGTCGGCCGGTATCCGGGCTGGCCGCTTGCCAGGCCGCAGCCTTCCCGCCCGCTGAAGGGCAGTGGCATCGCGGGCGGCCTGGGCGCGTGCGGGGGGAACCGCGGCGCGCGGGCGGCGTACCGTTGCGGGGACAGCACAGGCCGGGCGGACTTCCGCCTCCTGTTTCCCGTTTAACTGCGTGCGCGGAATGCGCATGCGAGCACCGAACGCGGCGCATACGATAGCACAGCGGTCGGCCCGCGCGAACCCGCCCCGCGGGCGCCGCGGGCGCCCCCGGCACGATGCCGCGGCCGGGCCCAACGCACCGCGGCGGCCCGTTCCGCCTTGACGCTCCCCGCACCGCCGCCTACACTCGCACGCGTTTTGGTGCTCGCGCGCGCTCCTCCGGCGCGCGCAGTTAAACGGGAAACAGGGAGCCTGGCTGCACCGCGGTCGAGCCAACCTGTGCTGCCCCCGCAACGGTAAGCGAACGCATCGCGCTCAGCGCGATGCAGCGCCGCTTCGCCGCATGCCTGCTGCATGCGGACGACCGCCACTGGATGCCGCGCATCCGGGAAGGCGAAGCGGCGTGTTCGTCAGCCCGGATACCGGCCAGAACGTGGGGTTCAGCGCCGCGGGGAGGCGGCGCATCGTCCACGGCCGCAGCACGCCCGACGCCCGAACGCTGCCCGCTTCCTTTGCCGACCCGTCAGCCGCAGCGCGCGCGGGCCGGGGCGAAGAACGGCCGGCGGCGCGGGCGGGGCCGACGACGGCCGTGTTGGCATTCATCATGTCGACCGTTCGCAAAGGAGCATCATGCTCGACTCGTTCTTCCGTCTGTTCAACGACAGCTCATCCGGGCTGCGCGGCAAAATCGTCGCGATCTATTCATTGCTCGTCGCCTTCAACGTCGGCGCGTGGATCTGGGCCTTCGTCGCGTTTCGCGACCAGCCCGTGCTGCTGGGCACCGCGCTGCTCGCCTACGTGTTCGGGCTGCGCCACGCGGTCGACGCCGACCATATCGCCGCGATCGACAACGTCACGCGCAAGCTGATGCAGGAGGGCCGCAGCCCGCTCGGCGCGGGCCTGTTCTTCTCGCTCGGCCATTCGACGGTGGTGATCGTGATGTCGGTCGCGGTCGCGCTGACCGCGGCGTCGCTCGCGCGTTTCGAGAGCATGAAGACCTGGGGCGGCGTGATCAGCACGAGCGTGTCGGCGTTCTTCCTGCTGGTGCTCGCGGCCGCCAACCTGCTGATCCTGATCTCCGTCTACCGGACGTTTCGCGCGGCCCGCCGCGGCGAGGCGATCGTCGACGCCGACCTCGACATGCTGATGAACCAGCGCGGCGTGCTGGCCCGCCTGTTCCGGCCGCTGTTCCGCCTCGTGTCGCGCAGCTGGCACCTGTATCCGGTCGGCTTCCTGTTCGGCTTCGGCTTCGACACCGCGACCGAAATCGCGCTGTTCGGCATTTCGGCCACGCAGGTGCAGGGCGGCCTGTCGTTCTGGTCGGTGATGGTGCTGCCGGTGCTGTTCACCGCGGGCATGACGCTCGTCGACACGACCGACGGCATCCTGATGATGGGCGCGTACCGCTGGGCGTACGTGCGGCCGATCCGCAAGATCTACTACAACATGACGATCACGTTCGTGTCGGTGCTGGTCGCCGCGCTGATCGGCGGCATCGAGGTGCTCGCGCTGCTCGCGGATAAACTGTCGCTGCAGGGGCCCGTGTGGAATTTCTCGACGATGGTCGCATCGCATTTCGGGATGCTCGGCTACGTCGTGATCGGCCTGTTCCTCGCGTGCTGGATCGTGTCGGCCGCGATCTACCGCCTCAAACGCTACGACGAGATCGACGTGACGCTCTCGGCCTGACTCCCTTTTCCACACAGGATCCACCATGACCTTACGCAAGCTTCCCGTCACGATCGTCACGGGCTTTCTCGGCAGCGGCAAGACCACGCTGATGCGCCACATCCTGCAGCACGCCGAAGGCCGCCGCATCGCGGTGATCGTCAACGAATTCGGCGAGCTCGGCATCGACGGCGAAATCCTCAAGGGCTGCGGCATCGGCTGCGAGGACGCGGACGGCGCGCAGGGCGAAGCGACGGGCCAGCTGTACGAACTCGCGAACGGCTGCCTGTGCTGCACGGTGCAGGAGGAGTTCTATCCCGTGATGGAGGCGCTCGTCGAGCGCCGCGCCGACATCGATCACGTGCTGATCGAGACGTCGGGCCTCGCGCTGCCGAAGCCGCTCGTGCAGGCCTTCAACTGGCCGACGATCCGCAACAGCTTCACGGTCGACGCGGTCGTGACCGTCGTCGACGGTCCGGCCGCCGCGAGCGGCCAGTTCGCCGAGAACCCGCAGGCCGTCGACGCGCAGCGCCGCGCCGATCCGAACCTCGACCACGAATCGCCGCTGCACGAACTGTTCGCCGATCAGCTGTCGTCCGCCGACCTCGTGATCGTGAACAAGGCCGATCTCGTCGCCGACGCGCGGTTCGCCGAGGTCGAAGCCGCGATCCGCGAGGAAATCCCGCCGCAGGTGAAGATCGTGCGCGCGACGCGTGGCGAACTGGACGTCGCGATGCTGCTCGGGCGCGAATCGGCGTCTGAGGAAACGATTCACCTGCGGCACGACCATCACGGCTCGGCCGACGACGGCGATCACGACCACCATCACGACGATTTCGATTCGGTGGTGGTGTCGGGCGATGCGGGCACGCGCGAGGCGACGATCGCCGCGCTGCAGCGTGTCGTCGAGACGCACACGATCTACCGCGCGAAAGGCTTCGCCGCGCTGCCCGATGCACCGATGCGGCTCGTGATCCAGGGCGTCGGCCGCCGCTTCGACAGCTACTTCGACCGTCGCTGGCAGGACGGCGAAACGCGGGCGAGCCGCTTCGTGCTGATCGGCGAGGATCTCGACGCGGCCGCGCTGCAGCGCGCGTTCGACGCCGCGTGCGCGGCCGACCTGCAACAGGCGTAACGCGCGATGCATCTGCTGCGCACCACGCCGGGCGGCTTCGTCGACGATACGCAGGGCGTCGTCCGGATCGACCAGCAGCCGGCCGACATCGTGATCCTGAGCTCGGCCGACACGACGCTGTCGCTGCTGGCCAGCGTCGTGCCGAAACTGCCCGTCGGCTTTCCGAGCGTGCGGCTCGCGAACGTCACGTTCCTGCGTCAGCCGGCGTCGGTCGATTTCTATGTCGACGACGTGCTGCGTCACGCGAAGACGGTCGTGATCGATCATCTGGGCGGCGAAGCATACTGGCCGTACGGGATCGAGCAGGCCGTGTCGCTCGCGTCGAAACGCAAGCAGCAGCTCGCGATGTTCTCGGGCGACCTGCAGGAAGACCCGAACCTCGTCGCGAAGAGCACGGTCGCGCCCGACCTGTGCCGGATGTGGTGGCGCTATCTGCGCGAAGGCGGCATGCACAACGCCGAAGCGTTGCTGCGCAGCATCGCGTTCCATACGCTCGGTTTCGGCGACGAACCCGAACTGCCGCGCCCGCTGCCGGCCGCCGCGCTGTATCACCCGGCGCGCGACCCGGCGAGCGTGGACGACTGGCGTGCGCGCTGGACGCCCGGCGCGCCCGTCGTCGCGATCCTGTTCTATCGCGCGCACTGGCAGGCCGCGAACACCGCCGTGTTCGACGCGCTGGCCGATGCGCTCGTGCGCGAGGGGCTCAATCCGCTGCCGATCGCAGTCACGTCATTGAAGGATGCGGTGAGCCGCGAGGTCATCACGCAGCTGTGCGACACGCACGGCGTCGCGCTCGTGCTGAACACCACCGCCTTCGCGGCCGGCACGATCGACAGCCCCGAGCCCGACGTGCTCGCCGGCGATGCGCCGGTGCTGCAGGTGATCCTGTCCGGCGGCAACCGCGACGCGTGGGTGGCCGACAACCAGGGGCTGCATGCGCGCGACATCGCGATGCACATCGCGTTGCCCGAGGTCGATGGGCGCATCGTCACGCGCGCGGTGAGCTTCAAGGGGCTGGCGTATCGTTGTCCGCACACCGAAGTCGACGTCGTGCGCTACCAGCCGGACGCCGAACGCGTCGCGTTCGTCGCGGCGCTCGCGCGGGGCTGGTGCCGGCTGCGCACGCTCGACAACGCCGACAAGCGCATCGCGCTGATCCTCGCGAACTATCCGCAAAGCGAAGGGCGGATCGGCAACGGCGTCGGGCTCGACACGCCGGCGTCCGCACTGCGCGTGCTGGCGGCGCTGCGCGATGCGGGCTATGCCGTGGCCGACCTGCCTGCCGATGGCGACGCGCTGATCGCGCGACTCACCGAAGGCGTGACCAACGACCCGGCCGTGCGCGCCTTGCGCCCCGCGTTCCAGAGCTTCGCGCTGGCCGATTACGTCGCGCATTTCGCGCGGCTGCCGACCGCGGTGCGCGACGCGCTGAACGCGCGCTGGGGCCCGCCCGAAGCGGACCCGACGCTGCGGCAGGGGCGCTTCACGATCGCCGGCTGGCGCGCGGGCAACGTGTTCGTCGGCATCCAGCCGTCGCGCTCGCGCGGCGAGAACGACTATGCGAGCTACCACGATGCGGACCTCGTGCCGCCGCACGCGTATCTCGCGTTCTATTTCTGGCTGCGCGATGCGTTCGGCATCGACGCGGTCATCCACCTCGGCAAGCACGGCAACCTCGAATGGCTGCCGGGCAAGAGCGTCGCGCTGTCCGACGCGTGCTGGCCCGACCTGACGCTCGGGCCGCTGCCGCATCTGTATCCGTTCATCGTCAACGATCCGGGCGAGGGCAGCCAGGCGAAGCGCCGCGCGCAGGCGGTGATCGTCGATCACCTGATGCCGCCGCTCACGCGCGCGGAAAACTACGGCCCGCTGCAGGATCTCGAACGGCAGGTCGACGAATACTACGAGGCGCTGATGGTCGATGCGCGGCGCGCGAAGCTGCTGCGCAAGACGATTCTCGCGACGATCGCCGAACACCGTCTGCACGACGAACTGAGCGTGTCGCCGCCGCGCGATGCGGGCGACGAGGATGCGCTGCTGACGCGCGTCGACGCATGGCTGTGCGAATTGAAGGAAGCGCAGATTCGCGACGGGCTGCACGTGTTCGGCGTGTCGCCCGCCGACCGTCAGCGACGCGACACGCTGCTCGCGCTCGCGCGTTTTCCGGTCGGCGACGGCAAGGGCGAACGCGCGGGGCTGATCGGCGCGCTCGCGCGCGATCTCGCGCTCGGCGACGATTTCGATCCGCTCGCGGCCGAGTGGGCCGCGCCGTGGACGGGCCCGCGGCCGGCCGTTCTGCAAGCGCTCGACGCGTCGCCGTGGCGCCATGCCGGCGACACGCGCGAGCGGCTCGAACGGCTCGCGCAGCATTGGCTCGACGGGCTGTGCGCGGCCGTTTCCGGCGAGACCGGCGCCGATGCCGCCCCCACGCCGCCCGGCGACTGGCCGAGCACGCTCGCCGTGCTCGAGCGCGTGTGCTCGACGCTGCTGCCCGCCCTCGACGCATGCGGCGGCGAGGAACTGCGCCAGTTGCTGCGCGGGCTCGACGGCCGCTTCGTGCCGCCGGGGCCGAGCGGCTCGCCGTCGCGCGGCCGGCCCGACGTGCTGCCGACGGGCCGCAACTTCTATTCGGTCGATACGCGCGCCGTGCCGACGCAGGCCGCGTGGTCGCTCGGGCTGAAGTCCGCGCAGCAGTTGATCGAACGCCATCTGCAGGACCACGGAGACTATCCGCGCGCGATCGGCCTGTCGGTCTGGGGGACGGCCACGATGCGCACCGGCGGCGACGACATCGCACAGGCGTTCGCGCTCCTCGGCGTGCGGCCGAAATGGGCGCACGGCAGCCATCGTGTGACCGACTTCGAGATCCTGCCGATCGAGATATTCGACCGGCCGCGCATCGACGTGACGCTGCGCGTGTCGGGCTTCTTCCGCGACGCGTTCCCGAACCTGATGCACCTGTTCGACGCGGCCGTGCAGGCCGTTGCCGCGCTCGACGAGCCCGAGGCACTGAACCCGATCCGCGCGCGCGTCGAGCGCGAACGCGCGAAATGGATCGAGCAGGGCGTGGCGCCGGACGAAGCGCGGCGGCGTGCCGGCTGGCGCGTGTTCGGCGCGCGGCCCGGCAGCTACGGCGCGGGCCTGCAGGACCTGATCGACCAGCGCCGCTGGCAGACCGATGCCGATCTCGCCGATGCATACCGCCAGTGGGGCGGCCATGCATACGCGCAGAACAGCGCCGGCGACGCCGCGCCGGACGTGTTCGGCGAACGGCTCGCGACGATCGACGTCGTCGTGCAGAACCAGGACAGCCGCGAACACGACATCCTCGATTCGAACGACTACTACCAGTTCCAGGGCGGGATGACGGCGGCCGTGCGGCACCTGTCCGGGCGGCAGCCGAGCATCTACCACGGCGACCATGCGAACCCGGTCGCGCCGAAGATGCGCACGCTGCGCGAGGAAATCGCGCGCGTGATCCGCTCGCGCGTCGTCAATCCGAAATGGCTCGACGGCGTGAAGCGTCACGGCTACAAGGGCGCGGCCGAAATGGCCGCGACCGTCGATTACCTGTACGGCTATGACGCGACCGCGCGCGTGCTGTCGGACCACCAGTACGCGCTCGTCGCCGACGCGTACCTGTTCGACGACGACACCCGCGCGTTCCTCGAACGCCACAACCCGAAGGCGCTGCACGGCATCTGCGAACGCTTCGTCGAAGCGATGCAGCGCGGGCTGTGGCAGGAGCCGGGCGATTATCGCGAGCGGATCGAAGCGGTCTGGCTCGACAGCGAACAATGTCAGGAAGGAGGACGGCGATGACCGATTCGACGACGCATCGCGCCCGCGCGGTATTTCCGTTCGCGGCGCTGGTCGCGCAGCAACCGCTGCAGCAGGCGCTGCTGCTCGCGGCGATCGACCCGTCGCTCGGCGGCGTGCTCGTCAGCGGGCCGCGCGGCACCGCGAAATCGACCGCCGCACGCGCGCTCGCCGAACTGCTGCCCGAAGGGGCATTCGTCACGCTGCCGCTGTCGGCGAGCGACGAACAGGTCACGGGCACGCTCGATCTCGCCCATGCGCTCGCCGAAAACGGCGTGCGCTTCCGGCCGGGCCTGCTCGCGCGCGCGCATCGCGGCGTGCTGTACGTCGACGAGGTGAACCTGCTCGCCGACGGGCTCGTCGATACGCTGCTCGACGTCGCCGCGAGCGGCGTGAACGTGGTCGAGCGCGATGGCGTGTCGCATGCGCACGACGCGCGCTTCGTGCTGGTCGGCACGATGAATCCCGAAGAAGGCGAACTGCGCCCGCAACTGCTCGACCGCTTCGGGCTGATGGTCGAACTCGAGAACTGCTTCGACGCCGCGCAGCGCGAGCAGATCGTGAAGGCGCGCCTCGCGTTCGATCTCGGCCCGGACGCGTTTCGCGCACGTCACGCGGCCGCGCAGCGCGAACTCGGCGACCGGATCCGCGCGGCGCGGGCACGGTTGCCGGCGCTGGATTTCGGCGACGCGGTGCATGCGCGCGTCAGCGCGCTGTGCATCGACGCGGCCGTCGACGGCCTGCGCGCCGACCTCGTGATGCTGCGCGCCGCGCGCGCGCTCGCGGCGCTGGAGCAGGCCGGCGCGGTGACGGTGTCGCACGTCGAACGTGTGGCCGACGCGGTGCTGCGGCATCGGCGCCATGCGGGTAGGCCGCCGTCGTCGGGCGCGACGCAGTCGAATGCGGAGGCCGGCGGCGGCCGCGACGATCGCGACGACCGTCCGTCGCCGGACACGCGCCGGCAGCCCGACCATCCAACGGGCGCGGCACGAAACGACGCAACCGCATCGCAAGGCGACTGGGGCTGCCTGCCGCCCGAGCCGGCCGGACTGCGTGACGTGAAGAGCGTGGTGCCGCTGCCGCTAAAAAAACGCTGAGCCATCGAGCCGACGCCGCCGCGAAAGCCGTTCGCGGTCCTCGATGGCAACCAGGCGCTGTCGCGCGCGTGCCGGGTACGGTGCGTGGCGGCACGGCCGTTGCATGGCCGGCGACGCTCGCCGCGAAGCGCGGCGGCCCGCTGCACGCCGAGCATCTGCGTTTCCGCAAGCGGGCCGGCACACCGCGCGCGCTCCACTGCTTCGTGCTCGACTGTTCGGCGTCGATGCTGGCGCACGAGCGGCTCGCGCTCGCGAAAGGCCTGATCGTCGCGTACTTCGATCAGGCCGCGCGCGACCGCGTGAAAACGGCGCTGATCTGCTTCGGCGGCGACGGCGCCGCGCGGCGCTTCGGTCCTGCCGTGCCGCGCTGGTGGAATGCGCGCTGGCTCGAACCGGTCGACGGCGGCGGCGGCACGCCGCTTGCCGACGGCATCGCGGCCGCCGCGCAATTGCTCGCGGGCGCCGCACGGCGTACGCCGGACGAACAGCGCTGGCTGTGGGTGCTGTCCGACGGCCGCACGCGCGAAACGCCGCCGAGACCGGCGGCCGCCGATCACGTCGTGTTCGTCGACTTCGACGATGCGGCCGTGCGGATCGGGCAGGGCAGGCGGCTCGCCGATGCCTGGGGCGCGCAATGGATGACGGCCGCGTCGCTGTGCGCCGGGCCGGCCGGCTGATCGCGTGGGCAGCCGTGCGCGGCGACACGCCGGCGCTGCGCTATGATCGCCGTTTCTATCCACCGGAATCCCTGCCATGCAAGTACTCGTCGATGCCGACGCGTGTCCCGCCGTCATCAAGGACATGCTGTTTCGCGCCGCGCGTCGTGCCGAGATCTGCGTGACGCTGGTCGCGAACCAGTTCCTGCGCACGCCGCCGTCGCCGTTCATCAAGGCGCTGCAGGTGCCGGCCGGCTTCGACGTGGCCGATGCGCGGATCGTCGAACTCGCGGAAGCCGGCGATCTCGTGATCACGGCCGACATCCCGCTGGCCGCTGCGGTCCTCGACAAGGGCGCGCATGCGCTCGACCCGCGCGGCAACTGGTTCAGCCGCGAGAACATCGAGGAACGGCTGTCGACTCGCGCGATGATGGAGCAGCTGCGCAGCGCGGGCATCGATACGGGCGGCCCGGCCCCGTTCAGCGTACGTGACGGCAAGGCGTTCGCGTCGCAATTCGATCGCTTCCTAGCGCGCCACGGCAAACCGTGACGCACCGGGCGTCGGTCGTGCGATACGTCACCGGTTTCGCGTCGAAACGTCGGCTACGGCAGAATACGGATTCGCGCCGACATTGATATCGTGGCGCGAACGCCTCATCGGAGAGCATGGATGTCACCGACCCAACTTCTCGTTCCGACCTTCACCCAGATGCTGCGCGCGCAATCCGCGTGGCTCGACAAGGCCGCCGCGCATCGGCAGGCCGAGGGCAACGCGCCCGATGCGTTGCTGACGCTCAAGCTGGCGCCCGACATGTATCCGCTCGCCGCCCAGGTGCGGTTTTCCTGTTTCCAGGCGATGGAACCGGTCTACCGTCTGCGCGGCGAACCGCTGCCGGACGCGCTGCTGGCGTTGCGGGAAGCCGGCTGGCATGCCGACGCGCAGCCCGGCACGCTGAGCGACGCGCAAGGGATCGTCGCCGGCACGATCGCATTCCTCGGCGAACTCGCGCCGGACGCACTCGACGGCGGCGCCGCGCTGCCGATCGCGCTCGAACTGCCGAACGGCATCGCGTTCGACATGACGGGCGAACAGTACGCGCGCGACTGGGCGCTGCCGCAGTTCTACTTTCACGCGATCGCCGCGTACGCGATCCTGCGCCATCACGGCGTCGAGCTCGGCAAGGCCGACTACGTGCCGCACATGCTGGCCTACGTGCGGCCCGGCACGATTCCGCAGGGTTGACCGGTTGAGCGGACCATCCGGCCGCCGTGCACCGGCATGACACGGGCCCTGTTCATCTGCAGCCGCAACCGGCTGCGCAGCCCGACGGCCGAGGCGGTGTTCGCCGCGTGGCCGGGAGTCGAAACCGACTCCGCGGGCCTCGCGCCCGACGCGCAGACGCGCTTATCCGCCGAGCAACTCGAATGGGCCGAGATCGTGTTCGTGATGGAGCGGGCGCACAAGGCGAAGCTGTCCGCCCGATTCGGCATCCGGCTGAAGCACAAGAAGATCGTCTGCCTCGACATTCCCGACCGCTACGCGTACATGCAGCCCGAACTGGTTGCGCTGCTCGAACGCAAGGCCGGTCCGTTGCTGCGCGGGTGAGCCGCGCGGGCCGGTTCAGCGCGAGCGGAGCGGCCCGTCCGCGTGCGCGTGCGCGGGAAAGCGGTCGAGGTGCAGCAGTTCGATGATCTTGCGGGTCGGCACGCTCGCGCGCAGCGTCTCGAGCCGTTCGACGTCGAACCACTTGCAGCGCGCGATCTCGTTGCTCGCGCGCGGGGTCAGGTGTTTCGGCACGTCGGCCACGAACACGTGATGAAGTTTCGTGAGGCCGCCGAACTGCACCGCATAGTCGAGCGCGAGCCCCTCCAGCCGCGTTTCCTCCGCCAGCTCCCGCTGCGCGGCCTCGAGCGGCGTCTCGCCGCGCCGGATCGTGCCGCCCGGCAGCGACCAGCGCGCCGCGGTACGGGCGACCAGCAACACGCTGCTGCGCTGGCGGCACACGATCGTGGCGCGTTCCTTGATGCTCGCGACGGTATCCGGCCCGGTATTCATGTTCGGCAAAACAGGTGGTGAATCGTGGAGGGAAATGGTCGTCGACCGGGGTTGCCGGCCTGTCGCCCGATCGTCGGGCCCGACGGCATGCAAGCCGCCGCGCCGATCATACCGGGCGTTCGTGACAGTTCCGTGCGTTGTCGCGCGCACCGCGTCACGCGTGCGTGTAGAACCCCGTGCGCGCGGGTTTCCCGGACCGCCCATGGCGCCGCTTGTGGATGGCGCGCCGGTGCTGATGCGGGGGCGGGTTCACGTGCGGGCGCGTGGGCGCGGGCCGTGCCGTCGGCGCGGCGGCCCGCGGCTGTGATTGTCCTTCGCCAAACTGGTAAGTCTGGGTTTGCGCGCGGGCGACGCCCAGCGTCGACGCCAGCACGATGGCCGCGAGCAGCATGTGTTTCATGAAAGGTCCGCCTGTCTTCAGTGAGCACTCTCCGGCAGCTTAGCGAACCGCGGCCCGGCGCCGCAACCGGCCGGCGTTCGGTGTCGTCCCCACTTGCGGGCGACCGCGTTCTCCGCCCGGCTGCCGGAGCATGCCCGGCTTGACAACGAAATTCCCGAGTGTGAATATAAATTCACACGCAAGAATTATCATTCAAGTCCGGGAAAGCGTGTCGCCGCCAGTCGGCGCGGCGGAACCGGCGGTCCGATCAACCGGAAGCAGGAGCGAGACGCATGGCGGAGCTGGAGCAGCAGGGCGCGTTGGCGGGGTTGCGCATCATCGATCTGTCGCGGGTGCTGGGCGGCCCGTACGCGACACAGATTCTTGCCGACCACGGCGCGGAGGTGATCAAGGTCGAACCGCCGTCGGGCGACGAGACGCGCACCTGGGGGCCGCCGTTCGACGGCGACACCGCGTCGTATTTCCTCGGCGTGAATCGCAACAAGCTCGGCATAGCGCTCGACCTGACGAAGCCGGAGGATCGCGAGCGCCTGCTTGGCCTGCTCGAGCACGCCGACGCGTTGGTCGAAAACTTCAAGATCGGCACGATGGAGCGTTGGGGCCTCGGCTTCGAGACGCTGCACGCGCGTTTTCCGCGTCTCGTCCATTGCCGCGTGTCGGGCTTCGGCGCGGACGGCCCGCTCGGCGGGCTGCCCGGCTACGACGCGGCCGTCCAGGCGCTGGCCGGGCTGATGAGCGTGAACGGCGAGGCGGGCGGCGCGCCGCTGCGCGTCGGTGTGCCGATCGTCGATCTCGTCACCGGGCTGAACGCGGCGCTCGGCGTGCTGATGGCGCTGCGCGAACGCGATGCGAGCGGGCGCGGCCAATTCGTCGAATCGACGCTGTTCGACTGCGCGCTGTCGATCCTGCATCCGCATACGCCGAACTTCTTCCATTCGGGCAGGGCACCGGCGCGCACCGGCAACGCGCATCCGAACATCACGCCTTACGACAGCTTTCCGACCGCGAGCGTCGACATCTTTCTCGCGGTCGGCAACAACGGGCAGTTCGCCGCGCTGTGCGACGTGCTCGGCACGCGCGACTGGCCCGACGATCCGCGCTTCGTCGACAACCGCGCGCGCAGCGCGAACCGCGCCGCACTGCGCGCGCTGCTCGAAACGGCGCTGGCCGCACACGACGGCGCGGCACTCGCCGAGCAGCTGATGCGCCGTGGCGTGCCGTGCGCGCCCGTGCTCGGGCTCGATGCGGCGCTCGACCATCCGCACGTCGCGCATCGGCGGATGAAGGTCGAACTGGGCCGGCATCGCGGCATCGCGTCGCCGATCAAGCTCGGCCGCACGCCGGCCACGTATCGGCGGCCACCGCCCGCGCTGAACGAACACGCGGCGCAGGTGTTCGCCGACGACGCGCGCGACGACGACGGCCCGCGTCGCAACTGACCCGCATCGCGGTCGGCGCCGCCCGCTCGCGCCCCTTCGCACATCACGCCGCGCCGCACCGCTGCAAGAGGAGACACCTCATGCCCGCATGGATCGGCGCGGCCGTTCAAGTTTTCCTGGAGGGCAATCCATGCAGTTCGACCTGACCGACGACCAGCGCGCGATCGAAAGCGCGATCGAGAAAATCTGCGAACGCTTCGGCGACGACTACTGGCTCGAACGCGATCGCGCGGGCGGGTTTCCGTCCGACTTTCACGCGGCGCTCGCCGAGGCCGGCTGGCTCGGCATCGCGATGGACCCGGCCCACGGCGGCGCCGGGCTCGGGATGACCGAGGCGGCGCTGATGATGCGCACGATCAGCGCGTCGGGCGCCGGCCTGTCGGGCGCATCGGCCGTCCACATGAACATCTTCGGGCTGAACCCGGTACAGGTGTTCGGCAACGACGCGCAGAAGGCGCGCTTCCTGCCGCCGCTGATCGCCGGCCGCGACAAGGCCTGCTTCGCGGTGACCGAGCCCGATGCCGGCCTCGACACGACGCACCTCGCCACGCAGGCGCGTCGCGACGGCGACCATTACGTGCTGAGCGGCCGCAAGATCTGGATCTCGACCGCGCAGGTCGCGAACAAGATGCTGATCATCGCGCGCACGACGCCGCTCGATCAGGTCGCGAAGCCGACCGATGGCTTGAGCCTGTTCTACACCGACCTCGACCGTTCGCGCGTCGAGGTGCGCGAGATCGAGAAAATGGGCCGCAAGGCCGTCGATTCGAACATGCTGTTCATCGACGACCTGCGCGTGCCGCGCGACGACCTGATCGGCAACGAGGGCGACGGCTTCCGCTACCTGCTGCACGGGCTGAACCCCGAACGGATCCTGATCGCCGCCGAGGCGATCGGCCTCGGGCAGGCCGCGCTGCGGCGCGCGACGCAGTATGCGTGCGAGCGCGTCGTATTCGGCCGGCCGATCGGGCAGAACCAGTCGATCCAGCATCCGCTCGCGCAGGCCTGGATGCAGCTCGAAGCCGCGTGGCTGATGGTGATGAAGGCCGCGACGCGCTACGACGCGGGGCAGCCGTGCGGCGCGGAGGCGAACGCCGCGAAGTACCTCGGCGCGGAAGCCGCGTTCCAGGCGTGCCAGACGGCGATCGCGACGCACGGCGGGATGGGCTATGCGAAGGAATACCACGTCGAGCGCTATCTGCGCGAGTGTATGATTCCGAGGCTCGCGCCCGTGAGCCCGCAACTGATCCTGTGCTACATCGCGGAGAAGGTGCTCGGGCTGCCGAAGTCGTACTGACGCGCGGCGGCCCGCCCGGCGCGCGGTTTCCCGTTCCGAATCAAGCGCTCGTCATGGACGTCAAACTCGTTGCCCGCACGCTCGACCTGTTCGAGCTGTTCGCCGCCGAACGGCGGCCGCTGCCGCTCACCGAACTCGCGCGCCTGCTCAACGTGCCCGCGTCGAGCTGCCTGGCGATGGCGCGCACGCTCGTGAGCCGCGGCTATCTGTACGAGGTGCGCAAGCGCGGCGGCTACTATCCCACGCGGCGCCTGCAGACGATCGCCGCCGCGATCGACGCGACCGATCCCGTCGTCGACATCGTGCATCCGCATCTCGTCGCGCTGCGCGACGCGAGCCACGAGACGGCCGTGCTCGGCAAGATCCAGGGCGCGTCGGTCACGTATCTCGACGTCGTCGAGTCCGAGCAGGCGATCCGCTACACGCGCCAGCCGGGCGAGCTGCGGCCGCTGCATGCGAACTCGATCGGCAAGGCGATCTTCGCGTCGCTCGCGAGCGACGCGCAGCAGGTGCTCGGCGCGCAGTTGTCGTTCGAACGCTTCACCGATGCGACGGTGGCCGACCTGCCGGCACTCGTCGCGCAAACCGCGCGGTTTCGCGAACTCGGCTGGGCCGAGAACCTCGGCGAGAGCGCGCCCGAGCTGTCGGCGATCGCGGTCGCGCTGACGCTCGACGGCGACTGGTACGGGCTGTCGATCGTCGGGCCGACCGAGCGGATCCGCCAGCATCGCGACACGCATGCGGCGCTGCTGGTCGACGCCAAGGCGCGGCTGCTGGCCGAGCAGGGGCGCGGCTAGCAAGAAGCGCGAAGCACGGCGGAGGGCTGCTTCGGCGGCCGTTCGCCGCGATGCCGGGCGGCATCCGGGAACGGCCGTGGCGCGTCACGCGCCGGTGCGCCGCGACGTCACGACTTCACCCACACGCCGCCCGCGCTCGGGTTGTCGCCCTGCGTCCACCATTTCGCGCAGTATTTCGCGCCCTGGTACGTGACGCACGTGCCGCCCTGGTACGCGGTCGTTGCCGACCACACGGGCGTGCCGCCGCCGACCGGCTTCCATACCGCCGCCTGGCCGGGCACGTCGCCCTGTGTCCACCATTGCGCCTGGTACGTCGTGCCCTGGTAGGTCACCGTCGCGCCGGCCGTATAGACCTGGCCGGCCGACCAGGGCGCGCCGGGCTGCGGCGTTCCGCCGTTCGAGCCGCCGCCGTAGTTCGGATCCTGCGTGACGCCCGTGCCCCACTTGCCGTCGAGTTTGCGGAAGATCGATGCGAACGCATACGGCTGCTGCGCGATACCCGAGCAGGTCGGCGCCACATATGCGCCGTTGTTCGGGCAAGGCTGATCGCGGCCGACCGACCAGTTGCCGAAGAAACCGTAGCCGTTGCCGATCGCCGCATTCAACACGCTCTGCGCATTCGCGAGCGTGAAGGTTTCGCCCTGCACGTCGTTCATCCCGATCATCGGCGTGACGCCCACCATCTGCCACAGCTGCGCGCCCGTTTTCGGCTGGCCCGCCGACTTGAACGCCGTGTCGAGCTGCGTATAGAGCGCCTGCGCGGCGCTGATCGCGGCCGCGCCCATGTCGATGTTCGCGGGGCCGTAGTCCATCGTCATCAGGTTCACCGCGTCGAACGCGACCTTGTTCGCGATGGCCGCGGTGACGACGTTCACGCCATCCTGCGTGAGCCCGGTCGGCATCGTCGGCAGCGTCAGCGTGACGTGCAGCGGCTTGCCTTTCGCCGCGTAGTCGGACTGCAGTTGCGCGACGGCCTGGAAGTTGCGGGCGACGGCGGCGCTGTCCTGCTGCGATGCGCCCTCGATGTCGAAGTCGACGTGCGTGAGGCCGTAGGTGTCGATCACGGTCTGATAGGCCGTCTTCAGCGCGGGGACGCTCGAGCATGCCTGCATCAGCGGCGTGCCGTTCGCGCCGCCGAACGAGACGGCAATCTCGCCGCCTTTCGCGCGATAGCTCGCGATCGACGTCGACAGCGACGCGAGCAGGTCGCCGCTCGCGCCGTTGCCGATCGGCTGCACGCCGCCCCAGGACGGCACGCAGCCGCTGCCCGCGACCACGAACGCGAGCGTGAACTGCTGGATGCCTTGCTGGACGCCGATCCGGTCGACGAGCGGCGTCGGGTAGAGCGTCACGTCGACGAAGGGCGCATAGACGCCGGCGCCGTGGGACACGCTCGCCACGGCGAGCAGGCAGCCCGCGGCGAGCGCGCGCGGGTTGAATCGCGGCAACACGTTGTTGTTCATTGTGTTCTCCAAGTGGAAGAGGGATACGCTGGCCCGCGTATCGCCGCCGGGCGGGCGATCGGGTATGCCCCCCGGCCGGCGGCGTGCTCATCTTGGAGGATTCGCGCCGAATCGTGAATACTTAGGTGTTCTTTTCGTTATTCGATTCCCGATACGTAACGATCTTGCCGATTCGATCGCCTATCGAAACGCGAAGCGGGCGATTTTTCCGACCGATATCGATCGGATGGTCGGCCGCGCGTGGCGCCGCGACGTTCAACGATACCAGCGCGGCGTGTAGACCCACTCACGCCCGTCGCCGATCGCGAAACGCCGCGTCGTCGACGAACCGACGATCACCATCGTGCGCATGTCCACCTGATCGCTGCGCAGCGCGCCGAGCGTCGTCGTCGTGAGCGTCGCGCCGGGCCGGCCGATATCGCGGCCGAGCACGACGACCGTATCGGCCGCGCGATGCGCGCGCACCGCATCGAGCGCACGGTCGAGCTGCCACGGCCGGGCACGCGAGATCGGGTTGTAGAACGCCATCACGAGATCGGCTTGCGCCGCGTGCCGCAGGCGCGTCTCGATCACGTCCCACGGCTTCAGGTTGTCCGACAGCGAGATCGCGCAGAAATCGTGGCCGAGCGGCGCGCCGGCCTGCGCGGCGGTCGCGAGCGATGCCGATACGCCGGGTTCGACGCGCAGTTCGACCGCGGCCCATCTTGGATCGCGCGCTTCGTCGAGCGCTTCGAGCACGGCCGCGGCCATCGCGAACACACCCGGGTCACCCGACGAGACGACCGCGACGCGCCGGCCTTCGGCCGCCAGTTCGAACGCATGGCGCGCGCGCTGCATTTCCTCGCGATTGTCCGTGCCGTGGACGCGCTGATCCGCGCGGAACGGGCCGGCCATCGTCACGTAGGTCGTATAGCCGAGGATGTCGGTGGCTTGCGCGAGCGCGGTGCGCGCGGCGGGCGTGAGCCATGCCGCATCGCCCGGGCCGAGGCCGAGCACCGTCAGGCGGCCGCGCGCACGGCCGAGCGTCGCGGGATCGACGGGTTGCGTCGCGACCGCGCACGCGAGGCCGTCGGACGTTGCGCGCAGTGTGTGCGCCACACGCAACGTCGAACCGAGCAGGGCAGCCGCATCGGCATCTTCGTCGCGTTCGACATCGGCGAAGCGCAGCGGCACGCCCAGCGTCCGTGCCGCCGCCTCGACCCGCGCATCGCCGAGCAACGACGCCGGCGCGACGAGTGCGGCGAGCGCCAGCCGCGCGAGACCGTGCGTATCGAGCAACGCGTCGATGCGCTCGGCAAGCGACGGCGACGCATCGGCCCGTACGCCGCGCGCCTCGATGGCGACCACCACGCTGCGCGGATGGATCACGAGTTCGTCGCGCGCGCCGCGCCACGCATCGGGCGTCACGCGGATCGCATGCGCGGCCGCAGCGTCGCGCGGCAGCGCGACGTCGTCGAGCCACGGCGCCGCGCCGTCGACGCGCGTTGCGGCACCCGCGAGCAGGTCGGACACGAAACGCTTGCCTTGCTGGAGATCGGCGAGCGCATAGCCGTCGGGCGGGTTGAGCACGCACGCGCCGAAGCGCAGCTCGCCGCTCGTCGTGATCGCGGGCGCGACGCCGAGGCATTCGGCGATTTCGCGCGCGATCAGGTTGACGCCCGTCAGCCCGCCGAGCAGCGGCACGACGGCCGAACCGTCTTCCGCGACCGCGAGCACCGGCGGCTCGACACCCTTGTCGGCGAGCGCCGGCGCGACGCAACGGATCACGATGCCGGCCGCGCACAGCGCGACGATCGGCAGGCCGCGCGCGTAAAGCTCGCGCAGGTGCGCGCCGAGCTCGTCGAACGGCACGTCGGCCTCGACGCGCGACGCGAGCCCGTGCACGACGGCGCCCGGATAACGCGCCTGAATACGCCGCGCGGTATCGAGTGCGCCCGCGCCGAGAATCACGATCGCGGGCG
Organism: Burkholderia sp. RF7-non_BP4; assembly: GCF_001521935.1. Classification (NCBI taxonomy): domain Bacteria; kingdom Pseudomonadati; phylum Pseudomonadota; class Betaproteobacteria; order Burkholderiales; family Burkholderiaceae; genus Burkholderia; species Burkholderia sp. RF7-non_BP4. The sequence goes on along the minus strand of NZ_LOTA01000007.1, from coordinate 111,780 downwards.
GAGTCGTCATCCTTGCCATTTTTCCCCCGGCACGACGAGCAGCGAGAAGTACGGCGACGCCATCGGATCGACTTCATCCAACGGCACGATGCGCTGCGCCGCCATCGTCGCGCGCTCGACGTACAGCGCGCGCTTCGCGAGCCCCAGTTCGTCGAGCACGCGCCGCACCTTGTCGAAGTTACGGCCGAGCTTCATCACGACGGCCGCGTCGGCCTGCGCGAGCCGCGTGCGCAATTCGTCCTCCGGCAGCACGCCGGACAGCACCGACAGGCTCTGGTTGCGGTAAACGAGCGGCTGGCCGAGCACGGCCGTGCCGCCGAGCATCGCGCACACGCCCGGGATCACTTCGGTGTCGTAGCGCGGCGCGAGGCGATCGTGCAGGTACATGTACGACCCGTAGAAGAACGGATCGCCTTCGCAGATCACCGCGACATCGCGCCCGGCGTCGAGATGCGACGCGACGATCTCGGCGGCCGTGTCGTAGAAATCGGCGATCACGGTCTCGTAGCAGAGCGGCGGCGGCAGCGCCTCGGTCGTCACCGGATAGACGAGCGGCAATTGCGTCTGCGCATCGAGCAGATGCGCCTCGACGATCCCGTAGGCATTGCCCTTCTTGCCCTTCGCGACGAAATACGCGACCACCGGCGCGGCCTGCAGCACGCGCAGCGCCTTGATCGTCATCAGTTCAGGGTCGCCGGGGCCGACGCCGACCCCGAACAGGCGTCCGCGCGGGGCCGTCATTCTGCCTCCGTCGCGAGTGCGTTGACGGCGGCCGCGGCCATCGCGCTGCCGCCGCGCCGGCCGAGCAGCGTGACGTACGGCACGCCGCGGCTGTCGGCGTCGAGCGCCGCCTTGGATTCGGCCGCGCCGATGAAGCCGACCGGAAAGCCGAGGATCAAGGCGGGGCGCGGCGCGCCGGCGTCGATCATGTCGAGCAGGTGGAACAGCGCGGTCGGCGCATTGCCGATCACGACGACGCTGCCGGCCAGATGCGGGCGCCACAGTTCGAGCGCCGCGGCCGAGCGCGTGTTGCCGAGATGCCGCGCCAGGTCGGGTACTTCCGGTTCGCCGAGCGTGCAGATCACGCGATTGCCGGCCGGCAGCCGCGCGCGCGTGATGCCTTCGGCGACCATCCGCGCGTCGCACAGGATCGGCGCGCCGGCCGCGAGCGCCGCGCGGCCCGCCGTGCCGGCGCCGGCCGAGAAGCGCAGGTCGTAGGCGACATCGACCATCCCGCAGGCGTGGATCACGCGCACCGCGAGCTTCTCGAGATCGGGCGGAACCTGCGACAGGTCGGCCTCGGCGCGGATCGTCGCGAACGACTGGCGGTAGATTTCCTGCCCGTCGCGAATGTAGTCAAGCATCGGTGGTGTCCTGGCTGTGCCGCGCGTCCGTCAGTCGGTCCGCGGCCTGGTCAATCGTCAGATGGCGCGCGAGCGGGGCGCCGAGGCCCGCGGCGGCGTCGCGCCGGTAAAGGTCGTAGCGTCCGGGCGCGACCGCGACGAGGGTGGACGTCGCGGGGTGCGGCAGCGCGCAGTGGCGCTCGCAGCCGGTCAGGTGCACGTCGACCGGATGGCCGACGCGCGCGGCCAGCGCGAGCGCATCGTGTTTCGTATCGGCGCGCGACTTCGCGCAGCCCGCGCTGCCGGTGCACGCGACCAGCGCCGCCAGCGGGTCGGACATCGTGCACACGAGGCCGAGCGACGCGAGCGCGTCGAGCACGGCCGGCGTGCGTTCGTGCCGCACGCCGTGCACGAACACGCCTTGCCACGGCGTCATCGACAGCGTGCCGTCGCCTTCCGCGTCGGCGAGTGCCGCGATCCGTTCCAGTTGCGTTGCGTCGAGCCGGCCGAGCACGAACTGCGCGCCGACGCTGCAGCGATCCGCATCGCGCGACGGCCGTGCACCGAAACGCAGCGCGGCGTCCGCGTGCTTGCGCCGCCAGCCGGCCAGTGCCGGATCGGCTTCGAGCGGGAAGGGCGCGTAATGCTGCGCGCGCTCGCGCAACGCGCATGCGCCGCCGGTTGCGAGCAACGCGCGCATCCGCGTGATGTCGGCCGGCGCGAGATCGAGGAACGCGAGCAGCAGTGCGCGAACGAGCGCGACGGTCTGGTCCGGCGCGACGTCGAACCAGGCGGGCGAATCACCGGGCGCGACCGGCGGGCAGCCGGCCATGCCCGCGGCGATGCGGACCGCGCCGTCGCCGCGACGCCACGCGGCGAGCCAGATGTCGTGCGGATGATCGAGCGCCGCGACCGATTCGCCGCCGTCGAGCTGGATCGAGAATTTCGGCGACACCTCGCCGCGGCGCGGCTCGTGCGTCAGCATGTCGAGCAACGGCAGCGCGAGCGCGCGGCTGTCGAGCAGTGCGTCGGGATCGCGCCCCGCGAGCGGGCTGAGCATCAGGTTGCGGACGTCGTCGCTCGCGGCGAGCGCGGCCCGGTCGTCGGCGGCATCGCCGGCGCGCGGGCCCAGGCCGGCATCGAGCAACGCGTCGGCCAGCGTATCGGCCGCGCCGTCGCGGATGCCGCGCAACTGGAGATTCGCGCGATTGGTCGCGTCGATCGCGCCGGAGCCGCAGGCGCGCGCGGCCGCGGCGATCGCACGCGCCTGCCGCGCGTCGAGCCGGCCGCCCGGCAGCTTGATCCGGCACAGCCCGCCGTCGGCGGCCGCGACGACGCGCACGAGCCCCGGGCAAGCCGACGGGCGCACGACGGGCGATGCAGGAATGGAATCGGGGGCGGAACTCAACGGGATACCGGGACAGTGTCGCGCCGCGGCCAACGCATCGGTACACCCCGCCCGACGCCGACTGGCACGCACGCACTTTCATGCCGGCAGGTCTCCTGGCTGACAGGTCGGCGCCGGCTCCCGGCCTTCCCGGTGAAACCAGTGGCACGAGGGGGAGATCGGCTCGCTGTCTACAGTTGCGGGGGCAGCCACAGCGGCGCGGTGCGCGCCCTGTGTTCCCTCTTCGGCCCCGAAGGGCACCGGCGAACGAACGGCCGTAGCATACCCGATTTCCCCCGCGCTTCGCGACCGCCGAGCGGGCATCGCGGCCGAAGCGAAATGCGGCGCGGCGTCGGCGGGCCGGCAGATGAAACGCGCGGTGGAACACGGTACCATGCCGACTTTCGCAATGCGGACGGCCGCACCGGCGCCATACCGGCGCCGTGCGGCGACTCGATGGAACCGGACGATGGGGAAGGGTGCATGACGGCGTGGCTGACGGTAGTGGGCATCGGCGACGACGGCTACGCGGGGCTCGGGCGCAGCGCACGGCGCGCGCTGCTCGAGGCGTCGCGGGTCGTCGGCGCGAAGCGGCACCTCGACATGCTGCCCGCGCGGCTGCGGGCCGAACGCGCCGCATGGCCGTCGCCATTCGACCTGTCGGGCCTGCTCGCGCGACGCGGTTCGCCAGTCTGCGTGCTGGCGAGCGGCGACCCGATGCTGTTCGGCGTCGGCGCGACGCTCGCGCGCGAACTATCCCCCGACGAATGGCGCGTGCTGCCCGCACCGTCGTCGCTGTCGCTGGCGGCCGCGCGGCTCGGCTGGGCATTGCAGGACGTCGGCGCGGTGTCGCTCGTCGGCCGGCCGCTCGCGACGCTCGCGCGCCATCTGCTGCCGGGCCGGCGCCTGTTCGTGCTGAGCGCCGACGGCCGCACGCCGGCCACGGTCGCCGCCGAACTCGCCGCGCGCGGCTTCGGCCCGACACGCATCAGCGTGTTCGAACACCTCGGCGGGCCGCTCGAGCGGCGCATCGACGGTCTCGCGCAAGACTGGAACATCGACGAGACCGCCGCGCTCAATCTCGTCGCGCTCGACTGCCAGGCCGGCCCCGATGCGCCGCGCCGCGCACTCACGCCCGGCCTGCCCGACGACGCGTACCGCCACGACGGCCAGCTCACCAAGCGCGACATGCGCGCGCTGACGCTCGGACGCCTCGCGCCCGCACCCGGCGAATTGCTGTGGGACGTCGGCGCGGGCAGCGGCTCGATCGGCATCGAATGGATGCGCGCGCATCCGTCGTGTCAGGCGATTGCGATCGAGTCGCATGCGGAGCGCCAGCGCTTCATCGAGCACAACCGCGACGCGCTCGGCGTGCCGGGGCTGCAACTCGTCGCGGGACGCGCGCCCGCCGCGCTCGCGGGGCTCGCTGCGCCCGACGCGATCTTCATTGGCGGCGGCGCGACCGCTCCCGGCGTGCTCGACGCGTGCTGGTCGGCGCTGAAGCCCGGCGGCCGGCTCGTCGCGAACGCGGTCACGCTGCAGGGCGAGCTCGCGCTCGCCGCGTGGCGCGAGATGCACGGCGGCACGCTCACGCGCGTGTCGCTCGCGCACGCCGAGCCGCTCGGCCGCTTCGACACGTGGCGGCAGCCGTTGCCCGTCACGCTGTACGACGTGCGCAAACCCGATGCCACGGCAACGGACCTCACGGACCCCGCGTGATGCGCGACGAAACGCCCGAACAACCGGCGCCGCTGCGCTTCGGCTACACGACCGGCAGCTGCGCGACCGCGACGTCGCTCGCCGCCGCGCGCCTGCTGCTGGCGGGGCACGCGGTCGACGCCGTCGAGATCGTGCTGCCGAAGGGGCAGCACGTGATGATGCGGCTGGCGTTCTGCCGGCCGACGGCCGACGGCGCGGAAGCCGGCACGATCAAGGATGCCGGCGACGATCCGGACGTCACGCACGGCGCGCTGGTCTTCGCGCGCGTCGCGCTCGCGGCGGCGCCCGGCGTGCGCTTTCACGCGGGGCCGGGTGTCGGCACCGTCACGCGCGCCGGACTCACGCTGCCGGTCGGCGAACCGGCGATCAATCCGGTGCCGCGCCAGATGATGACCACGCATCTCGACGCGCTCGCGGCCGAATTCGGCTACGCAGGCGGCTTCGACGTGACGATCGGCGTCGAGGGCGGCGAGGCGCTCGCGCTGAAGACGATGAACCCGCGTCTCGGCATCGTCGGCGGATTGTCGATCCTCGGCACGACCGGCATCGTGCGGCCGTTCTCGTGCTCGGCGTACATCGCGTCGATCCACCAGGGCATCGACGTCGCCCGCGCGAACGGGATCGCGCACATCGCCGCGTGCACCGGCAACGCGAGCGAGGATGCGATGCGCGCGCACTACGGCCTGCCCGACATGGCGCTGATCGAAATGGGCGATTTCGCCGGCGCGGTGCTCAAGCACCTGCGCCGCGCGCCGGTCGCGCGCCTGTCGATGTGCGGCGGCTTCGGCAAGCTCAGCAAGCTCGCGGCGGGCCATCTGGATCTGCACAGCCGCCATTCGAGCATCGACCTGCCGCTGCTTGCGCAGTGGGCGGCCGAGGCGGGCGCGAACGTGGCGCTGCAGGCCGCGATGCGCGCGGCGAACACGAGCCAGGAAGCGCTCAAGCTCGCGCAGGCCGACGGCGTGCCGCTCGGCGACATCGTCTGCGCGCATGCGCTGCGGGTCGCGCGCGACATCGTGCCGCCATCGGTCGCGGTCGAAATGTTCGCGATCGACCGGCAGGGCCGCTTCGTCGGGAGCGCACGATGAGCGCGCGCATCCTGCTGCTCGGCGGCACCGGCGACGCGCTGAAGATCGCGCGCGCACTCGGCCCGCAACACGTCTACAGCCTCGCGGGCCTCGGCAAGGTGCCCGACGACTTGCGCTGCGAAGTGCGCGTCGGCGGCTTCGGCGGAGCAGCGGGGCTCGCCGCGTACCTGCGTGGCGCCGGCATCGGCCTCGTGATCGACGCGACGCATCCGTATGCCGCGCGAATCAGCGCGAACGCGGCGGCCGCCGCGCGCGACGCGGGCGTGCCGCTGTGGGCGCTGCGCCGTGCGCCGTGGGCGCCGCAACCCGGCGACGACTGGCGGATGGTCGACGACTGGGCCGGCATCGAGGCCGCGCTCGCGCCGTTCCGACGGCCGCTGTTCACGCTCGGCCGCGAACCGCTCGCGCATCTCGACGAGATTCCGTCGCACCAGTTCTGGCTGGTGCGCTGCCTCGATGCGCATCCCGGCAACGCGCGCGCGCAGATCCTCGCCGCGCGCGGGCCGTTTACGCTCGACGGCGAGCGCGCGCTGTTCGCGCTCGCGGGCATCGACGTCGTCGTCAGCAAGAACAGCGGCGGCGCCGCGACCGAGGCCAAGCTCGACGTCGCGCGCGAACGCAGGCTGCCGGTCGTGATGCTGCGCCGGCCGCCGCTGCCCGACGCCGATCGCGCGTTCGACTCGGCCGCCGCGCTGCTCGATGCGCTCGACCCGAGCGCGCGCGCGTGACGCCGCGCGCCGGCTGCCCCATGAATTGACGGAGATTTTTCGATGACGGTGTATTTCATCGGCGCGGGCCCCGGCGACCCGGAGCTGATCACGGTGAAGGGCCAGCGTCTCGTGCGCACGTGCCCGGTGATTCTGTACGCAGGCTCGCTCGTGCCGCCGGCCGTGCTCGACGGCAATCGCGCGGAGCAGGTCGTCAATACGGCCGAGCTCGACCTCGATGCGATCGTCGCGCTGCTCGCTGCCGCGCATGCGAAAGGCCAGGACGTCGCGCGCGTGCATTCGGGCGATCCGTCGCTGTACGGCGCGATCGGCGAACAGATCCGCCGGCTGAAAGCCCTCGGGATTCCGTATGAAATCGTGCCCGGCGTGACGGCCACGGCCGCGTGCGCGGCGACGCTCGGTGTCGAGCTGACGCTGCCCGGTGTCGCGCAGACGGTGATCCTCACGCGTTTCGCGGGCAAGACGACGATGCCGGGAGGCGAAGCGCTCGGCGCGCTCGCCGCGCATCGCGCGACGCTCGCGATCCATCTCGGCGTGCGGCATCTCGCGCGGATCGTCGAGGAAGTGCTGCCGCATTACGGGCCCGCCTGCCCGGTCGCGGTGATCTACCGGGCGAGCTGGCCCGACGAGGAACGCGTGACCGGCACGCTGGCCGACATCGTCGGCAAGGTGCAGGACACGCGGATCGAGCGCACCGCGCTGATCCTGATCGGGCGCGTGCTCGATGCGGAGGGGTTCGCGGATTCGACGCTGTATGCGAGCGGTAGTTGATTGAGCGTGCACGGAACGCGAGGCACTTCGCGTTTCGAGGCATCGCGGCGACGGGTTTTCTCGCGAGCCGGCCCGCCGGTCAACGCCCCTGGCCGAACGGCGGCCACCGTGCCATCCGGCGTGACCGAACAACGACGAACGACCGCGCACCCGCCACGAACCGGCTCAACGCCGTCACACGCAGCGCCTGACTCGCGCTACGCCCGCGCAACGCGCCGCGCGAACCGCGGCGCGAACCCCGTCGCCAGCGCGAACAGCACGACGCACAGGCAGGCCATCGCGACCCACGCGGGCGACAGATCCGCGAGATGCTGGCGCACGATGCCCGCCGCGAACGGAAACAGCCCCGCGATCAGATAGCCGACGCCCTGCACGAACCCCGTCAACGACGCCGCGTCGGCCGGTGTCGCCGCATGATCGACCGTGACGATCAGCGACAACGGAAACAGCGCGCCGATACCGGCACCCATCAGCAGCGCAGCCGGCAACGCAAGTGCCTGCGGCGCGGCCAGCATCACCAGCAGCCCCGCGAGCAGCGACGCGATCGCCGCGTGCAGCGCGGGCCGGCGATCGGGCAGGCGGTCGATCGTCGCCGAGACCGCGAGCCCCGCGACGACTTCGGCGAGCGTCACGCCGCCGAGCAGGCTGCCGGCCGCGGTCGGCGACCAGCCGAGCCGCATGTAGTACGGCGGCAGCCATGCCAGCACGAGGGTATAGGCGCCCGTCGCGATCCCGAAGAACATCGCGAGCCGCCACGCGCGCGGCGAGCGCGACGGCCGCGCCTGCACCATCGACGCCGACGTCGGCCCGGACACCCACGCGTCGCCGCCCCGGCTGGCCAGCGGCCACGCGAGCGCCGCGAGCGCGGCCGGCAGCGCCCAGCCCGCGAGCGCGACCAGCCAGCCCCAGCGGGCCGCGGCGAACGGCGCGACGACGCTCGCGAGCACCGCACCGCCCATGATCGACGTCGAATAGACGCCCATCGCGCCGCCGATCCGCGTCGCGAAATGCGCCTTCACGAATCCCGGCAGCAACGCCTGCACCATCGCGATCCCGAGGCCCGCGCAGCACGCGCTCGCGAGCAGCAGCCACGCGTGCTGCGCGCCGATGCGCGACGCGCAGGCGAAGCCGATCAGCGCGACGCCCAGCCATACGCCTCCCACGATTCCCGTCACGCGCTGCAGCCGCCGCGCGCTCAACGCGCCCAGGCCCATCAGCAGGATCGGGATCGTGGTCAGCAGGCTCGCCGCGCCGTCGCCGATGCCGGTCGCGCGCTGGATCATGTCGAGCAGCGGACCGATCGCGGCCAGCGCCGGCCGCAGGTTCAGTCCGACCAGCACGATGGCGGCAAGCCGCCATCCGGGAGAAGTGAAGCGATTCATGGAACGGCCCTCGGTATCGGTGCGCGACACCTCCGTCAGGGGTGCCGCGCGTTTTCATGTAAAGTGTCTCGACATCAAGATAAATGCCGATTTATCTCGACGTCAAGATAACTGGTGAGCCGAGGAGGGTTAATGGATCGAGCCGCGCATGCGCTCGCGCAATGGCGCGTCGAGCGCCCGGATCTGGACGCGTCGTCGATGCTCGTGATGGGACGGCTGCAGGAGGCCGCGCTGGTGATCGCGCGCGACGGTCTCAATCCGTTGTTCGCGCGCTACGGGATGCAGCCAGGCGAATTCGACGTGCTGGCGACGCTGCGGCGCAGCGGCGCGCCGTTCGCGCTGACGCCGACCGCGCTGTACGACGCGCTGATGATGTCGTCGGGCGGGATGACCGCGCGCATCGACCGGCTGCAGAAGGCCGGATGGGTCGAGCGTCGGCCGAACCCGGCCGACGGCCGCGGCACGCTCGTCGCGCTGACCGACGCCGGCCGCGCGCTGATCGACGAAGCGGTGGTCGCGCACGTCGACAATCAGCGCGCGATGCTGGCCGCGCTGTCGAAGGCGGAGCAGGCGCAGCTTTCAGCGCTGCTGGCAAAGCTGCTGGCGGGACTGGGGGAAGCGGCGTCGACGTCCGCCGAAAAATAGCGCCGCCGAATCGTCACGTCGAATGAACGCAGCGAGCGGGAAACGAAAACGCCCGAAGGAAGCGGGAGAATCGCCCGCCGCGCGATGCGGCGGGCCAGGAAGAGCGCGGGCCGCGAAGTGCGCCCGCTGCGCGGCTCAGCCGCGTGCGGGGATGTTGAGCCCGCGCGCGACGGCCGGACGCGCGACGAACGCATCGAGCGCCCGCGCGACGTGCTTGAATTCGCCGAAGCCGACCAGGTCGCCCGCTTCGTAGAAACCGACGAGGTTACGCACCCACGGGAAGATCGCGATGTCGGCGATCGTGTACGTGTCGCCCATCACCCACTTGCGGTTCGCCAGATGCGCGTCGAGCACGGCGAGCAGGCGCTTCGATTCGGCGACGTAGCGGTCGCGCGGACGCTTGTCTTCGTAATCGCGGCCCGCGAACTTGTGGAAGAAGCCGACCTGCCCGAACATCGGGCCGATGCCGCCCATCTGGAACATCACCCACTGGATCGTCTCGTAGCGGCCCGCGGGATCCTTCGGGATCAGCTGGCCCGTCTTGTCCGCGAGATAGATCAGGATCGCGCCGGATTCGAACAGCGGCAGCGGCCGCCCGTCCGGGCCGTTCGGATCGATGATCGCCGGGATCTTGTTGTTCGGGTTCAGCGACAGGAATTCGGGCGACAGCTGGTCGTTGGTGTCGAAGCGCACGAGGTGCGGCTCGTACGGCAGGCCGGTTTCCTCGAGCATGATCGACACCTTGACGCCGTTCGGCGTCGGCAGCGAGTACAGCTGCAGACGGTCGGGATGCTGGGCAGGCCATTTCTTCGTGATCGGGAAGGCGGACAGATCGGGCATGGAGGTTCGCTCGTCAACGTGGAGGATCCGCGCTCCGCCGTCCTGCCGCGCATCGCCGACCGCCCCTGACATCGCGACAGGAACGGGACGAACACTTCGACAGACGGGCGGGGCGCGCCGAAAACGCCCACTGTAGCCGATCCCCGCGATCGCTGCAGACGGCGGCCGCGCACCGTGCCCGAGCACCGCCGCACGCCCATCGCGTCGTTGCGGCGTCGCGTCGCCACTTCGTCAGAAGTTGTGCCGCAGCCCGAGCATCGCGGCGGTCGTGCCGACCCCGGGCGCGACCGGCTGCCCGTACACGAGCATCTGGTTCATCGTGCCGCGGTTGTTCACGTGGCCGACCTGCGCATACACCATCGTCCGCTTCGACAGGCTGTAGTCGGCCGTGAGCACGACGGCCGTCGACCGGTTCTCGGCGCGGTTGCGGTCCTTCAGGTAGTACACGGCGGAGGCGACCTGCAGCGCGGGCGTGAAGCGATAGCCGACGCCGGCCGACAGCATGTCGAGGTTCACCTTGTCCGCATGCGACGGATTCCGGCCGTTGCCGTACGACGCCGACACCGAGAAATCGCGGATCGTATATCTCGCGCCGACGTAGACGAAGCGGTTGTTGTCGACGCCGGTCGGCGCGACACCCGGCGCCGGATTCGTGTCGTGACCGTTGTAGTAGACGGCCGATGCATTGAGCCCGTAGTTCGAGTAACGCAGCACGACCGACTCGCGCGTGCCGCCCTGGAACTGCCCGGCGACGCCGCCGGGTGCGTATTCGAGCGCGATCGACGCGCCCGCGAACGTCGGCGACTGATACACCAGCGCATTGCTGTCGTACAGCGCGCCGATCGCGCCGTTGGTGCTCGTTCCCGGCCAGCCGGCCGCGGTGTTCAGGCCGAGCCACGCGGTCAGCACGCTGCCGAAGAACTGCGCGTTGCGCACGTCGGTGTCGGCCATCGCATAGATCATCGGCACGATCTGGCGGCCGGCCGTGAACGTGCCGAACGGCCCCGACACGCCGAGCGACGCCACCTGGTTGAAGATCGCGACGGCGCCCGGCGTGTCGCTCAGCTGCATCTTGCCGGTGCCGCTGTCGAACGAACCCTGCAGCTTGAAGTTGACCTTGTAGCCGCCGCCCAGGTCCTCGCTGCCCTTGATACCCCAGAAGCTCGAATAGATGCCGCCGTCCTTCATGCGGAACACCTTGCCGGTGTTCGGCGCTTTCGGGCCGAACGACGCGGCCGACGTGCTCTGGTACAGCAGGCCCGTGTCGACCACGCCGTACAGCGTGACGGAGGATTGCGCATGCGCGAGCGCCGAACAGCCGGCAAGCGCCGCGAGCGCGGCCAGTTTCGTCTTCATCGAAGTCTCCAGGATCGTAATGGACCGCACGGGATCGAGCCCGGGCGGGTAGAGCGGGGGAAGCATCGAGGCAGGCGGGAAGGCGCGTGAGGCGACGCCGGTGCGAGCCGTGCGGAAAGGTTACGCAACGACGCGCGGCCGCTCCCCCCCATGCGCGGGGGGCAGGGTTGCGGAGAATCGAAGAGCGGCCGGCGACGAGGTGGCCGTCGACGGCCGGGCAAGGCCGCTACGGACGTGCGCAGGCGGCGTTCAAGGCGCGCTTTCGAGCAATCCGAGCACCAGCGCGCGGCGCACCGCGTGCTTGCGCGAGCTGGCGTCGAGCTTGCCGAACAGGTTCTTCAGGTGCCACTTCACGGTTTCCTCGCCGACGGCGAGCGCCACCGCGATCTCCTTGTTCGAGAGGTTGCGCGCGAGCAGTTCGAGAATCGCGCGTTCCTTGGGCGTCAGCACGACGCTCGGCACCGCGCGCGGGCTCGCCGGGCTGCGTGGCGCGGGCGGCACGATGCGCGGCTGCGGCTGCGCGGGCCGCACGGGGCCGTCGCCCGCGGCCGCTTCGTCGCCGAGGCGGCGCGCCCAGTCGGCGACGGCCGGATGCGCGTCGGCGAGCGTGCGCGTGAGGCCGAACATGTCCGCGAGGTTCATCGCCTCGTCGAGCAGCGCGCGGCCGCCGTGCCCGGACTGTTCGAGCGCAAACGCGCTGAGCGCCATGATCTCGATGCGCTCGCGTCCCATGCTCATCTCGCGCGCCAGCACCGCCGCTTCGTCGAGCGCCGCGCACGCATCGTCCCAGCGGCGCGCGGCAAGCGCGGCGCCCGCATGCGCCGTCGCCTGCAGCAGCACGACGGGGCGTCGCCACAGCGGCCCGTGCGACGGAAACTCCGCCGCGGCGATCGCATCGATCCGTTCCACGAGCGCATGGCAGGTCGCCTCGCGATAGCGGGCCGCGTGAATGCGCACCTGCTCGGCGAGACTCGCGACCGACAGGCGCGGCAGCCGGCGCGCGACACCCATCGCGTCGAGCGCCTCGAGCAGGTCGATCGCGCGGTGCTCGACGCCGTGCAGCAGCGCGATGCGCGCGGCCGTCCGGTAGCCGAGCAGCACGGTGTCGGGCGTGCCCGCGTGCTCGAGCACGTCGAGCCGGTTCGCGAGCAGCGCGGCGGCCTGGTCGACGCGATCGGCCTCGTACGCGATCGCCGCGCACATCGCCGCGAGCATGCAGGTCAGCGGATGGCGGCGCCCGAGGTCGGCTTCCGCGCGCGCGAGTGCCGGCGACAACGCGTCGTCCGCGAGCCGGATCTGGCCTTCGCGCAGGTAGCTCAGGCCGGTGATCAGTTCGCCCCAGCGCGCGACGTAGCCGAATCCGGCCGCCGTCTCGCCGCGCGGCGCGGCCTGCTGGAAGCGGCGTGCCTGCGCCGGTTCGCCGACGATGATCGCGCGCGCCGACAGGCGGTTCGCATGCATCTGCGCGAGCCACGTCGCCGCGGGCGGCGCGAAGTCGGCCCACGGTTCGAACAGCTCGACGAACCGGTCGATTTCATCCGCGTAATAGGCCGCCGCGCTGAGAATCAGCGCGCATTCGTAGCGCATCGCGGCCGGCGTGCCGGCATCGGCCAGGATACCGGCGATCTGGCGCCGCGCCTCGACATGGCGCTCGCCGAGTGCCAGCGCCCAGGCGACCGCGATCCGCAGCGTCGGGCGCTTGTCGAGTTCCGCGTCGGGCAGCAGCGCGAGCCAGTCGAGCACGTCGTTGATGCGGCCCTGCTTGATCGCGTCCTCGAGGCAGCGCTGCGCAAGCGCGTATGCCGTGTCGAACTGGCCGGCCGCGTACGCGTGGCGCGCGGCTTCCTCCGTCATCCCGTGCGCGTCGAGCCACGCTGCCGCGCGCGCGTGCAGCGCGCTGCGCTCGGCGTCGGGGCTCGCCGCGAGGCGGTCGCGCAACGTATCGCGCACGAGCGGATGCAGCCGGCACCAGTCGGAATCGTCGGACGCGATGAACAGCGGCGTGTCGCGTGCGAGCCGCGCGAGCCGGTCGGGGGCGTTTGCGTCGTCGAGCAGCGCGGCGCACAGCGACGGATGCAGGCGATCGGCGACGCTCGTGCGCGTGAGGAACGCGGTGTCGTCGGCCGACAAATTCGCGAGCAGCAGCTCGACGAGCCGGTCGCGGGTGCCGTCCATCCGCGCGGCAAGCGCGTCGACGGCCTGACGCGGATCGGCCGAGCGCGCCATCGCGGCCATCGCGAGCTGCAGCCCGAGCGGCCAGCCGTCGACGCGTTCGAACAGGCGCGCGCACGCATCGGCGTCGACCCGCTGCGCAAAGCGCGCGCCGACCAGCGCGATCGTCTCGTCGAGCGTGAAGCGCAGCCAGTCGGGGCCCGCGAGCGTGCATTGCCCGCCGGCGAGCAGGTCGCCGGCCGCGTGATCGAGCCCGCGGCGGGCCGCGACGACCACCCGCAGGTTCTGCGGCGCGTTGTGCAGCACGTAGGTCAGCGCGTCGAGCCCGGCGGGCGGCAGCCGCTCCGCGTCGTCGACGATCAGCAGCGCGTCGATCGACAGTTGCGCGACTTCGGCCAGCCAGGCGGTCAGTCCTTCCAGCGCGCGGGCCGCGCCGTCCGGAATCAGGCGCCCGAAGCCGGGCCGCGCGCAACCGGTGCGCACCGCCTGCACGAGCCCCTGCAGCAGGCGCGGTGCGTCGTCGCGCTCGTCGGCGGACAGCCACACGACCGCGCGGCCGAGCGCGAGGGATTCGCGCCGCCATTGCGCGAGCAGCGAGGTCTTGCCGTAGCCGGCCGGCGCCTGCACGAGCGTGACGGGCCGCGCGTCGAACGCCGGCGCGGCAAGGCTCAGCCGCGCACGCGCGAGCAACTGCGCCGGCACGCGCGGCGCGGTCGTCTTCAGCACGAGTTCGGTGGGGGGCGCGTCGGCGCGATCGGGTGGGTGGGCCATCGGGGCAGGAGTCGGAATCCGGCGATGCCGTGCGGGCCAGCGTCCGGGGTGGGCGTGGGGGGAAGGATCGACCGAACCGCGTTCGCGCGTCAATCCCCCCCGCGACGAGTGGGGCCGCACCGCCGCCCGGTCGATAGCATGGGTTCCGATGCGTGACGAACGCAACCGACGAATGCAACGAGGAGGGACCATGAACATCGTATCGACCGGCGCGCGACGCAGCGCACCGAGCGCCGGATAAGCGGAGCGGCACGATGTATCGCCATCTGCTCGTGACGGTCGACGGCGTGCCCGGCGGCATCGATGCGATCGGCCATGCGCTCGAACTGGCGCGTGCGGTCGGCGCGCGGGTCACGTTCGTGCTGTCCGCCGCCGCGCCTGACTCGCGTTTATCCGGAGCGCGGATGCCGGAACACGGTGCGAAAGTGGAAGCCGCCGCACGGGCGCAGGGCCTGTCCCATGCGATCGCGGGGGCCGGCCATCCGGGGGCCGGCGACGCCTCGCCGGCCACGCTCGCCGGCGAGCTCGGCTGCGACCTGATCGCCGTCGCGGCGCTGTCGCACGATGCCGATGCTGCCGCGACCGCTCAACGGCGGGTGCTGCTGGCGACGAGCGGCGTGCCGGTGCTCGTGTGCCCGGCACGGCGTGCGCCGGCCGAGGCGCGCGTGATGGCCCGCTGTCTCGCGGCGCATCGTGCGCTCGGCGAGCAGCTGCGGGCGCTGACGATCGCGAGCGACAGCCCGGACGCGGCAACGCGGCCGACCGGCGACGCGGGCGGCACGCCGGCGGCGCTGGCATCGCTCGCGGCGCTGCAGAACGCACGCTTCGGCGCGTCCGCCGAAGCACGCCTGTTCGCGGCATTGCGCATGCGGGCGGAGAGCACCGCGGCCGAACTCGACGAGCTCGACCGCCAGCGGCGCCGCGATGCGCACGCGCTCGACGCGCTGGCGCGGCTCGCCGCCGACGGGTTGCCGTCGACCGCGTTCGATGCCGCGCTCGCCGACTATGCGCGCGGTGCGTTCGAGCAGATGGGGCGCATCGAAG
Source organism: Burkholderia sp. RF7-non_BP4 (assembly GCF_001521935.1). Taxonomy (NCBI): domain Bacteria; kingdom Pseudomonadati; phylum Pseudomonadota; class Betaproteobacteria; order Burkholderiales; family Burkholderiaceae; genus Burkholderia; species Burkholderia sp. RF7-non_BP4. The sequence continues at coordinate 96,534 of NZ_LOTA01000007.1, read as the reverse complement.
GCGTGATTTTCCCGGCCGCGCGGCGCTATCTGGGCGACGCAGACTGGAACGAACTGGACGCGCCCCCGGCGAGCGGCACAGCCGCGACGACGCCGGGCGCGGACGAATCCGACGATGCGTGACGCGCATCCGACTGAATACTTACGGAGAACACGATGGCACATGCAGTGCGATTCCACGAAACCGGCGGCCCCGACGTGCTGCGCTGGGAAGCGGTCGAAGTCGGCGAGCCGGGCGCCGGGCAGGTTCGCCTGCGGCACGAGGCCGTCGGCCTGAATTTCGCCGACACGTACTTCCGCAGCGGCCTGTATCCGGTTCCGCTGCCGGCGGGCATCGGCGTCGAGGCGGCCGGTGTGGTCGAGGCCGTCGGCCCCGGCGTGACGAACGTCGCCGTCGGCGATCGCGTGACCTACACCGGCTTCCTCAACACGCTCGGCGCGTACAGCACCGAACGGCTGATTCCGGCCGCGCCGCTCGTGAAGCTGCCCGCCGGCATCGCATGCGAAACGGCCGCGGCGATGACGATGCGCGGGCTGACTTCGGCCTACCTGCTGCGCCGCATCCACGCGTTCGCGCCGGGCGACACGATCCTGCTGCATGCGGCCGCGGGCGGCGTCGGGCTGATCGTGTCGCAATGGGCGAAGCTGCTCGGGCTCACCGTGATCGGCACCGTGTCGAGCGAACACAAGGCCGCGGTCGCCCGCGCACACGGCTGCGACCACACGATCGACTACAGCCGCGAGGACGTCGCGAAACGCGTGCGCGAACTGACGGACGGCGTCGGCGTCGACGTCGTGTTCGACAGCGTCGGCAAGGACACCTTCGAAGGCTCGCTCGATTCGCTGAAGCGGCGCGGGCTGATGGTCTGCGTCGGCACGGCGTCGGGCCCGATCCCGCCGTTCGACCCGCAGCGCCTCGCGATGAAGGGCTCGCTGTACCTGACGCGCCCGGCGCTGGCCGACTACATCGCCGATCCGGCCGAGAAGAACGACCTGGCCGGCGAACTGTTCGCGCACGTCGCGGCCGGCCGCATCCGGATCGAGATCAACCAGCGTTATGCGCTGCAGGACGCGGCGCAGGCGCACCGCGACCTGGAATCGCGCAAGACGACCGGCTCGTCGGTATTCATCGTCTGAGGAGACGCGCATGCGAGTCGAACCCCTGACCTGTGCGATCGGCGCGGAGTTGCTGGACGTGAGCCTCGCCGACGCCGTGCACGACGACGGCCTGTTCGCCGAGATCCGCGCGCAGCTGCTGCGTCATCGCGTGCTGTTCCTGCGCGACCAGGACATCACGCGCGCCGAGCACGTCGCGTTCGCGCGCCGCTTCGGCGAGCTCGAGGATCATCCGGTCGCCGGCAGCGACCCCGAGCACCCGGGGCTCGTGCGGATCTACAAGTCGCCCGACCAGCCGAACGACCGCTACGAGAATGCGTGGCACAGCGATGCGAGCTGGCGCGTGGCGCCGCCGTTCGGCTGCGTGCTGCGCTGCATCGACGGTCCGCCGGTTGGCGGCGACACGATGTGGGCGAACATGGTGCTCGCGTACGAGCATCTGCCGGAACACGTGAAGCAGCAGATCGCGGACTTGCGCGCGCGTCACAGCATCGAGGCGAGCTTCGGCGCGGCGATGCCGATCGACAAGCGTCTCGCGCTGAAGGCGCAGTATCCGGACGCCGAGCATCCGGTCGTGCGCACGCATCCCGAAACGGGCGAGAAGGTGCTGTACGTGAACGCGTTCACGACGCACTTCACGAACTTCCACACGCCCGGGCGCGTGCGCTACGGGCAGGACGCGAACCCCGGCGCCGGCCAGTTGCTGCAATACCTGATCGGCCAGGCGTATATCCCCGAATACCAGGTGCGCTGGCGCTGGAGGAAGAACAGCGTCGCGATCTGGGACAACCGCGCCACGCAGCATTACGCGGTGATGGACTACCCGCCCTGCGTGCGCAAGATGGAGCGCGCGGGCATCGTCGGCGACGTGCCGTTCTGATCTGAACGCGCCCGCGCCTTAACCGGTTCCTGAAACCCCATGCAACACGCCGGGCCTGCCGCCCGGCGCGACGGGACACGCACGCCCGTACGCCCCGAACACAACGATTCCATCTGGAGGACGACATGCAATTTCTCGACGATTCGCTGCACCCGGAAAACCAGGACAAGGTAGTCATCACGGTCGCGCCGTACGGCCCCGAATGGATGCCCGCGGATTTCCCGGAAGACATTCCGGTGACGATGGACGAGCACGTGCAGAAGGCCGTCGACTGCTACAACGCGGGCGCGACGGTGCTGCACCTGCACGTGCGCGAGCTCGACGGCAAGGGCAGCAAGCGGCTGTCGAAATTCAACGAGCTGCTCGGCCGGTTGCGCGAGGCGGTGCCCGACATGATCCTGCAGGTCGGCGGCTCGATCTCGTTCGCGCCGGAAGGCGACGGCGCGGAAGCGAAATGGCTGTCCGACGACACGCGCCACATGCTCGCCGAGCTGACGCCGAAGCCCGACCAGGTGACGGTCGCGATCAACACCGTGCAGATGAACATCACCGAGCTGATGAACCGCAAGGACATCGCCGGCACGTCGCTGAACGAGGCGGCGCTGTGGGACGCATACCGCGAGATGACCGTGCCGGCCGGCCCCGGCTGGGTCGACGAGCATCTGCGCCGGCTGCAGGCGGCCGGCATCCAGCCGCATTTCCAGCTCACCGGCATGCACGCGCTCGAGACGCTCGAGCGGATCATCCGCCGCGGCGTGTATCGCGGCCCGCTGAACGTCACGTGGGTCGGCATCGGCGGCGGCTTCGACGGCCCGAATCCGTACAACTTCATGGAATTCGTGCGGCGCTGCCCGGACGGCGCGTGCATCACGCTCGAATCGCTGATGAAGAACGTGCTGCCGATCAACACCGTCGCGATGGCGCTGGGGCTGCATCCGCGCTGCGGGATCGAGGACACGATCATCGACCAGAAGGGCAACCGGATGACGTCGGTGCAGCAGGTCGAGCAGTGCGTGCGGATCGCGCGCGAACTCGGCCGCGATATCGCGACCGGCAAGGAGGCGAAGGCGATCTACCGGATCGGCGTGCAGTACGACGGCGTCGACGAAACGCTCGCGCAGCTCGGGATGGCGCCGAACCGCCGGCCCGGCCAGCTGAGCGTGCCGCTGCGCGCGGCCTGACGCACCGCGCATCCGGGCGGCGCGCCCGCGCCGCCCGCCGATCGATGTGGCGCGGCACCCATCCTCGCGCGGTGCGCGAGGCAAGCTCCGACGAACGGAGCGGGGCCGCGCAAGCCGCGCCGGCGCATTGCCGCACCGGCGCCGGAGGAGACACGCATGCTGATTCATCACGTCGAGCCGTCGCTGCAGGACGTGGCGGCCACCGGGCGGCGCGCGCCGGCCTATGCCTGGCTCGTGTTCGGGCTGACCGTCGGCCTGCTGCTGTCGGACTACATGTCGCGGCAGGTGCTCAATGCCGTGTTTCCGCTGCTCAAGCACGCGTGGGGGCTGTCGGACACGCAGCTCGGCTCGCTGTCCGGCGTCGTCGCGCTGCTCGTCGGGCTGCTGACGTTTCCGCTGTCGGTGCTCGCCGACCGCTTCGGCCGCGTGCGCAGCATCGTGCTGATGGCCGCGCTGTGGAGCGTCGCGACGCTCGGCTGCGCGCTGTCGACCAACTACGCCGAAATGCTCGTGGCGCGCGGGCTCGTCGGCCTCGGCGAAGCCGCGTACGGCAGCGTCGGCGTCGCGCTGATCCTCAGCATCTTTCCGGCGCGCCTGCGTGCGACGCTGACCGGCGCGTTCATGGCCGGCGGCGCGTTCGGCTCCGTGTTCGGGATGGCGCTCGGCGGTCTCGTCGGCGCGCATCTCGGCTGGCGCTGGTCGTTCGGCGTGATGGCCGCGCTCGGCATCGTGCTGCTCGTCGCGTACCGCGGCATCGTCACCGAACGGCGGCTCGCGGCATGCCGCGTCGAACCGTGCCGGCCCCATGCCGATGCGCCGCGCGACCTGCGCGGCAACGTGCGCGCGCTGATGTCGGGGCTGTTCGCATCCCGTTCGGTGATCTGCGCGTATGTCGGCAGCGGGCTGCACCTGTTCGTGCCCGGCGCGCTGTTCGCCTGGTTGCCGAGCTACCTGAACCGCTATTACGCGATGGCGCCGGACCGTGCCGCCGTGCTTGCGGCCGGCTTCGTGCTGCTGTCGGGCGTCGGGATGGTCGGCTGCGGGATCGTCACCGACCGCGTCGGACGCGCCGACGGCTCGCGCAAATGGCTGACCGCGATCGCGTATTGCGTGCTGACGGGCGTGTGCCTCGCGATCGCGTTCCGGCTGCCGCCCGGGCCGCTGCAACTCGCGTTGATCTGCGCGGGCATGCTGGTCGGCGCGGGTGCGTCGGGCGCATCGGGCGCGATGGTCGCGAACCTCACGCCGGCCGCGATCCACGCATCGGCGTTCGCCACGCTCACGCTCGCCAACAACCTGCTCGGCATGGCGCCGGGCCCGCTGCTGACGGGGTGGGTCGCCGATCGCGCCGGCCTCGTCGGCGCACTGCAATGGATTCCCGCCGTGCCGCTCGCGGCCGCCGCGTTGTTCGCGATCGGACGCGCGAGCTATGCGGCCGATCTCGCGCGCGTCGAACGCGAACGACGCGCGTCACATCTTTCCTGAACCGAACCCTCCCGGAGGCAGCATGACCCTGGCGACCGCGCCCACCATCCTGATCGTGCCCGGCTTGCGCGATCACGTCGAAGATCACTGGCAGACGCATCTGCAACGGCGCCTGCCGAACGCCCGCGCCGTCGCGCCGCTCGAAGCCGACAAGCTGAGCCGCGCCGCGCGCGTCGCAGCGCTCGATGCGGCGCTGGCCGCGATCGACGGCCCCGTGATCCTCGTCGCGCACAGCGCGGGGGTGATGATCACCGTGCATTGGGCGCTGCAGGCCACGCGGGCCATCGACGGCGCGCTGCTCGCCGCACCGGCCGATCTCGATACGCCGATGCCCGCAGGCTATCCGACACCGGATGCGCTCGACGCGCACGGCTGGACGCCGGTGCCGACCCGGCCGCTGCCGTTTCCGAGCATCGTGGCCGCGAGCCGCAACGATCCGCTCGCGCGATTCGAACGCACGCAGGCGCTGGCAGCCGGGTGGGGCAGCCGGCTCGTCGATCTCGGCGAAGTCGGACACCTGAACCCGGCTTCGGGTTTCGGCGAATGGCAGGATGCGGAGCGATTGATCGGGGAGGTGATCGCGCTCCGTGCGGCCTGAGCGCCGTCCGCAACGCGCCGCGCACGCTTTTCATGCCGGCGCGTCCGTCCGAACCGATTCCGGTTCGGCGTCCGTTGATATACGACGTCCTAACATGCGACGTATCCGTCGCATTGGCCAACAAGCACATCCTCGACAAACGGAAGGTTTTTGTTAGGGAAATTCCCGCCCCGCGCGGGTCGGTTTTTTGTTGACCGACATCGTATAACGCCGTCATGATTTCCCGAAAGAACGGTCCCATCCACCGACCGAAGCGAGGAGACATGAACACCACCACGATCGCGCGCCGTGTCCGCCGGATCGCCCTGGCGCTGGGCCTGACGCTGCCGGCCGCGGCCGCCGTCGCGGCTCCCGTGTCGCTGAATGTCGTCGACGTCGCGGGCAACCTGCAGCTCACGCAGAAGGCCATCGAGGCGTTCAAGGAAAAGAATCCGAATCTCGTCTCGAACGTCACGTTCACGAACGCGCCCGCGCCACAGTTGCCGGGCAAGATCAAGGCGATGCAGGCCGCGGGACGGGCCGACATCGACCTCGTGCTGACGGGCACCGACGCGCTGGCCGCCGGCATCGAGCAGAACCTGTGGCTAAAGCTGCTGCCCGACAGCGCGGGCGCGTTCCCCGGCGTGCTCGACAAATACGCGCCCGGCCCGCGCAAGATGCAGGATCTCGCGCAGGGCTTCGGTCTCGAAGTGACCTACATGCCGGCCGGCCCGCTGCTCGAATACAACCCGGCGAAGGTCAGCGATCCGCCGAAGACGCCCGAGCAGCTGCTCGCGTGGTGCAAGGCGCATCCGAACAAGCTGATCTACGCGCGCCCGGCGAACTCGGGCCCCGGCCGCACCTTCCTGATGGGGCTGCCGTACGTGCTCGGCGACAAGAACCCGCAAGACCCGATCAACGGCTGGGACAAGACCTGGGCGTTCCTGAAGCAGCTCAACGACTGCGTGCCGTACTACCCGGGCGGCACGTCGGCCGTGATGAAGGAGCTCGGCGAAGGCACGCGCGACATGACGGTGACCGTGACCGGCTGGGACCTCAATCCGCGCGCGCTCGGCATCGTGCCGGCCGACTTCCGGGTCCAGGCATTCGACAACATGACGTGGGTCAACGACGCGCACTTCATGGTGATTCCGAAGGGCGTCGCGAAGGACAAGCTCGACGTGCTGTTCAAGCTGATGAACTTCCTGCTCGAACCGGCGCAGCAGGCGATGACCTACGACGACGGCTACTTCTATCCGGGCCCGGCGGTGAAGGGCGTGACGCTCGAGATGGCGCCCGCGCACAGCCAGGAGGTGATCCGGAAGTTCGGCCGCCCCGAGTACGCGAAGCTGCTCGCGGATCGGCCGCACGTGCAGCCGCTCAACGCGCAGGCGATGGTCGCCGCGTTCCAGAAGTGGGACCGCGAGATCGGTTCGCAGAAGTCGAAATGACGCATGAACCCGCGGGCGCCGCGGCGCCCGCGCCGACGGAGTTCGCGTAATGAAGCACAGTTTCGAACGCTTGCGGCTCGACGGCGTGTGCCGCAGCTTCACCAATGCGGAGGGCGCGCAGGTCGCCGCACTGAACGGGCTCGATCTCGACATCCGGCGCGGCGAGTTCATCGCGCTGCTCGGCCCGTCGGGCTGCGGCAAGTCGACCGCGCTGAACTGCATCGCCGGGCTGCAGCCGCTCACGAGCGGCGGCATCTGGCTCGACGATACGCGCATCGACGTATTGCCGCCCGAGCGCCGCGGCTTCGGCATGGTGTTCCAGAACTACGCGCTGTTTCCGCACATGTCGGTGCTCGAAAACGTCGGCTTCGGGCTGAAGATGCGCGGCGTGCCGAAGCAGGAAACGCGGCGGCGCGCGCAGCAGGCGCTCGAACTCGTGCAGCTCGTCGGCCACGAGGGCAAGCTGCCCGGGCAACTGTCGGGCGGGCAGCAGCAGCGCGTCGCGATCGCGCGCGCGATCGTCATCGAGCCGCCGCTCGTGCTGATGGACGAGCCGCTGTCGAACCTCGACACGAAGCTGCGCATCGAGATGCGTGCCGAGATCCGCCGCATCCACACGCAGCTCGAACGCGCGACGATCTACGTGACGCACGACCAGGACGAGGCGCTGTCGATGGCCGACCGGATCGTCGTGATGAAGGAGGGCGTCGTGCAGCAGGTCGCGTCGCCGAAAGACGTGTACACGCGCCCGCACAACCTGCACGTCGCACGCTTCATGGGCTATCGCAACGTGCTGCCGTTCACGCTCGAAGGGATGGCCGGCGACTGCGTGAACGTCGCCGCGGCGGGCGTGCGCATCGCGGGCGTGCCGATGGCCGGTTTCGACGGCAAGGACGTCGTGGTCGCGCTGCGCCCCGACGACATCGAGCGGGCGGAAGAAGGGGCCGACAACGCATTCGATGCGACCGTCGAAACGGTCGAATACGGCGGCCGCGACTCACTCATCCGCGCGATCACGCCGTTCGGGCCGATCTGGGCGCGGGTCGCCGGCGAATTCGCGGAGGGCGAGCGGTTGCGGCTGCGCGTCGCGCCGGCGCGCACGCTCGTCTATGCGGGAGACGCGCAATGAACGGCCGCCGCGCCGCGTGCGCGGCCGCGCGCCGCCCGGAGGCCGCATGAGCACGCTCGCGACCGGCGGCGCGCCGCGCGACGCGAAGGCGTGGCTCGTCACGCCGGCGCTCGCGTTCATCGTCGCGCTGTTCATCTATCCGTTCGCGTACGGCCTGGTCCTGTCGTTCCAGCCGATGAACGGCGGCGGCGCGCTCGCGAACTACGTGCAGTTCTTCACCGACACCGCGATGTGGCCGACCGTGCTCGTCACGCTGAAGCTCGCGGTGCCGGCGACGCTGATCAACGTCGGCATCTCGGTGCCCGTCGCGTTCGCGCTGCGCCGCAACTCGCCGTACCAGAAGTTCGTCACGACGCTGCTCGTGATTCCCGTCACGCTCGGCACGGTGCTCGTCGCCGACGGGATGCTCACGTATTTCGGACCGAACGGCTGGTTTCCGCAGGCGCTGCAGGGGCTGCACCTGTACACGGACGAAGTGCGCCTCACGCACAATTATTGGGGCGTGCTGCTGTCGCTGATCGTGTCGGGTTTTCCGTTCGCGTTCCTGCTGATGCTGTCGTACATCAGCGGCATCGACCCGACGCTCGCGCGCGCCGCGGCGACGCTCGGCGCGAACCCGTGGCAGCAGTTCCGGCGGATCTACCTGCCGCTGCTCGTGCCGGGGCTCACGATGGCCGCATGTCTGTCGTTCGTGCAGGCGTTCTCGGTGTTCCCGTCGGCCGTGCTGCTCGGCGCGCCGGCCGGGCCGACGCGCGTGATCTCGATCGCGGCCGCCGAAGCCGCGTTCGAGAGCTACGACTATTCGCTCGCATCGGCGATCGCGATCGTGATGGGCTTCGTGCAGTTGCTGGTGGTCGCGTCGATGCTCGGCGCGCGCCGCTTCTTCTATACCGGTCCGGTCACGGGAGGCAAGGGCTGATGGCGACCGACAATCATGCGTCGCCGGCATGGCCGCCGAAGCACAGCCCGCCCGGCGCGCAGCCCGTCAACGCGATGAAGCCGCGGAAACTGCGCGACAGCCTCGCCGGCCGCGCGTGGAAGGCGCTCGTGTGGGGGCTGATGGCGTTCTTCCTGCTGAACGTGATGCTGCTGATCGCGACCGTCGCGGTCAACTCGGTCGCGACGCGCTGGTTCGGCACGCCGCTGCCGCAGGGCTTCACGCTGCACTGGTATGCGAAGGCGTGGGAAGACTTCCAGCTCGCCAGCGTGCTGTGGGTGACCGTCGAAGTCGTCGGCGCGGTCGTGCTGCTGTCGGTCGCGCTCGGCGTGCCGGCCGCCTATGCGCTCGCGCGCGTGCAGTTCCGCGGCAAGCGCTTCGCGCTGCTGGTGTTCCTGCTGCCGCTGATGGTGCCGCCCGTCACGTACGGGATCCCGATGGCGACCGTGATGTACAAGGTCGGGCTCGCCGGCACGCTGCCCGGCGTGATCCTCGCGAACCTCGTGCCGGCGCTGCCGTTCGTGATCCTCGTGATGACGCCGTTCATCGAGCAGATCGATCCGAATCTCGAAGCCGCCGCGCGCATCTTCGGCGCGAACACGTGGCGCTATTTCCGCTACGTGCTGCTGCCGCTGCTGGTGCCCGGCATGCTCGCGGCCGGGCTGCTCGTGCTGGTGCGCACGATCGGGATGTTCGAGCTGACCTTCTTCACCGCGGGCCCGAGCACGCAGACGCTCGTCGTCGCGCTGTATTACGCGGTGTTCTCGACCGGCGTGCGCGCACCGCAGTCGATCGACGCGATGGCGATGATCTACATGGCCATCACGCTCGTGTGGGTCGTGATCGCGCTGCAGTTCGTGAGCCCGACGCAGCTCGTGAGTCGCGTGAAGCAGGAGCGGCAGTAGCCGCGCACGAAAGCGGCGGGGCAGCGGGGCGCTCGCGCCGTTCCTGCCGTCCGTGCAATTGGTTACAAATGGATACCGCGAACCACGCGCGGACGTTGCAGACTACGCGGCATACCGGCTCGGCGATGCTTAAACGGCCATCGCCGCATGCCGCCCGACGTTCACCCGATTCGCGGAGTTCCATGAAGTTTCCCACGCTGCTGACGCTCGGCTGTGCCGCCACGCTGCTCGCCGCCTGCCACCTGCTCCACGACGGCCCCGGATCGAGCGACGTCGATGCCGCGGTGCGCCGCGCGCTCGAAGCGGAAAACCACGGCGGCCTGAACGCGCTGTTCGGCCAGCCGCTGCCCGTGTCGGCCGACGTGATCTCGGCGAAGCCCGACGGCGACTGCAGGAAGACCGGCGAACGCACCTACGCGTGCGACGTCGTGATCACGTGGCGCAACAGCGATTACACGCCGTCGCGTGCGAACCTGACCTTCGTGCAGGCCGCCGACGGTTCGTGGCAGACCTCGGGCGTCGACGCCGCCATCGCGACCGGCGCCGCCAAGTCGCTGATCGACAAGATCGGCAAGGCATGGCCGGGCAACGCGGCCAGCGGTGCATCGGCACCGCAATGACGCGCCGGCGACGGGCTTCGTCGCCGCTCCTGCCGAAATGCCGTGCGGACGATGCGTGCCGAACCGTCGCCTGCGTTCCGTTGAAGGCGACAGTCCCTTCGTCTTGTCCGATGCTCGAACCCTGTGTCACGGTGAAAAAGGGCGCAAACACCGCCTGCCATCGGTCGAAGCCATCCTCGGTATGCGGGTCGACATATAGGGAAAACCCTTAATTCGAGATATAATCCCGGGCTAGAAGAAAGGTCGAACCATGCCCGAACGTTTCCAATCCCTTGAAAAATTCGTGTTTTCCCTGGTCGTGATGTCCGCGGTCTTCTGCTCCGCATTCCTCGCGTACGAGCGTCACCCCGAGATCAAGATCGCGCTGCACGAAGGCGAAGCGCTGATGCGCGAAAGCGCCAAGTATTCGGTCATCTGCTCGCCGTCCAAGGTCGATCCTTGCGTCGAGATGTCCGCTTACTGAGCCTCGTCTCGCATTGACGCAGCGCCGCTGATTCCCGCCGACGCGCGGCCGATGGCCGACACGCGTCGGCGGTGCGCATCGCGCACCCGCGCATGCCGGTGCCCGCCGCGCAGCGCCTGAAACCCCGCTTCTCCGCTTCCCCGATTCTCCGATTCCGCCGCGGCGTCCTGTCCGCAATGCGTCGTCGCGTCTTTCTCCCCGCTCGATCCATCGTCACGACGTGCCGCGGCTCGCCGCCATGCGTGCCTTTCCGTTCGGGAAAGGCTGGTTGAGCATCGATCGATTTTCGCCGAACGCGAACGTCGTCATGATCGCCGTCATCGACAACGCGATTTCTTCGGAGACAACCATGACGCGCCCCCTGGACGGTATCCGCGTGCTGGAACTCGGCCAACTGATCGCCGGGCCGTTCGCGGGCCGGATGCTCGCCGAATTTGGCGCGGACGTGATCAAGGTGGAGCCGCCCGGCGTCGGCGATCCGCTGCGCAAATGGCGGCTGTTGCACGACGGCACGTCGGTCTGGTGGGCCGCGCAGTCGCGCAACAAGACCTCGCTCGCGCTCGACCTGCGCACGCCGGAAGGGCAGGACGTCGTGCGCCGCCTCGTCGCCGAGACCGACGTGCTGATCGAGAATTTCCGGCCCGGCACGCTCGAAGGCTGGGGGCTCGGCTGGGAGACGCTGTCCGCGATCAACCCGGGGCTCGTGATGCTGCGCGTATCGGGCTTCGGTCAGACCGGCCCGTATCGCGACCGCCCCGGCTTCGGCGTGATCGCCGAGGCGATGGGCGGCCTGCGCCACCTGACCGGCGAGCCCGGCCGCACGCCGGTGCGTGTCGGCGTGTCGCTCGGCGATTCGCTGTCGGCACTGCACGGCGTGATCGGCGTCCTGCTCGCGCTGCGCCATCGCGAACAGCAGGGCGGCCGAGGGCAGGTCGTCGACGTCGCGCTGTACGAATCGGTGTTCAACATGATGGAAAGCCTGTTGCCCGAATACGCGGCGTTCGGCGCGGTGCGCGAGGCGGCCGGCAGCAGCCTGCCCGGCATCGCACCGACCAACGCGTACCGTTGCCGCGACGGCAAGTACGCGCTGATCGCCGGCAACGGCGACAGCATCTTCCGGCGGTTGATGGAACTGATCGGGCGCCCCGATCTCGGCCACGATCCGGCGCTCGCGCACAACGACGGACGCGTCGCGCAGGTCGCGCGCATCGACGCGGCGATCGGCGAATGGAGCGCGCGACACGATCTCGACGACGTGCTCGCCGCGCTGAACGACGCGCGTATCCCGTCCGGGCGCATCTACGACGTCGCGGACATCGCAGCGGATCCGCATTACCGCGCGCGCGACATGATCGTCGACGCCGCGCTGCCCGACGGCACGCCCGTGCTCGTGCCCGGCATCGTGCCGAAGCTCGGCGCGACGCCGGGACGCATCGAGCGTCCGGCGCCCGCGCTCGGCGCCGATACGGATGCGGTACTCGAATCGATCGGCATCGATGCCGCGACGCGCGACGACTGGCGCGCGCGCGGCGTGATCTGAACCGGCCAGCCAGCCTCCGGGACGACGACATGAGCAAGCCTCCCCAACGACTCTACATCCACGAAGTCGCGACACGCGACGGTTTCCAGAATGAAGCGGCGTTCGTCGACACCGACGACAAGATCGCGCTCGTCGACGCGCTGAGCGCATGCGGCTACGCGAAGATCGAGGTCACGTCGTTCACGTCGCCGAAGGCGATCCCCGCGCTGCGCGACGCGGAGGCCGTGATGCACGGCATCGTGCGCGCGCCGGGCGTCGTCTACACGGTGCTCGTGCCGAACGTGCGCGGCGCGGAGCGCGCGCTGTCGTGCGGCGTCGACGAGGTGAATCTCGTGATGTCGATGAGCGAGAGCCACAACCGCGCGAACCTGCGGATGACCCGCGAGCAGTCGTTCGCGCAGCTGCGCGACGTGATCGACGCGGTGCGCGGCACGGGCGTCGCGATCAACGTGTCGCTGTCGACCGCGATGGGCTGTCCGATGGAGGGCGACGTGCGCGCGGAAACCGTGCTCGCGTGGATGCAGCGCTTCGCGGATCTCGGCGTGCACGGCGTCACGCTGTGCGACACGACCGGCATGGCATACCCGTCGCAGGTGCGCGAGCTGGCCGAACGCGCACGCGAGCGCTTCGGCGCGCTGCAGCTCACGCTGCACTTTCACAACACGCGCGGAATGGCGCTCGCCAACACGCTCGCCGCGCTCGACGCCGGTATCGACCGCTTCGACGCGTCGCTCGGCGGGCTCGGCGGGTGCCCGTACGCGCCGGGCGCGACCGGCAATGCGTGCACCGAGGAATTGGTCCACATGCTCGCGCTCGACGGCTACGATACGGGCATCGACCTCGCGGCCGTGCTCGCCGCGGCCGCGCGGCTGCCCGCGCTGATCGGGCATGACGTGCCGAGCCAGATCCTGAAGGCCGGCCGCCGCTCGGACCTTCATCCGCCGCCGCGCGCCGAAACCGGCGACATGCCGGCGCAGCGGGCTTTCTCGTGAACGCGTGGAAACAGGAGCGAACCACATGGCACTGATTGACCACCTCGACCACCTCGTGCTGACCTGCGTCGATCCGGAGCGGACCAGGCACTTCTACACGGAAGTGCTGCAGATGCAGCTCGAAACCTTCGGTGCGGGCCGGCTCGCATTCCGCTTCGGCAACCAGAAGATCAACCTGCACGTGCGCGGCGCGGAGTTCGAGCCGAAAGCGCACGTGCCGGTGCCCGGCGCGCTCGACCTGTGCTTCATCGCGTCGGTGCCGCTCGACGACGTGATCGCGCATCTGCGCCGCGTCGACTGGCCGATCGTCGAAGGGCCCGTCGAGCGCACCGGCGCGACGCAGAAAATACGGTCGGTGTACGTGCGCGACCCGGACCTGAACCTCATCGAGATATCCGAACTGATCTGAGTGCCGATCCGTCACGCCGGTCCGCCCGTTCGCGCATGCGCCGGCACGACGCGTGCGCTGCTCGACAGTCCTGCGCCGAAAGCGGACAGGCGCATGCCGCCCCCGCCGATTCCGGATAGCCGGCGCCGGTTGCGCTACGCATAATGGCGCAACGGCGTCGGCCCGTCCGGCGCCTTCGTGGCGGGGCACCGCGAACGTCCCGCGCATCCGCAATCCGACCAGGCGCTTCCCGAATGACGACCCTCTATCGCGGCATGGACCGCGCGGCGCTCGACGCCGCCTACCTGAACACGAGAGCCATTCCCGATTTTCCCGCGGTGCTCGCGTCCTGCCAGGCACGCAGCGCGGCGCTTTACGATGCGACGCCCGGGCAGCGCGACCTGCGTTACGGTGCGCGTCCGGCGCAGCGCTTCGACTGGCTGCGGTGCGGCGTGGCCGACGCGCCGCTGTTCGTGTTCATTCACGGCGGCTACTGGCAGCACTGCGCGAAAGAGGATTTCGCGTATGCGGCCGCCGGGCCGCTCGCACGCGGCTTCGACGTCGTGCTCGCCGAATACACGCTCGCACCGGCCGCATCGATGACCGACATCGTCGGCGAGATCGGCGCATTGCTCGACCATCTCGCGGCCGACCCCGACGGCATCGGCACCGCGGGACGACCGATCCATCTGAGCGGTCACTCGGCCGGCGGCCACCTGACGGCCGTGCATCGCGCGCATCCGGCCGTCGTGTCGGCGCTCGCGATCAGCCCGCTCGTCGATCTCGAACCGATCTCGCTGTGCGTGCTCGACGACAAGCTGAAGCTCACCGCGCAGGAAATCGCCGCATACAGCCCGCTGCATCACATCGGGCCGGGCGCACCGACCGTCGTCGCGGTCGGCGCGGCCGAGCTGCCGGAGCTCGTGCGTCAAGCGCACGAATACGCGGACGCCTGCGAAGCGGCCGGCGAACGGATCGCGCGCGCATGGCTGCCCGGCATGCAGCACTTCACGGTGCTCGACGATCTCGCGAAACCGGAGAGCGCGATGCTCGCTGCGTTGCAGGCGATCGCGCCGCACTGACCGCGCCGTGTTGCGTCGCCTTGCGTGATTTCGCGCCGCGCGCGGCCGGGCGTATGATCGCTTCAGGCCTGCCTGGCGCGGCACGCGCGCCCCGCACGGCGCTTCCCGGGACCTTCATCATGGTGAACCCGCTTCATTTCGATCTGCAGTCGCTGCGCGTGTTCGCGCTCGTCGCCGAGCACGGCAGCCTGACCAAGGCGGCCGAACACGGCCAGCTGACGTTGTCCGCGGTCAGCAAGCGGATCGCCGAACTCGAAAGCGTGACCGGCAGCGCGCTGTTCGTCCGGCATGCGCGCGGCGTCGAGCTGACGCCGGCGGGCCGCGCGCTGCTCGACCATGCGGCGAGGGTGATCGAGCAGGTCAACCGGATGGCGCACGAGATGAGCGACTACGTTGCGGGCGTGCGCGGCCACATTCTCGTGTGGACCAATACGTCGGCCATCGTCCAGTTCCTGCCGGCCGATCTCGCCGCGTTTCTCACCGACAACCCGGGCATCAAGGTCAGTCTGGAGGAGCGGCTGAGTCACGAAATCGTCGACGCGCTCGCGGCCGGCAAGGCCGATCTCGGCGTGTTCGCGGACAACGTGCCGGCGCCCGGCATCGAACGCCGCCTGTACCGGCGCGACGAACTGGTGCTGCTCGTGCCGCGCGGGCATCGCTTCGCCGCGCACGACAGCATCCGCTTCGCGGATACGCTCGATGAAGACTACGTCGGCCTGAGCGACGGCAGTTCGCTGCTCGCGCGCATGACCGACGCCGCGTTCGCGGCCGAGCGCTCGCTGAAGCTGCGCATCCAGGTGTCGAATTTCGACGGTGTGAGCCGGATGATCGAGGCCGGGCTCGGGATCGGCGTGCTGCCGCGCGATGCGGTGACCGGCGAGCGCGCGGCGCGGCTCGGGGTCGTGAAGCTCGACGACGCGTGGGCGACGCGCACGTTGTGGGTCGGCGTGAAGGCAGGCGCCGTGCTGACCAGCGACATCGCGAAGCTGTTCGATTTCATGTCGGCACGCTGAATCCGCTCAACAGCGCGCCGCACGCGCGATGCACGGGGCACGCATACGCATGCCCCGTGCCGGTCGCCGTGTCATACCGGGTTGATGTCGTCGTGGCTGCGCCGGGAGGTCAGCGGCCCGAACACGCGCAGCGTGACCGCAACGATGCCGAGCGCGACCGAGATCACGCCGAACATCGCGCCGGCGCCATGTGCGGCCAGCACCGGCAGCAGCACGAACGGCAACGCGCCGCTGACGATGCGCGACAGCGCGTACGTGCTGCCGATCGCGGTCGAGCGCGCACGTGCCGGAAAAATCTCCGCCTGGTACACGTGATACGCGTTGCTGAACACGTTCGACGCGCAGGTCGTCAGGAAACCGAAGCAGACGATCAGCACCGTATTGCCGGAATACGCGAAGCACAGCCCGAACACGGCGATCGACAGGATCGACCCGATCACGAGCGTGCGGCGCTCGATCCAGTTCAGCAGCGGAATGGACAGCAGCGAGCCGATCGGATAACCGATGAACGACAGCGCAATGAACAGCGTGCTGTCCGTGACGTCGAACCCGCGGCTCTTGACGACCGTGCCCGCGAGCGTGCCGAAACCGTAATAGCCGAAGCCCTGGAACAGGTGGAACACCGCGAGCATCAGGTAGCGCGCGCCGTAAGGCCGGCGGCGCAGCAGCGCGATGCGCTCGCCGAGGCGCAGCGGCCGCTGCGGTTCGGCCGATGCCGCGAACAGCTCGGGCACGCGCACGCCCGCGCTGTCCGCGAAGCGCCGCGCCGCGGCATGCGCATCCGCGACGCGGCCCTGCGCGAGCAGCCAGCGCGGGCTTTCCGGCAGCCGATGCTGGACCAGCAGCACGTAGACCGCGCCGAGGCTGCCGATCGCGAGGATGATGCGCCAGCCGGCCACACCCGAGACATGCAGCGGATTCAGCCACAGCGCGAGGAAGCCGACCAGCGGCACCGCGACGTAGGAAGTCGTATAGCCCCAAGCGGCGAACCGCCCGCGCTTGTCCTTCGGCAGGATTTCCGACAGGAAGCTGTCGGCGACCGGGTAGATCGCGCCGACGCCGATGCCCGTCAGGAACCGGCATGCGACCAGCATGTCGGCGTTCACGGAGAACGCGCCGATCAGCGAAAACGCGCTGTACCAGACGAGCGTCAACAGGAACGCCTTGCGCCGGCCGATGCGGTCGGCAAGGCTGCCGAGACACATCGCGCCGACGAACATCCCGATGAATGCCGAGGCCAGCAGCAGCTTGAAATCGGCGCTTTGCCGGCTCAGCCCGTATTCGTTCTGCAACGCGGAGCCGATCGTGCTGACGAGGAATATCTCGTACATGTCGAAGAACAGCCCGACGCCGATCACCCAGACGACGAAGCGGTGCAGCGCACCGACGGGCAGGTCGTCCATGAATTCGCCGAGCGTGACGCCGCGGGCGGGCAGGGCCGTCGCACCGGCGCCGGCCCGGGCCGCGGACGGTACGGCGGACGCGGGGTCACCCGCGGTGCCGCCGAGGTCGAGGGATTGGCTGTTCATCGTGTCTCCTGATTATCGATTTGCCGTGGCGCGACGCCCGGCCGTTCGCGGCCGGCCTTGCGGATCCGGCCGCGCGACGCGGCGCGCGTGCGCGCCGGGCCCGCGAAAGGCCGGCTGCACGGGTGGCGCCGATCGTCCGAAACATCGTCGGCGAATTTGCGCGACACGATAATTGCGCATGCTTCAAGCATCCTTTCCTGCGCAGAAAGGCTGCAGAACGCCCGCCGGGCGGGCTTCGGATGAAGGTCAGGCCGCTGCGGAAGTACGAGGGCAGGGAAAACCATGGGTGATACTGCGTGCATTCGGCGGGCCGCGATGTCGTGCGGAGCGGTTCGGCATCGCCGGGACCGGCCGGCGCTACGCAACGGAGTGGAGCGGCAGGCTCAGCCCTCCGCATTCGTCATGCGTCCACCGCGCGACGTGGTGCGCCGTGCGCGCCGCGTTGCCGCTCATTGCGACGCGCATGGCTCAGGGCATCCGGCTGCCGCCGTCTGACCGGCATCGACAGCGGGGGCAGAGCCGGCGTCGGCGCGTTCCTGGCGGACCGTATCCGACGCAACTGCCTGCAACCTTGACGCCATGTCCGGCGCGATGCCGAGCTGCGCGGCAGCGTGCTCCTGCGGGCCGAACGTACGGACGTCGACCCCGGCGATCTGCTGAAACAGCACGAGCGCGCTCAGATAAGCGCCCAGCACGCCCGGATGCAGATAATCGGGCCGCGAGATCGGCGGGTCGTTCTGCGCGCGCATGCCGTACCACAGCAGCGGCGCGCCGGACGGCGCATACGGGTCGGGATCGGCGACGCCGGTCGTCCACGCACGCTGCCACGCACGGCCGACCGGCACGACGGCGGCGATCGACGGATCGGTGCGGCGCGCGCCGTCGTATGCATCGCGATACGCTGCGACGAGGTCGGCGAGACGATCGACGTACCGCGCGTGAAAACCGGCACTGTCCGGCTCGCCCGCCAGCGCTTTCGCGAGATCGGCGCGTGGCCAGGTTTCATACAGATAGACCCGCGCGTGCGGCGCCGCCGCACGAATGCCGCGTGCCAGCTTCGCGACGCTCGCACGGAAACCGGCCGGATCGCTGGCGCGGCTGTGCGTGAGCGCGAACGGCAGCGGCTTCGCGCTCAGTTCCTGCAGGACCACCACATCCCACGTGGGCCGGTCGATCACGTCCGATGCGACGCGGTCATGTTTCGCGAGACTCGTCGCCGACATCGCTTCCAGATGAACCTCGTAGTCGAGTCCGGCTTCGGCGGCGAAGCGCGCGAAGATTCCCGGAATCCCGCCCCACGGGCCCGGCTCGCGTTCGGCGCGGGCCCCGGTCTGCCCGAAGTTTTCATCGACGACCCGCGCGGTGCCGCCCATATCCTCGCGGCCGGACCGCATCGCGCCGTACGAGCGCACGGGCGTGTAACGGCCGTGCGTGAGGCTGTCGCCGACGAACAGGATGCGTTGCGGCGTGCGCGCTGCCGGTACGGGCGACCCGCCTGGCAAGTGCGTGGCATCCGTGGCCGAGGCGGCCGTCGCCGGCCCGACGACCAGCAACGCCACGACGCACGTCAGTGCGAAACGCACGATCGGGCAACAGAACGAGGGCATGGCGGGCATTTCACTCATCGCGGAGTTCCGGAGGACGCGTGGCCGCAGTATTTCACGAAGCGGCACGGCGAGGCCGACCGGGCATCGCCGAAAGCGTACGGTAGACTGCTCGCTGGCGTTCCCGCCGCCAATGACACGACCACTCGCGCCCACTCACACCCATGGACCGAATCGATGCGATGAAGGTGTTCGTCGCCACGCTGGACGAGGGCAGTCTCGCAGGCGCGAGCCGCCGTCTCGGCCGCTCGCCGGCGGCAGTCAGCCGCGCGATCGCGTTTCTCGAGGAACACACGGGCACCGCGCTGCTGTACCGGACCACCCGGACGATTCGCCTGAGCGAAGCCGGTGAACGCTACGCCGCAGCGTGCCGCCGTATCCTCGCGGATCTCGAGGAAGCGGACATGCTGATCGCCGACGAACGCTCGGCGCCGCGCGGCCTGCTGACGATCACGGCACCGGTCGCCGCGGGCGAGGACGTGCTGCGCGCGCTCATCGACGAGTTCATCGACCGCCATCCGGCCGTGTCGATTCGGCTGCAACTGCTCGACCGCCCCGTCAGCCTGATCGACGAGGGAATCGACGTCGCGCTGCGCATCGCGCATCTGACGGATTCGACGCTTGTCGCGATTCCAGTGGGCGCGGTGCGACGCGTCGTCGTCGCGTCACCCAACTATCTGGCGGAGCATCCGCCGATCACCGCGCCAGCCGATCTCGCACGGCACCGGATCATCTCGATGACGCACTTCGGGCTCGATTCATGGAGCTTCCCGCCGTCCGGCCAGTCGGCGCTGCCACAGGTGGTCCAGTTCGCGCCGCGGTTCATCGTCAACACGATCCGCGGCGCGCTCGCATCGGCGCTCGCCGGCCATGGCGTCACGCGCCTCTTCTCATATCACGTCGCCGAGCAGGTTCGGGACGGCGCGCTGCGAATCGTGCTGCGCGACAGCGAGCATGCGCCGTTGCCGATCCACCTCGTCACGCCTTACGGACGGCTGTCGGTGCCGAAGGTGCGGACGTTCGTCGATTTCGCCGCGCCCAGATTGCGCGAGCACTTCGCCCGGCTGGCCACCATCACCGACGAAGATTGAACCGGACTGCGGCAGAATGGCTTCCGCGACGCATGGATTCTCCCGACACCCGGTTCAATCTAGACTTCCTTCAACCGTCGGACGCGCATGCGTCCGCGCAGCGAATGGAGGTCCTTCAATGCAACAAGCGCTTCTCGACCGGCAGCATGCCCCCGTGTTCAACGTGTGGCGCGGCACGGTGTCCGGCGCCAGTGCGAGCCTGATCGGCATCGGTCTGGCGCGATTCGCGTATACGCCGCTGCTGCCCGCGATCATCGGCGCGCACTGGTTTCCCGCGTCGACGGCCGCCTATCTGGGTGCGGCCAACCTCGGTGGCTATCTGGCCGGTGCGCTGGTCGCCGGCGCGCTCGCGCACCGCGCCGGCTCGACCGCCGTGCTGCGCGCGATGATGCTGCTCGCGACCCTTGCGTTCGTCGCGTGCGCGGCGCCCGTGTCGTTCCTGTGGTTCTTCGTGTGGCGCTTCGCGTCCGGCCTGTCGGGGGGCGCCCTGATGGTGCTCGCCGCGCCGGCGATCCTCACGCACGTGCCGCCGGCGCGCCGCGGTTTCGCAAGCGGCGGCATCTTTACGGGAATCGGTCTCGGCATCGCGGCGTCGGGCACGATCGTGCCGATCCTGCTGCGGCAGGGTCTCACCGCGACGTGGCTCGGGCTCGCGATCGTGTCGCTGCTGCTGACCGCCGTCGCGTGGCGCGGCTGGCCAACGGACGATGCGTCGCCCGCGGCGGTCGCGTCGCCGGCCACGCACGCCCGTAACCTCCCGACCGGCAGCCTGCGCGCGCTGTACGTCGAATACGGGCTCAACGCGGTCGGGCTGGTCCCGCACATGATCTTCCTCGTCGACTACGTTGCGCGCGGACTCGACAAGGGCGTGGACGCGGGCGCGCAGTATTGGGTGCTGTACGGCCTCGGCGCGATCGTCGGGCCGCTCGCGTGCGGGCATCTCGCCGATCGGGCGGGATTCGGTCGCGCACTGCGCATTGCATTCGCGATCGAGGCCATCGCCGTCGTGCTGCCGCTGCTGGGGATGGGACCCGCCTCGCTGATCGTATCGAGCGTGCTGGTCGGCGCGTTCACACCCGGCATCGTCCCGCTCGCGCTCGGCCGCGTGAATGAACTGCTCGCGCATCATCCGTCGGTTGCGAAACGCGCATGGCGCAGTGCGACGACCAGCTTCGCGATCATGCAGGCGATGGCCGCCTACGGCCTGTCGTATCTGTTCGCATCGAGCGGCGGTCGATACGAAACGTTGTTCGCCGTCGGGGCCGCCGCGCTGCTGCTGGCGCTCGCGGTCGACGTCGCCGCCACGGCGAGGGCGCGATGAGCACGACCTTCCCGGCACCCGATACGGTGCGCGCCGGCCGGTCCGCCGCCAGTTATGCCGAACGCAACGCACGCTACTGGCGGCGCAATCTCGCCGTGTGCGTGTTCGGCTCGTTCACGACGCTCGTCAGCCTGAGCATGCTGCTGCCGTTCCTGCCGCTCTACGTGCGGCAGCTCGGCGTCGATGCGCAATCGGCCGTGATCGAATGGTCCGGCGTCGCGTTCGGCGCGACGTTTCTCGGCACCGCAGTCACAGCACCACTGTGGGGCCGTCTCGCGGATCGCTTCGGCCGCAAACCCATGCTCGTGCGCGCTGCGCTCGGAATGGCCGTCGTGATGTCGCTGATCGGTATTGCGCACAACGTCCAGGAGCTCGTCGCACTGAGGCTCGTCGCCGGGCTCGTCGGCGGCTATGCATCGGCATCGACCGTCATGGTGGGCACTCAGGCACCGCGCGAGCGTGCGGGCTGGGCGCTCGGCATCCTGTCGACCGGCGCGCTCGCGGGCAACCTCGTCGGGCCGCTCGTCGGCGGCCTGCTGCCGGGCTGGCTCGGCATCCGCGGGACGTTTTTCGCGGGTGGGGCGATGATCGCCGTCGCCGCGCTGCTGACGATCCTGGTCGTGAAGGAGGACTTTCACGCGGACACCGACGCACTGGCGCGACACGCCCGCGCGACGACCGAGGCTACGACACGGCGCACCGATCGTGCGGCGGTCGCCGCGCTCCTGGTGACGGCAATGATGGTGCTGCTCGCGAACATGTCGATCGAGCCGATCATCACAGTCTATATCGGCGGGCTCGGCGTCGACGGCAGTCATCTGGCGCGCGTCGCCGGCGTCGTGATGGCCTGTTCCGCATTAGGCAGCATGCTGACCGCAGCGCGGCTCGGCGCGCTCGCCGACCGTATCGGCAGCTGGAACGTAATCGTCGGCTGCCTGCTGCTGACCGCGCTCGCAATGGTGCCGCAGGCGTTCGTCTCGCACTGGTGGCAACTCGCGGCACTGCGCGTGCTGATGGGGATGACGCTCGCCGGGCTGCTGCCGTCGATCGGCAAGCTGGTTCGGCAGTCCGTCGACGAGCGCGCGACGGGCCAGATGCTCGGCTACCTGCAATCCGCGCAGTTCGGCGGGCAGGTGATCGGCCCCGTGATCGGCGGACAGATCGGCGTCGCGCTCGGCCTGCATTCGGTGTTCTTCGTGACGGCCTCGCTGCTGACGGCCTGCGCGGGGCTCGCCTATCGGGTACGCAATCGATAGCAGCAAGGTTGGGCTGGCCCGCGGACGGCAGGCTGGCGTAGCATGGGCGCAGTTGCGGGTGGCTGTTCGCGCACCGTTCGGATGCGCGTCGCGCCGTGAACATGCCGCATACCGCGTGCCGGATCCGACCCGGCAGCTTCGGCCGGCACCCGGCCGAAGCATTCCGATCCCGGACGTTGCAGGAGGCAACGACATGAATCGACCGACCGACAACCGGACGCTGTTGCGCACGCTCGGCATCCGCACCCCGATCATCCAGGCGCCGATGGCCGGCGTCAGCACGCCCGCGCTGGCGGCCGCCGTGTCGAACGCGGGCGGGCTCGGCTCGCTCGGCGTCGGCGCGACGAACGCCGACGGTGCGCGCAAGATGATCCGCGACACGCGTGCGCTCACCGACCGGCCGTTCAACATCAATCTGTTCTGCCACCAGCCGGCCCGCGCCGACGCTGTCGTCGAACGCGCGTGGCTCGACTGGCTCGCGCCCGCGTTCCGCGAACAGGGCGCGACGCCGCCGGCATCGTTGTCGGAGATCTACACGAGCTTCGTCGCGGACGATGCGATGCTCGCGATGCTGATCGAAGAAAAACCGGCGGTCGTCAGCTTTCATTTCGGGTTGCCGTCCGATGAGGCCATTGCCGTGCTGAAGCGCGCGGGCATCACGCTGTTCGCGTCCGCGACGAATCCCGACGAAGCCCGGCAGATCGTCGCGGCCGGCATCGACGCGATCGTTGCGCAGGGCATCGAGGCCGGCGGGCACCGTAGCGTATTCGACTCGACGGCGCACGACGACCGGCTCGGCACGTTCGCGCTGACGCGCCTGCTGGTGCGCGAATGCGCGCTGCCGGTGATCGCGGCCGGCGGCATCATGGACGGCGACGGCATCGCCGCCGCGCTGGCGCTCGGCGCGCAGGCCGCGCAGCTCGGCACCGCCTTCGTCGCGTGCCCGGAGACGTCGATCGACGACGGTTATCGCCGCGCGATCCTCGGCGACGCAGCGCGCCGCACGACATTGACGTCCGCGATCTCCGGACGGATCGCGCGCGGCATCGCGAACCGGCTGACCGCGCTCGGCGACGATCCGCACGCACCGGCCACGCCGGCCTATCCGATCGCATACGACGCCGGCAAGGCACTGCATGCGGCCGCGAAGGCGAACGGCGAGTTCGGCTACGGCGCGCAATGGGCCGGGCAGGCGGCGCCGCTCGCCCGGTCGCTGCCGGCGGCCGAATTGTTCGCGACGCTCGAGCGTGAGACACGGGCGGCCATCGCACGGTTACAGCATGCGCTGGACTGATTTCCCGGTTACATGCGGCGCGCCGGCGCTCGGCGAATGAGCCGCCATGCGCATGGCCGGGGACAAAATTGCAACGTCCTGTATCCGCGCGCGGCGTGGATACAGCGTGATACAACGCATCGGCGAAGGCCCGTTATAAAGCGGACATGATCTCTTGAGGAGCACGACATGTCTGCTACATGGTTCAACGGATCCTGCCATTGCGGCGCCGTGAAATTCGAAGTTCGGACCGCGCTTGCACCGGCGACCCGCTGCAACTGCAGCCTCTGCCGCCGTCGCGGCGCGCTGATGAGCCCGATGTTCGCCGCGGCCGACCTGAAGATCGTCGAAGGCGAGGGCGCGCTGACGCTCTACCGCTTCAACACGCACACGGCCCGTCACTATTTCTGCAGCCGCTGCGGCATCTATCCGTTTCATCAGACGCGCAAGGATCCCGCGTGCTGGCGCGTCAATCTCGGTTGCCTCGACGGTGTCGATCCCTATGCGCTCGATGCGACCGTCGCCGACGGCGCAAGCCTTTCCGTCGTGGAGGACGCATGAAGCGCTGGCTGATGATCCTGCTGTTCGCCGCCGGCGGCCTCGCGACCGAAATCGCCCATCCGGTGCAGTGTTCGCTGCTGTCGGTCAGCCGTCAGCGGACCGGCGACCGACGGGGTCGGAACGACGGCGGACAAGACTGAACCGGAACAGGTGCCATGGGCGTCGAGTCATGTTGATCGGAGACGATAATCATGCTACCGATAAGATCGCACGCGATATATAATGCGTCCATCTGCGACACGAACCGTCGTCGCTGGAGAACGCCCATGAAACCGACCGAAACACAATCGCCCGCCGCACCGAAGCTGTCCGAGTTCCTGTGTTTTGCGATCTACTCGACGAATCTCGCGTTCGGCAAGGCATACAAACCGATCCTCGAAGAGCTCGGCCTCACGTACACGCAATACATCACGATCATCGCGCTGTGGGAAGAGGGCAATCAGACGGTCGGGCAACTCGGCGAAAAACTGTTCCTCGAATCGAACACGCTGACGCCGATCCTGAAGAAGCTCGAGGCGATGGGCTATCTGGAGCGGCACCGCGATCCGTCGGACGAGCGCCAGGTGCTCGTGAGCCTGACGAAAAGCGGCCGTCGCGTGCGCGAGAAAGGGCTCGACATGAATCTGGTCGAAGCCACCGGGCTGAAACCCGACGAATTCGCGAAGATGCAGAAGGCCATCGTCACGCTGCGCGGCAACCTGATCAATTCGATCGACGAATAGACGATTACACGCAGGCTCGATGTCGAGCCTGCGGTGCGATTGCCGGCGCGACCCGTCCTTACGGCTGGCGCTCCGGCTGGCCCGTCCCGGTTTCCTCGGGCCCCAGCACCAGCAAATGCATGTCGCGACGCGTCACGAAGCCGAGTGCGCGATAGCGCTCGATCGCGCCGTGATTCGACGTGAGCACGTGCAGGAACGGCGTTTCCGCCCGCGCGCGGATGGTCGCGACCAACGACCGGATCAGTCCGGCCGCGAGGCCTTGGCCCCGGAAAGCCGCATCCACGCACACCGCGCTGATCTCCGCATGACCGCCGGCCCTCAGCCGCTGACCGGCCATCGCCACGAGCCGGCCTTGCCGGCGTACACCGATATAGCCGCCGAATTCGACCGTGCGCGGGCCGAACGGGCCTGGTTCCGTCGCCGCGATCAGTTCGAGCATGTCCGGCACATCGGCTTCGGTGAGCCGGACATGCTCCAGAGCAGGCGCGCCGTCGAGCGTTCCCTGCCAGATCATCTGATGCAGCATCGCCCGCCAGACCATGGAAAAACCGGCCGGCGTCGGGATCTCGTCCGGCGTGACGAGTGCCGCCGGTCCATGCGCGTCGATCAGTCCGTGCAACGCGTCGAAAGCGGTCGGGCTGCGATCGGCCATGCCCGCAAACGGTGCGAGCGCAGGAGGAAATCGACGCGCAAGCGCGTCGCCGAGGGCGAAACGATGCTGCTCCCCGGTGAGCGCGCGCCATACGGCATTGTCGAGCGGATGCGATCCGCCTTCTTCCTGCTCCGTCGTCGGTTCCAGCATCGTCTGCTCCTTGATTGAAGGCCGCCCGTCGCACAGCATAGACGCGATCGCCCGCGCCGGTTGCGGACAAACAAAGAGCGCATGCGATTACATCGCATGCGCTTTATTTGACGGACGGTGTCGTCGATTTCGTCGCGACGCTCAACGACCGAAATAGATCGAGCGCTCGGCCGTGTGAATCGCGATGCGACTGCCGGATTGCGTCGCACCGTCGGCGTTGTTGCCGTAACCGGCTGTCCGGGTGTCGGCCGCCGTTGCATCGTTGTCGCGCACCCGCTTCAGCGCGGCCTGCAGGTTGTCCGGATAGTTGGGATCGTTCGGGCGATTCGGCAGATAGCCGGCCTGCTGGAGGGCAGCCAGTTCCGCCCGCACTTGCGCGCGCGTCACGGTGCTTTCGGTCGCGAAGGCCGGTGCGGCAACAGAAGCCGACACGGCGACGAGCAGGGCTGCAATCAGTTGGGTCTTCATCATTTACCTCGACAGAAAAGAGTAATCGGAATGTGAACGCCGCGCGCCGGCAATCGGCGTCGATCGCGACTTCGTTCAATGGCCGAAGTAGATCGAGCGCTCGGCGATGCGCGTGACGGGACGGCTGCCCGATTGCGTGACGGCTGCGGCGTCGGCGCCATAACCGGACGTCGCCGTATCGGCTGCGACGGTGTCGTTCGCGTGGATACGCGTCAGCGCGACCTGCAGGTCGTCCGGGTAGTGCGGATCGTTCGCGCGGCCCGGCACATAGCCGGCCTCCTGCAGCTGGACGAGTTCGGCACGCACTTGTGCACGCGTCACGACGGAGTCACTGGCAAAGGCCGGCGCGGCAACGGCGGCGGACACGGCAACGAGAAGGGCAGCGATCAGTTGGGTTTTCATCATTCACCTCGACAAGAAAATGGCAGGACATTCAGGCGGGCAGCACGTGGCCGCCCGGTGCATGGCTCAGACGATGCGGATCTCGACGTCGATGTTGCCGCGCGTCGCCTTCGAATACGGGCAGGTCTGGTGTGCGGTGTCGACGATGTGCTGCGCGACGTCGCGATCGAGTCCCGGCACGCTCACGTTCAGGCGGGCCTGCAGGAAGTACGCGTTGCCGCCCGTGCCCAGATCCACTTCGGCATCGACCACGAGATCGGCCGGCAGCGTGACCTTCGCCGCGCGCGCCGCGAGCTGCATCGCGCCGATGAAGCAGGCCGACCAGCCGGCCGCGAACAGTTGTTCCGGATTCGTGCCGTTCCCGGCGCTGCCCGGCGACGACAGCTGGATGTCGAGGCGGCCGTCGGAACTGCGAGCCGCGCCGTCGCGGCCGCCGGAAGTCGTATGCGTCTTGCCCGTGTACAGCACTTTTTCGATCTTGCTCATCGTTCACTCCGTCAGGTAGGAAGGTTTTTCTCTGATGCGATTCGATCGCATGCGACGCAGTTTGGTTGAGATGGTCGGTCTCGTCAAGCGGATTCGATTAAATCGCATGCGATATTTTGTATTTCAATGTATCGAGATCGTGGCGAGCCTTGCCGGACAAGGCTCGCGGGCGATCAAACCCTTATATTGAAAAGACGACCCGGACCGGACGATTCAGCGATGGCAGGGCAGATGGCCGCGCCGGAATCGCGGTCGCCCGGGCCTTCGGCAACCCGGTTACGCCGGGCGGACTTCGGCGATCACGACCAGGACCACCGCCGCGTCGGCCGGCAACTGGCGGTGGGAAAAGGCCGAGCGCGCATGTCCGGCCTTGTTGCCCAGCACCTTGGCGAACAGGTCGGAGGCGCCGTCGATCACGGCCGGCTGACCGTGGAAGCCGTCAGCGGACGCGACGTGCCCCTCGACACGCACGATGTGATGCAGGCGGTCGAACCCGCCGAGGTGCTTTCTGATTTGCGCGAGCACGTTCAGCGCCGCGAGCTGCGCCGCGTGCCGGCCGTCGTCGACGCCCAGTTGTTCGCCGACGCGCCCCGTATAGGCCACCTTGCCGTCGACGAGCGGCAATTGCCCGGAAATGAACAACAGGTTGCCGGCCTCACTGACGGCCGTATAGCTGCCGAGCGGTTGCGGCGGTTCGGGTAGCGTGAAGCCGAGTTCGGCCAGCTTCTGTTCGATCGTCATGGCATGCTCCTTCGGGGATCGTTGATGAGTTGGCCGCGGTGTGGACGTGCGACTCGCCACTCGCCACGGCCTCTGTCAGTCACTCTAGTGAGGCGGTCGGGGCCGGTAAATATCGTTCGCGCAATTGACTCGACACGCGATGTAACGAATCGCCCGCGGTGCAACGCGGCGCGAACGCGTACCACCGGTGTCGCAGATACGCTGGTTTCCTGGCGGCGATTCATGCACACTCGGTGCTTCAGCGTCCCGCCGCGAAACAACGCGCGCTGGCGGGCCGGAAGCGTGGTGACTCGTCGCGGGCGCACGCCGGATTCGCCGTCTTGCAGCCGCGCCAGACGGCACGAGGAAGCAGGAGCCGCCCCCATGCAGAGAAAATTCGATGACCTCCTGCTCGGCAGCATCGAGCTGTTCTGTCTGGCAGCCGAACTCGGTAGCTTCACGCTTGCCGCAACGGCCGCGAGCGTCACGCCGGCCGCGGTGAGCCGGTCGGTCGCGCGGCTCGAGGAGCGTCTCGGCGTACGCCTGTTCGTCCGGACGACGCGTCAGATCCGGCTCACCGATTCCGGGCGGCGCTATTTCGAGCAATGCCGTGATGCGTTGTCGCAGCTCGTCGACGCGGAGCGCGAAGCGACGGGGCAGCAGGCAACGCCGGCCGGCGTGCTGCGCATTAGCATGCCGACGCCATACGGACACTATCGCGTGCTGCCGCTGCTGCCCGGGTTTCGCGAGCGATACCCGGACGTACGCGTCGAAACCCATCTCAGCAATCGCAACATCGACTTCGCCGAGGAGGGTTTCGACCTTGCGATCCGCGGCCGCGCGCCAGCGGATTCGAGCCTGGTCGCACGCAAGCTGGAGGACGCCGAACTCGTCGTCGTCGCGACGCCGGGCTATCTGAAGCGCGCCGGCGTGCCGCGCACGGTCGACGATCTGCACGCGCACGAATGCATCCAGTTCGAGCTTCCAAGCAGCGGCCGGCCGCTTCCATGGCTGTTCAGCGACGGATCGGCGGAAATCGACGTCGCGACGACGGGCGGCTACGGCACGTCGGGCGACGTCCTCGCCGGCGTCACGCTCGCGCGCAGCGGTGCGGGCCTGTTCCAGACCTATCGCTTCATCGTCGAGCGGGATCTGCGGGAAGGCACGCTCACCGAGGTGCTGTCCGCGCAGGGCGGGCGATCGCGGCCGTTCATGCTGCTGTATCCGCATGCACGCTATCTTTCGTCGCGCGTGCGCGTCTTCGTTGACTTTCTCGTCGAACATCTCGAACAGGCACCCGCAAGGCGGGCTCGCTAGCCGCGGCCAGCCATGCCGTCAACCGGGCAGAGCGGGGCGCCGACGCCACGCCTGCGCCGGCATCGGGGCGCCCGCATCTTCCGCGCCGGCGCATGTTCATGACGTTGCGGCTCAGTGCCCGGCGCTCTGGCCGCCGTCCACGTGCAGAATCTCGCCGGTGACGAACGGCGCCGAATCGAGATACAGGATCGCGCCGACGATGTCGCTCATCTCGCCCATCCGGCCGACCGGATGCAGCGATGCGAGCGTCGCGTGCGTGTCGGGCGCGTGCATCGGCGACTTGATGATGCCGGGCGACACCGCGTTCACGCGGATGCCGGCCTTCGCATATTCGATTGCGAGCGACTTCGTCGCCGCATTGAGCCCGCCTTTCGTCAGCGATGCGAGCACCGACGGCACGTTGCTGTTCGCGTGATCGACGAGGCTCGTCGTGATGCTGACCACGTGACCGCCGCCGTTTCCGTTGCGCTGCATCGCCGCAATCGCGCGCTGCGTGATGTGGAAGAAACCGTCCAGGTTCACGCGGGTGATGGCCGCATAGTCGTCCGCCGTGTATTGCGTGAACGGCTTCGCAATGAAGATGCCCGCGTTGTTGACGAGCGTGTCGACCCGGCCGAAGCGCTCGATGGCGGCGTCGACCACGCGCCGCGCGACAGCCGGGTCGCCGATGTCGCCCGCGACGGTGACGAGATCGGGGGCGTCCGACGTCCCGATCGAACGGGACGTCGCGACCACGCGATGGCCCTGGGCGCGGAATGCGTTGACCGTTTCGGCGCCGATGCCTTGCGATGCGCCGGTGACGATGATGACTTTGGAAGTGCTCATGAGATGCCTCGACAGGTGACTGGTTTTCGGCTTCAGCGCCGACCGGATCGATGAATCCGATGGACGCAACTCTAGGCGCGGCGGGCCGGAGTTCGAATACCCACCATGGACCAACAGTCTTGCGTCGCGGGAACAAATGCAGGGCGGCGGCAGCGGCGAGGGTGCTGGAGGAGGTGCGTCGACGCGATCGCCGGTGCGCCGTCTTTCACACACGGCGACACGCGTCGATCGTTGTGAATTCGACGGTTTGTGCAGCGGAATGCTGGGAATGTCGTGTACCGGCTCGTTCGTCACGCGTCGGGCACTTCTGTTTTTTATCGAAAATATCCGGATAACTTTTCTTATCGCAATAGCTTTGTTTTTCATGAAAACTCCCGGATACGAGAACGCGCCTGACCGAACGCCTCCCCAAGAGAATCAGGGCAGGGCATGCGGTCGCACGTGGATGTTCGGTGCGCAATCCGACACTCCGATCGCGACCAAAACTGGCACAATCCTGCCCACATCCGTAGATACGGCCCGGAATCGCCCAGGGATTGCCCGGTGGCGGACGACGCCGATTCGCTCGTCGCGGACGCTTGCTTCGGCCGGCGCAGCACCAGCACGAGCGCCCCGGAACAGCCGGCGCGGTATGCGAGTCGCGCGGCATGCTGGGTGCCGCGCGACGCGATGAAAGTCGCGAGCGGGGCGGCTCGATACATCCGGTTTGGGGCTGCAGGGGCAACGTTCCGCGCCTGATGGCGCAGTTTCACGCCGCATGCATCGCATCGTGACGGAGGCCGCAATCAATACACTTTCCATGCACGCGTTGAACACACTGCACGAACAGGTCGAAAAATTCAGGGAATGGGCGGCGCTATACCCAGTCCGCCAGCGAAGTGTCGAGTGGGAATGTGAGTACGGCGATTGGGAAGCGCTGTGGGACGCGTCGCTTGCCGTCGTCGACTCGCTTGCGCCGGCCGCCTGGACCGCAACCGCGTGCGCCGATCTGCTTTACGCGATTGCCCGCGACCACGCGCTGGAACACATTTCGAGCATGCTCTGGACGCAACCCGACGCGTTGCTGGCACTCGCGCGCGCCTCGATCGACGCGTCGGAGCCGAACGCCAAATGGCAGTTGGCCGCGCGACTCGGCGGGCTGGGTTCGCATGCCGCCGAGGCCGAGGCACTGCTGTTGCGCCTGGTGGACGACGAGGACGAATACGTGCGCCGACGTGCCTTGCTTGCGTTGGGCGCACTGAAGTCCGCTCATGCCGAGGCGCTCGCGGAGCGTGCGTGGCACACCGGACACGAATATCAGCGGATTGCCGCGTTGTGGGTGCTCAAGAACATCCAATCCGGAAAGCTGGCGCAATACGTGAAGCTGGCCGAGGAAGACGGTCGCGAGTACGTCGTACGGAACGCGCGAGACGTGTCATGAATACGGCTGTGGTTGCTCGGCAGATCGGCCGCTACAGCGACATTTCCGTGTAGCAAAAAGCGGACAAAACTTATCGATAACTATGATTATGTCAAATACAAAATTCACCCGACAACACAACTGAAATCCCAACCAGACGCCACCAGAATCCCGCCTCACCGGTCGCTCGGCAGCACCGATTCCCAGCGTGAACGCAATTGCGGCAAAACCGGCGACACGCAACGCCCCCGACGGCCGCCCGCCAGACGCCGTCTCCAACTACCGCAAACCGCCCGCAACAGGACGATCAGGACAACCACATCCCCTGCATCTTGTGCGAGAAATGCGCGCGCTCGGCTGTCTCCATCAGCGACAGGAATTCGTCCTGCATCATGTGGATCAGCGCTTCATGGTCGCCGGCCTCGAAATACACTTCCGGCTGCTGCGCGAGATGTTCCTCGAGGAAAGTCTTCATCCCGTACGCCATGCATACCGGCGGCAACGCGCCGAGGTCGCAATCCTTGAACAGTTCGCGCAGTTCGATTTCCCTGGCGAGCACGAGATGACGGCCGGTCTTGACCCAGAGGTCCGACAGGCGCACCGCGTGCGACGTCGGCAGTACGGCGGCGACGTAGCCTTCGTCGTCCTCGAGCAGCACGGTTTTCGCGAGGCGATCGCCGGGGATATGCGCGGCGGCGGCCGTCTCCATGCTGGTAT
Organism: Burkholderia sp. RF7-non_BP4; assembly: GCF_001521935.1. Lineage (NCBI taxonomy): Bacteria > Pseudomonadati > Pseudomonadota > Betaproteobacteria > Burkholderiales > Burkholderiaceae > Burkholderia > Burkholderia sp. RF7-non_BP4. The sequence continues at coordinate 64,283 of NZ_LOTA01000007.1, read as the reverse complement.
GGCTATACGGGTGGTACACGACTTCGTACCGCGATGACTTCTGGCGCAGGCAATCCTGCAGGGTGGCTGATACAGGCATGGCACACCTCGTCTTGACGAATCGGGCGAACGAAGTTCGCTCCGGATTCGTTCAGCATAGGTCGCATTGCGGCCAATGGAAACGCCCTCGCACGACGTCCGCATGGGCGGTCCGATATCTCGCTTCGGCCCTTTTTGCGGTCGACACGGCCGCCCTCTCCGGCATGCGAAATTCGTGCCCGGAATGCGCATGGAACATGCCGGTCACACCCGCCTTTCTTGAAGACAAAGCGGGCGACATCCGGTCCGGTGCGATGACCCGAATCCATGCGACGGCGACCCCAAACTAGACCGTTAGTTGCATTTAAAGAAAGGGCGTCCGGGCCTGAAAATCATCTCGTCAGCCGCCCGGGATCAGCCGGCCGCGCAGCGGCAGAGCCGTCGCAATCCACGCCCGACAAAGACCGAAACGCGCCCTATACTGAGCCAACCGCCCGCCATCCTGCGGCGGCCGATTCCGGGAGCGACCATGCATTACCAGTTGATCTACGAACTCGTCGACGATTACCTGTCCCGGCGCGAACAGTACCGCGCCGAGCACCTTGCACTCGCACAGGCGGCAACCGAGCGCGGCGAGCTCATGCTCGCCGGCGCATTGCAGGATCCAGCCGACCGGGCCGTGCTCGTCTTCGAAGGCGACTCGCCGGAAGCCGCCGAATCGTTCGCCCGCGCCGATCCGTACGTGCAGCACGGCCTCGTCAAATCCTGGTGCGTGCGTCCGTGGCGCGTCGTGGTCGGCAAGCACGCCCCGCGCTAGCGGCGCCCCCGGCTACAGCCACCCCGCCCGCTTGAAGCGCCACCACAACGCGAGATCGGCGGCGACCATCACCGCGATGCAGCCGTAGAAGCCGTACTTGAGGTGCAGTTCGGGCATGTTCGCGAAGTTCATCCCGTAAATGCCGGCGATCATCGTCGGTATCGCGAACAGCGCGGCGAACGAACCGAGCCGCTTGGTCACCTCGTTCTCCGAGAGCGAAATCATCCCGAGGTTGACCTGGATCGCGGTTACGACCATCTCGCGCCGCCCTTCGATCGTCTTCACGATCCGCTGCAGGTGGTCGTACACGTCGCGGAAGTAATGCTGCATCCCGCTGCAGACCTGCGGAATGCGTCCGCCGGTGAGCTTCGCGAGCGGCTCGATCAGCGGCGCGGTGTGCTGGTGCAGCGTCACGAGCCGGCGTTTCAGCGAATAGAGATCCTCGATGATCGCGCGCGACGACGCGGGCGATGCCTTGGTGAAGATGCGGTCCTCGAGTTCCTCGAGCTCGTTGCCGAGCGTCTCGAGGATCGGGAAATAGCGGTCGACGACCTGATCCATCAGCGCATAGAACACGAACGCCGACCCTTCCTGCAGCAGATGCGGCTCGCGCTCGCAGCGCTTGCGCACGTCTCGGAAGTCCTGCTCGGTATGGTTGCGGATCGACAGCACGTAGTTCGGGCCGACGAACACGTTCAGCTCGCCGACCTTGAATTCGCCGTCGTCGTCGAGTTCGACCATATGCAGCACCGCGAACAGCGAATCGCCGTACTCCTCGATCTTCGGCCGCTGATGCCCCTTGCGGGCATCCTCGAGCGCGAGCTCGTGCAGCCCGAATTCCTCGCCCATCAGGTCGATCTCGTCCGGCGTCGGATCCTTCAGCGCGACCCACACGAAACACTCGGGCTTCGACACGTAGTCGCTGATGGCGTCGATATCGATTTCCGCCAGCTTGCGGCCGTCCTGGTATGCAGCACAGTTGATCAGCATGTTGTCCGTCATGTTGCAGTTTTCGCATCAGTTTACCGGTTTGACGCGCGGGCGGCCCGGCTTGCGCGACACGCCGATATTGGTCATGATCGGACTGCGTGCGACGCGGCACGCGCACGACATCGCTTCGACAGACGCACGGCACGGCCGTGCGGCCCAACCGTCAAGGAGACAAACCCATGTGGTATTTCTCGTGGATACTCGGCATCGGCGTGGCGCTCGGCTTCGGCATCATCAACGCGATGTGGCTGGAGGCGGAAGTCTTCCCGCGCGGCGACAAGCGCAGCGACGCGTCGCGCGGTGATCCGGGGGGCCGGTATTCGTGACGCACCTGGTTTTCTTCTGCGGTCATGCCGGCACCGGCAAGACCACGCTCGCGAAGCGGCTGATCGGGCCGCTGATGCGCGCGACCGGCGAAGCCTTCTGCCTGCTCGACAAGGACACGCTCTACGGCCGCTACAGTTCGGCCGCGATGGGCGCCCTCACCTCCGATCCCAACGATCGCGACAGCCCGCTCTACCTGAAGCACCTGCGCGATCCCGAATACCAGGGCCTGCTCGACACGGCCCGCGAGAACCTCGCGCTCGGCATCGGCGTGCTCGTGGTCGGCCCGCTGTCGCGCGAAGTGCGTGATCGGCGCATCCTCGACCGCACGTGGCTCGGCATCGGGCCGGACGTCGTGCTGACGGTCGTGTGGGTCCATACCGCGGAAGACGTCGCGCACCAGCGGATCGTCGCGCGCGGCAATCCGAACGACGCATACAAGCTCGCGCATTGGGACGAATACCGGCAACGCCGCTTCGTGCCGACCGGCCACGAATGCGACGGCATCGTGATGTTCGACAACACCGCGCCGTCCGACGCGGACATCGATGCGCTGCTGTACCGCATCGCACCGCCGGCGCCGCAGGCAACGATCGTCCCGCCGCTGCCCGCCTGAGCGGCGCGCACCGCCCTGCTCTCCCCGCCGCGACGCGCTAAAAAAACAACGCCGGAAGCGCTGTTGCGCTCCCGGCGTCGCACGGTCCTCGTGCCGGAGACCGTCGTCAGGCGACTTCGTGCACGCGCTCCATCGTGCCGCCTTCGTACAGTTTGCCGAAGCGGTTCGCGAGGAACGCCTTCAGCGACACCTTTTCCTGCGGGATGAAACCGCTCTGCGGCAGCTTCTTTTCGCGGAACAGATCCAGCACCGCGCACATCGCGCCGGCCGTCGTGATCTGGATCGCGCTCATGTGCATCCCGCACACGTCCTTCGCGAAAATCTTGCGCGTGAATACGTCCTGCACGAGCTGGCCGTCCTTCACGCCCGTCACCGTGACGAACACGAGCACGACGTCCTGCTTCGTCGACGGCACCGCGCGGCGCATGATCGACTTCAGCGTGTCGCGGTCGCTCGACAGGCGCAGGTCCTCGAGCAGGAACTGCACGAGTTCGCGGTGGCCCGGATAGCGCACCGACTTGTAGTCGAGCGTCTCGACCTTGCCCGACAGCGTTTCGCACAGCGTGCCCAGGCCGCCCGACGTGTTGAACGCTTCGTATTCGGTGCCGTCGAGCGAGAAGTGCTCGAGGCCTTCGAGCGGCTGCACCCACTGCTTGCGGCCGTCGCGGATCGCTTCGCACGGCTGGCAGTATTCGTTGATCAGGCCGTCGACGCTCCACGTCAGGTTGTACTTCAGCGCGTTGGTCGGATACTCGGGCAGCGCGCCGACGCGCATCTTCACGTCGCGCACTTCGCTGAAGCCGTTCACGAGCTCGTGTGCGGCGATGCCGATGAAGCCCGGCGCGAGGCCGCATTGCGGCATGAACGCGCGGTCCGAACCGTCCGCCAGTTCGCGGATCGCGTGGGTCGCACGCACGTCTTCGGTCAAATCGAAGTAATGGACGCCGGCAGCCTTGGCCGCCGCGGCGACGTTGACCGCGAGGTAATACGGCAGCGCGTTGACGAGCGCATCGAAGCCCTTCACGGCTTCACGGATCGCATTGGCGTCGGCCGAATCGACACGTTGCGTCGCGATGCCTTCACGCGACAGCTTAGCGAGCGCATCCGCGTCGCGGTCGAACGCGACCACTTCGTAGTCGCCCGTTTCACGCAGCATGTGAGCAATGGTGTGGCCGATCAGACCTGCGCCGACGATGGCGATTTTCATGCGCTTATCTCCTGATGATGAGTTTGGTGTTGGTGTGTACGGCGTCGAGCCATGAACACAGTTTAGGGACGCGCAAAATCAGTTCCAAGACGAAGAATGATGCGAAACGACCGTTTAATTCGACGATATGACGACTAATTTCGTCATAACGACCAAATCGTCTAAAAATCGCGTATATGACGCGCCGCAAACGGGCCGCGATGGGCGCGTTTGGACGGGCACGAAGGAACATGCAAGGAGGAAGATGCGCGAGGCAACGCCCCGCCCTGCGGCGAGCGCCGTCGGCGGGTATCAGGAAAAGGGAAAGGAGGAGAAACCGACGCGACGAATCGAAACGCGCCGCGATGTCACACGCGACACCGCTCGCGATACGTCATCCGCCAATCGTGCCGCGATCGATCTTGCGCGACAGGATGATCGACGTCGTCGTGCGCTCGACGCCTTCGAGCGTGCCGATCTGGTCGAGCAGATCGTTGAGCCGCTCCGGCGAATCCGCACGCAGCCATGCGACATAGTCGTATTCGCCGCTCACCGCGCACAACAGCTGCACCTCGGGCATCCGGTCGAGCTTGCGCAGCACGTCCTTGCCGAACTTCGGCGTGAGGATGATGCCGACGTACGCATAAATGCTTGCATCGAGCACGTCCTGTCCGAGCCGCACGCTGTATCCGGCGATCACGTTGGTGCGCTCGAGCCGCGCGATGCGCGCGACGACCGTCGTGCGTGCGACGTCGAGTTGTCGCGCGAGATCGGCGACGCTTGCGCGCGCATCCGCTTGCAGCAGCGCGACGAGTTGCCGGTCGAGGTCGTCGAGTTGGTCGAGGCGAGGTGGACGCATGAGGCTGGGCCGGCGTGCAACGCGCCGGCGAAATGGAACGTGACGCGATGATAGCGCCTAACGCCGGTGCGCCCAAACGGCATCGCACGCGGTCACGGGCTCACGCGTTCGCATCGCCCGCCTCGTTCGCGTGCGGCGTCCGACGTGTCGATCGAACGCCGTTGATCGTCGCCCGCCCGCTATGTCCCTTTCAATTTCGATTCGTATCGGATGTAAGCAAGTGTCGCTTTCGCTGTTGCGTTTCAGGCGACGTGCTACTAATAACGGGTGACAAGAGCGGCGCGCTCGCGGCATCGGCCACCGTGCCCGCTCGCACGACACCACCCCGGAGAGCCAACCATGAAGAAAATCTCGCTCACCCTCGCCACGCTCGCCGTTGCGGCCAGCGCATTCGCGCAAACGCCGCCGCAACCGCAAACGCCCGCTCCGTCGACGGCGACGGCCGCATCGGCCCCGAGCGCCGAACAGCGCGCGGCGCGCCACGAAGCGCGCATCGAGCAACGCATCAAGTACCTGCACGATCAGCTGAAGATCACGTCGGCGCAGGAGCCGCAATGGAAGACGTTCGCCGAGACGATGCGTGAAAACGGCGACACGATGGGCCGCCTCTATCGCACGCGGATGGAAAGCCAGAACGTGTCCGCGGTCGACGACATGAAGCAGTACGCGGAACTCGCGCAGGCGAACGCGGACGGCGCGAAGAAGCTCGCCGACGCATTCGCGCCGCTCTACGAGAGCTTCCCGGCCGACCAGAAGGCCCTCGCCGACACGACATTCCGCAGCTGGCTGCATCACGGCGGCGAACATCGCGGCAAGGGCAAGGCCGGGAGCAAGGAAGGCAAGGCGGCCGCCGCACCGGCCGCAAGCGCGCCCGCACAACCCTGACGTCCGCCCGCCGGCGTCGCGCTGCCCGCCCGGGCCGAACGGCGTCGCGCATCCCGCAGGAATCCGGTGCGTCACACGGCGCGCCGGATTCGGGATAAGCTGCCGGCTTTTCCCGCACTTCCCCCCGCCATGCTCGAACTCAAGCACATCGATCTGCGTACCGACCCGCAGGCCCGTCGCGTCGTGAAGGACGAAACCGTCACGGTCGCATTCGCGGAGGCCGACGGCGAACTGATGAGCCTCGAAGGCCCGAACCGCTATGTCGCCGGCGACGCGCTGATCACCGGCTCGACCGGCGACCGCTGGGTCGTGTCGCGCGCACGCTTCGACGCGAAATACCTGCCCGCCGATCCGGCACTCGCGCACGGTGCGCCGGGCGCCTATCGGAACCGGCCAGCCGTCGTGCTTGCCCGCCGGATGGACGAGCCGTTCACGATCGCCCGCTCGGAAAACGGCGACACGCTGCGCGGCGTCGCCGGCGACTGGGTGATGCAGTATGCGCCCGGCGACTACGGCGTCGTCCAGGCGCAGCGTTTCGCGCAGGTCTACCGCGACGCGTAACGCGTCGCGCGCGACGCCGGCATCGCGCCGGCGTGCGCGTTCACGTCAACGTTCAGGCAAAGTCTTCGTCGAGTTCGAGTTCCGCGTCGCGCTCGACGGCCTCGCCGGCCGCGTGCCGCTCCTCGAGCGAGCCCAGCATCGCTTCCGTGTACGCGTGCAGCACCGCATGGCTGCGGGCGCGCTGCATCGGCCTGAGCGCCAGATAGCGCGCCAGCGCGGCCGGCACGATGCGGACGTCGAGCGTCATCCGTTTCGGCGTCGAACCGAAACGCATCGCGAGCCACTGCACGGACAGGAAACGCCCGCGTGCGTCGCTGCTTTCGGCAAAGCGCGTCTGCTCCGGAAAGAGATCGCAGATCACGCGCGCGAGCGCGTCGAATTCGGCGCTCTGGCATTCGATCAGATAGTCGTCCATTCCGCCTCTCCCGTCAGGCCGCCGCACGCGGCGACCGGCACGTCTTCACCAGCACGGCGACCAGGATCGCGGCCAGCACGAAATACACGGCCTCGAGCGATCCGGCCGGCAGCACGCGCACCTGATACAGCAGCGCCGGCGCGACCGCCAGCGCATGCAGCACGATCGCGAGCGGCAGCACGCCCGCGCGGCCGGCGCGCACGCCGCGCCAGACCAGCACCGACAGCGCGAGTTGCACCACGAACGCCGAGCAGCGCTCGAGCAGCAACAGCAGCATCGACTGTGCCGACAAGGTCGCCAGCATCACGTGCAGCCGCACGACGGTATCGCCCGGCAGGTCCGCGAGCTGCGTCTCGAGCTGGCCGCGGCTCGCGAGCCACGCGAGATACGACCACTGGCCCCATACGAGCACGCCGACGAACCACGCTTCGGCGCCGGCATGGCCGATCCCGTAGCCGATGCCGCGCCCGTCGCCGGCCGACGCGCCGTAGCGGCGGCTGAGGAACCGGATCCCGAGATAGCGGCCGACCTCTTCGAACACGGCGGTCGCGAGCGCGCTGTATGCGACGAATGCGAGCGGCTGCGTGAGCCAGCCTCCGGCGGGCGTCTGGCTCAGCACGAGGCCATGGAATGCGCGTTCGACGATCATCGCGAACAGCGTGAAGACGGCGACACCGACGATCGTGTCGCGGCGGTCGAGCGAAAGCGGCTTGCGCAGGAGACGGAAGAGAACGAACGGCAGTAGCGCGATGATCAGCGTGGCGGCGATCAGCACCGCCAGCGTGACGGGAGCGACAGTCATGAATTTCCTTGTTCGGGGCAGCGCACCTGACGCGCCGCGTGCCCCGAATGATACTCAGCTTGCGGTCGACGCGCGCGCAATCAGCTCGCCCGGCAGCAATGCGACGCGCACGTCGCCGGCCGCGCCGTCGATGCGCTCGTGCACGAATTCGATGGCCTTGTAGCCGATCTCGTAGGTCGGCTGACGAATGGTCGTGATGCCGATCAGCTCGGCCCACTCCGGATCGTCGATCGACAGCAGCGCGGCCTTTTCCTGCCACGCCGCGCCGAAACGCGCGCGCAGATGGCGCGCGATCGCGAGCGCGACCGGCGCGTTGGCGGCGAACAGCGCCGCACGCACGCCGCGCCGCGCCGCGTCGTCGATGCGCGCGTCGACGTCGGCAAGCGCCGCCGCGGCCGCGGCGGGCTCGTTCAGGTCGAGCACGACCGTCGGCGGCACCGGCAGTCCGCGCGCGTCGAGCGCCGCGCGAAACGCGGCCTCGCGCAGGCGCCGCGAGCTGACGCGCTCGAACGGCTGCACGACGAAATGGATCGCATCGAAGCCGCGCGCGACCAGGTGCGCGATCGCCGTCTCGATCGCCTCGGTATTGTCGAGCCCGATCAGGTCGGCCTCGAAGCCCTCGACCGTCCGGTCGACGAGCACGGCCGGAATGCCGGCGCCGCGCAGCGGGCGCAGCACGTCTTCCTCGGCGCCGAGCGCGTTGACGATCAGCCCTTCGACCCGGTAGGTCGTGAGCAGCTGCAGGAAGCGCCGCTCCATCTCGACCTCGTTGGCCGCATGACAGATGAGCGGCATGTAGCCGAGCGCGTGGCACGCGGCCTCGACGCCCTGCAGCACTTCGACGGTATACGGATTGGTCAGGTCGGCCGCGAGCATGCCGAGCAGCCGGTTGCGGCCGCGCTTCAGCCCGCGCGCCATCTGGTTCGGCCGGTAGTTGAGGCGCGCGATCGCCGCCTCGATCCGCTGGCGCAGATCGGCGGACAGCACGTGCGTCTCGCCGTTCAGATAGCGCGAAACGCTGGTCTTGCCCGTGCCGGCTTCGCGTGCGACGTCGCTGATCGTCGCCGGACGCTGCGTGGAAGGTTGCGAATCGCTCAAGTCGTGCCTCGCGACGTACGATCCGCGCCGCTTCGTGTGCGAACGGACCTTTGTTGTTGGATACGAAAGCCACCCGGCGGACGCCGCCGCCCCCCTGCTTCGCGGTCGATCGAAGCCGGCGCGTTCGCGCCCGCTCCGGTCGCCTGAAACGCACGGCGATCGGCCGCACCGGACCTGGCACGGATGCCCGCCGCCGAACGCCGCCGGCCGCGTGGCCGGGTCGTCGATGCGACGAGCGGGCGATCATAACGCAGCCTGCCCTCCCGTACCAAGACCATCGCCTCTAACCCGGCCGGCGGCCCCGCCGGCTGACCGCCCCCGCTCAGACGCGCGCGAGCGCGTCGGGATTGACGAGGTTCGTGCGCAGCGTGCCGGCAAGCGCGCCGACCAGGTTTTCCGCGGCGCAGCGCGCCATCGCATGGCGCGTCTCGTGCGTCGCCGAGCCGATATGCGGCAGCGCGACGACATTGTTCATCCGCAGCAGCGGCGAATCCGCCGGCAACGGCTCCTTCTCGAACACGTCGAGCCCCGCGCCGCGAATCGTGCCCGCGCGCAGCGCGTCGACCAACGCGGCCTCGTCGACCACCGGCCCGCGCGACGCGTTGATCAGGATCGCGCCGCGCTTCATCTTCGCGAATTCGGCCTCTCCGATCAGGTGACGCGTTTCCGGCGACAGCGGCACCTGCAGGCACACGAAGTCCGACTGCGCGAGCAGTTCGTCGAGCGTCACGCGACGGGCTCCATACTGGGTCTCGGCTTCGGCATGCGCGGAACGATTCGTGTACAGCACCTGCATCCGGAATCCGAGCGCCGCGCGGCGCGCGACCGCGCCGCCGATCCGCCCGAGCCCGACGATGCCGAGCGTCTTGCCCTGCACGTCGGTGCCGTACAGATCGGGACCGATGCTGCGATGCCAGTGGCCGGCCTTCACCCACTCCGCCAGTTCGACCACACGTCGCGCGGACGCGAGGATCAGCGAGAACACGGTATCGGCGGTCGATTCCGTCAGCACGTCGGGCGTATGCGCGAGCACGATGCCGCGCCGCGTGAGATCCGCGACGTCGAAGTTGTCGTAGCCGACCGAGATCGTCGACCAGGCCTTCAGCCGCGGGGCGCGATCGAGCATCTGCGGCGTGACCTTCAGGCTCGCGCCGATCGCGCCGTCCGCGTCGCCGAGGGCAGCGGCGAGCGCGTCGGCGCCGTCGGCCTGCACGACTTCCGCATGCTCGCGCAGATACGCGAGCACGTCATCGGGCAGCGGCTTGTACGCGACGATACGAGGCTTCATCGTTTTCATTTTCCTTGCAGCGGCGTCGCGAGCGGGTGCGCATCGCGCGCCTGGGGTTTGACGGACAGCGTGAGGATCACCGCGGCCACGAGCGCGGCGCTCATGAACGCATACGATGCGACGGGCGACCCGGTCGCCCCGTTCAGATAGCCGACGAAGTACGAGCCGACGAACGAGCCGAGCGCGCCCATGCTGTTGATCAGCGCCATCGCGCCGCCGGCGACGTTCTTCGGCAGCAGCTCCGGGACGATCGCGAAGAACGGGCCGTACGGCGCGTACATCGCGGCGCCCGCGACGACCAGCAACGCGTACGAGATCCAGAAATGCGACGAGCCGAGCGCATACGACGCGGCGAACGCAGCCGCGCCGACGAGCAGGAACGGCCACACGAAGCCGCGGCGCGAGCCGACCTTGTCGGACGCCCACGACGCGACCAGCATCGCGATCGTCGCCGCGAGGTACGGCATCGCCGACAGCCAGCCGGTCGCGACCATGCCGAGCTCGGAGCCGTTCTTGACGATCGACGGCAGCCACAGCACGAAGCCGTACACGCCGATGCTCCAGCAGAAGTATTGCGCGCACAGCTTGATCACCGCCGGCGACCGGAACGCCTCGCCGTAGTTGCGCACGGGCTTGATCGCCGCCTGTTCGGCCGCGAGCGCAGCATCGAGATCGCTCTTTTCCTGCGCGGTGAGCCACGGCGAATCGGCCGGCTTGTCCTGCACGAGGAACCACCAGCACACGGCCCAGATGATGGCCGGCACGCCTTCGGCGATGAACATGTGGCGCCAGCCGAATTCGTGCACGAGATAGCCCGACACGATCGACATCCACAGCACGGTGACCGGGTTGCCGAGGATCAGGAACGTGTTCGCGCGCGAGCGCTCGTTCTTCGTGAACCAGTTGCTGATGTAGATGAGCATCGCCGGCATCACGGCCGCTTCGACCACGCCGAGCATGAAGCGGATCGCCATCAGCGACGGGATGTTGGTGACGACGCCCGTGAGCGCCGCGCAAGCGCCCCACAGCACGAGGCTGGCGAACACGAGCTTCTTGACGCTGCGGCGCTCCGCATAGATCGCGCCCGGAATCTGGAAGAAGAAGTAGCCGAGGAAGAACAGCGCGCCGATCAGCGACGACAGGCCCTTGCTGATCCCGAGGTCCTGGTTGATGCCGGCCGCTGCCGCGAACCCGTAGTTCGCGCGGTCGAGGTAAGCGAGGCTGTACGTGATGAAGACGATCGGCATGATCGTCCACCAGCGTCGTGCTGCGAGATTGGCTGCCATCAGAGTGTCTCCTGGGTGGACCGGAGCGGGCGCTCGAGCGCTTGCTCCCGTCCCGTCCTTTCGGGAATCGACCGGCGTCGGCGCATCGGCGCCTGCTCCGGCCTCATGCAAAACCGTGCACGAAGCACGAAATGGGTCCGCGGATTGTGCCGTGTCCGGCCTCTCATTGCGCGGTGACGCTTTCCTCTAAGCGATCGGCTCGATTGCTGACGTTTTCGAGCCGATCGAGTGCCTCGCGGGTCGGCAGGCCTTCCGAATCGCCGATCACCTGGATCGCGAGCGCCCCGATGCGGTTGCCGCGCGCGACCGCCTGCTCGACGGACCGACCTTCCAGCAGCGCGCTGACCACGCCGACCGCGAAGCCGTCGCCGGCGCCGACCGTGTCGACCACGTTCGCGACGCGCTCGCCCGCGACCGTGCCCTCGCGGCCATCGGCCGTGCGGAAGTACGCGCCCTCGGCGCCGAGCTTGATCACCACGCCGCGCGCGCCCTGTGCCAGATAGAAACCCGCGATGTCGGCGGGCGTGTCGTGCCCGGTGAGCTGCTGCCCTTCGGCGAGGCCCGGCAGCACCCAGTCGGCGAGCGTCGCGAGCGCGTTCAGCGTCTTCGCCATCACGTCGGCAGACGGCCACAGCGTCGGGCGCAGGTTCGGGTCGAACGAGATCGTCTTGCCCGCCGCGCGCATCTCGCGCGCCAGCTGGAACGCGAGTTCGCACGACGTCGCGGAGATCGCCGGCGCGACGCCCGTCAAGTGCAGGTGACGCGCGCCGAGCACGTAGTCGGCCACGTAGTCGTCGCACGACAGGTGGCTCGCCGCCGAGCCCTTGCGGAAATATTCGACGGTCGGGTCGCTGCCGTCGTCGTTGCGCGACTTCAGCTGAAAACCGGTCGGATAGCGCGGATCGACGGTCACGCACGACGCGTCGATGCCTTCGCGCGCGAGCGTGTCGAGCACGTAGCCGCCGAACGAATCGCGGCCCACCCGGCTCATCCAGCCGACCCGGAAGCCGAGCCGCGACAGGCCGATCGCGACGTTCAGGTCCGCGCCCGCGATCCGTTTCGTGAATTGCGACGCGTGCGCGAGGTGGCCGGGCTCGGCGGCGACGAACATCGCCATCGCTTCGCCGTAGGTCACGACATCGAGTGCTGCCTTCATCAGTGAATTCCTCCGTATCCTTCCTGCGTCACGCGGCGGCGAGCCACGCCACGCGCCGGCCGGCATCGCCCGCCAGGTCCGCGGCATCGAACGGGAATTCGATGCCGCGCGGCGCCGCTTGCGGCAGGACCGCGAGCACGTCCGTGACGAGCGTGTCGCCCGGCGCCGGCGCCACCGCGAAACGGCGCGCGCCCTCGCCCTCGACTGCCTTGCAATGAATGTATTCCACATGCGGCGCGAGCGCGTGCGCGCACGCGAGCGGCGCTTCGCCCGGCCACTGCCAGTTGCCGATGTCGAACGTCATGCCGAGCGCATCGGGCACGCCCGCGTCGGTCAACGCGGCGAACAGCCCGCTGAATTGAGCGAGCGCGCCACCCACCGGCAGCTGGCCGTTCTCGACCACCACGCGGGCACGCGCGCCGCGCGACAACGCGACGATTCCGGACGCATGCGCGTCGCCGGCGAAGCCGCCGAGCTGAAACTTGACGAAGCGCGCGCCGAGCGCGTCGGCTTCCACGAGCGTGTCGCGCAACGCGTCGGCATCGAGCGCGCCGGTTTCCGTGTACAACGTGGCCGGCGTCGAATAGACCGACCACAGCCCGTGCGCGGTGAGTGCCGCGCCAAGCTCGGCCAGCGCGCCGGGCGTCGCGTCGTCGTCCGATGCGAACAGCTCGCGCCGCACCTCGAAACCGGTCGCGCCGGATGCGGCCGCGGTCGCGATGAATGCACGGTGGCCCTCCTGACGCACGCGGTCCATCCCGAATGCGCTCGCCACGATCACGATGTCTGCCATTTATGCCCTTTTTTCACCGGAATGGAACCGGTTCCATTTGCTTGAGACGGATGGTGCGCTTCGCATCCGGTGCACGCCATAGAGGAAATCCCTAGGCCGGGCCGCCGCGCGCCCGCCCACGTGCGTCCGGCATTCCACCACCCGGGTCGGCGCCTATGCGTCGTCGTGCGTGATGCACATGTCGAGGAACTGGGCCGCCACGCGCGACGGCGCGGCGCCGTGCGGCACGAGGATCGAGAAATGGCGCGTGAGCGGCGCCGGGGCCAGCGAGCGCGGCACGAGCGCCGCATCCTCGTGCCGCAGCGACATCGCGGACACGAAACCGACGCCCATCCCCGCGCGCACGGCCTCCTTCACGGCCTCGACGCCCGCGATCTCGAACGCGACGCGCATCGGCGCGCCGCCATGCGCGAACGCGCGTTCGACGAGCTGGCGCACGCCGGAACCCTCCTCGCGCAGCACGAGCGGATGCGCGGCGAGTGCGTCGAGCGTGACGCCGGCTTCGTAGTCCGGCGCGGCGAGCGGATGTCCGGCCGGCACGACCGCGACGATCTCGTCCTCGTGCCACGCATGCACGGCGGTGCCGGGCGGCAGCGCCTCGCCGGGCGGCCCTTCGATCATCGCGATGTCGAGCGACGCCAGCGTGGCAACCACGTCGGCCGTATTGCCGCTCATCGTGTGGATCGCCACCCGCGGCACGCGCGGCTGAAACGCCGCGATCAGGTACGGCAGCAGGTAGCTGGCGGGCGTCGTGCTCGCGCCGATCCGCAGCGTGCCGGCGTCGAGCCCGCGCACGGCGTCGCGAAACGCGCGCGCCTGCGCGAACGTGTCGCGCTGCGCCTTCGCGTACTGCGCGAGCTGTTCGCCGACCGGCGTCAGGCGGATGCCGCGGCCCTCGCGCTGGTACAGCGGCTCGCCGAACTCGTCCTGCAGCAGGCGCAACTGGCCCGACACGGCCGGCTGCGACAGATGCAGCGCGACGGCGGCGCGGCTGATGTTCAGATGTTCGGCGACGGCCGCGAACGTTATCAGTTGATCCGGGGTCATGAGCGTGAATTATCGGATTTCCGGATAGTTTACGTCACAAATCACAATTTTTCATATCGATATAACCAAATTAGGATTAAGCCATCGCAACCCGTTTCATCACGGTGCCCCATGTCCACTGCTCCGACTCCCCATCTCAATCACGCCGCCCCGTCGATGCGCGGCCAGTTGAACGGCGTGCTGTTCGTCGCGCTGTTCGCCGCCGCGGTCACCAGTCTGTCGCAACTTCCGGCGATCGCCGGGCTCGGCCTGTCGCCGCTGATCGTCGGCATCGTCGCAGGCGCGCTGTACGGTAACGCGCTGCGCGACGGCATGCCCGCGAGTTGGGCGGCCGGCGTCAACTTTTCCGCGCGCAAGCTGCTGCGCATCGCGGTCGCGTTCTTCGGCCTGCGTGTGAGCCTGCAGGAAATCGCGCAGGTCGGCCTGCCGGGCCTGACGGTGTCGGTGCTGGTCGTCGTCAGCACGCTCGCGATCGGCACCTGGGTCGGCATGAAGGTGATGAAGCTCGATCGCGACGCGGCGCTCTTGACCGCCGCCGGCAGCGCGATCTGCGGCGCGGCCGCCGTGCTCGCGTTCGAGTCGACGCTGCAGTCGAAGCCGCATCAGAGCGCGATGGCCGTGGGCAGCGTGGTGCTGTTCGGCACGCTGTCGATGTTCCTCTACCCGCTCGCGTATCACGCCGGCCTGCTCAATCTCGACCCGGCCGGCCTCGGCCTGTTCTTCGGCGGCACGATCCACGAGGTCGCGCAGGTGGTCGGCGCGGCGAGCGACATCAGCCCGCAGGTCGCGCACGTCGCGACGATCGTGAAGATGACCCGCGTGATGCTGCTGGTGCCGGTGCTGCTCACGCTCGGCTGGTGGCTCGCCCGCTCCGCACGCCCGGCCGGTGCGAGCGCCGACGGCGCGCACGGCAAGCGCAAGGTGGCGGTGCCGTGGTTCGCGCTCGGCTTCCTCGGCTTCGTGATCGTCAATTCGCTGAACGTGCTGCCCGCCGACGTCACGCACACGCTGAACGTGCTCGACACCTTCGCGCTGACGATGGCAATGACCGCGCTCGGCATCGAGACCCGCGTGTCGCAGATCCGCGAGGCCGGCCCGCGGGCCCTGACCACCGGCCTGATCCTGTACGTCTGGCTGATCGCCGGCGGCTATGGGATCACCTGGGCCGTGCAGCGCTGGCTTGGCTGAGCCGCGCACCACGTCGCGACACGCGCCGCGCCCGACGGGAAGGTCCCGCGGGCGCGGCGCAGTGCTATGCTTCGCGTCGTTTTCCTCCGCCCACTTCATCATCCTCTTTCAGCCGTGCTCTCGTTCCTGCTGAAGCTGCGCACTCGCGCCCAGACGCTGTTCCGCCTGTCGGACGCTCATACGATGCTGATCTGGTCGGCCATCGTCGGCGTCGGCGGCGCCTTCGCCACGATGGCGTTTCGCGAAGGCATCGACCTGATGCAGCGCCTGATCTCCGGGCACAGCGGGAGCTTCGTGCAGATGGCGCGAAGCCTGCCGTGGTACGTGCGGTTCTGGATGCCGGCCGCGGGCGGCTTCCTCGCCGGCTGCGTGCTGCTGCTCGCGACGCGCGGCGTCCGGAAATCCGGCAACACCGACTACATGGAAGCCGTCGCGCTCGGCGACGGCGTCGTGCCGGTACGGCAGAGCCTGTGGCGCAGCGTGTCGTCGCTGCTGACGATCGGCAGCGGCGGCTCGATCGGCCGCGAAGGCCCGATGGTGCAGCTCGCCGCGCTCGCCGCATCGCTGGTCGGCCGCTTCGTGCACTTCGACCCGCCGCGCCTGCGCCTGCTCGTCGCGTGCGGCGCGGCGGCCGGCATCACGTCCGCCTACAACGCGCCGATCGCCGGCGCGTTCTTCGTGTCCGAAATCGTGCTCGGCACGATCGCGATGGAAAGCTTCGGGCCGATGGTCGTCGCATCCGTCGTCGCGAACATCGTGATGCGGGAATTCGCCGGCTACCGGCCGCCATACGAGATGCCGGTGTTCCCGGCCGTGACGGGCCCCGAGGTGCTGCTGTTCGTCGTACTCGGCGCGCTGTGCGGCGTGCTCGCGCCGCAGTTCCTGCACCTGCTCGATGCGTCGAAGAACCAGTTCAAGCGGCTGCCCGTGCCGCTGCCGGTGCGGCTCGCGCTCGGCGGCCTCGTGGTCGGCGTGATCTCGGTGTGGATTCCGGACGTGTGGGGCAACGGCTACAGCGTCGTGAACCAGATCCTGCATTCGCCGTGGACCTGGCAGGCGCTCGTCGCGGTGCTGGTGTTCAAGGTGATCGCGACCGCGGCGACCGCCGGCTCGGGCGCGGTCGGCGGCGTGTTTACGCCGACGCTGTTCGTCGGGGCCGTGTTCGGGTCGCTGTTCGGGCTCGCGATGAACGCGCTGTGGCCCGGCCACACGTCCGCGTATTTCGCGTATGCGATGGTCGGAATGGGTGCATTCATGGCCGGCGCCACGCAGGCGCCGCTGATGGCCATCCTGATGATCTTCGAGATGACGCTCAGTTACCAGGTCGTGCTGCCGCTGCTGGTGTCGTGCGTGTTCGCGTATTTCGTCGCGCGCGCGACGGGCACGACGTCGATGTACGAGATCACGCTGCGCCACCACCAGGACGCGCAGGAACGGCTGCGGCTGCGCACCACCCAGATGCGCGAGCTGATCCAGCCCGCGCAGACGGTCGTGCCGCTCACCGCGAGCGTCGCCGACATGACGCGCGTGTTTCTCGAATATCCGGTGAAGTATCTGTACGTGACCGACGACGCCGGGCGCTTCCGCGGCGCGGTCGCGTTGAAGGACATCACGTCCGACCTGCTCGACAAGCGCGACACCACCGACAAGACGGCAGCGCACTACGCGCATACGCCGTTTCCGCTGCTCACGCCCGACATGCCGCTCGCGACCGCGCTCGAGCGCTTCATGGCGTTCCAGGGCGAACGGCTGCCGGTGATCGAAAGCGAGGCCGAGCCGACGCTCGCGGGCGTCGTCTACAAGACGTCGCTGCTCGACGCGTACCGGCGGATGACCGGCGAGCGCTGAGCTGTACCGGGCCCGTTCAGTCCGGCGCGCGCCCCAGCACGACCCGCGCGAAGAACCCCGCCAGCACCGATTCGGCCACGTCGGCCGAAACATGTTGCGGATCGGCCGTGTAGTACGACTGAACGCCGTCGCACAGGCACATCAGCCCGAACGCGAGCGTCTCGGCCGGCAGCAACAGCGGCGTGCCCGCGCGCTCGGCGAAGCGCTGGATGAATTCGGCCATCTGCAGCCGCTTGCCGTGCAGGAACTGGTTGAAGCGCACGCGAAACTTCGCGTCGCGCGCCGCCTGCAGCTTCGCCTCGCCCCACAGCAGCGAATATTCGTCGTCGCGAAACAGCGTCCGGTAGTACGCGAGCGCCATCGACTCCATCTGCTCGCGCGGCCCGCCCACCTCGAAGATCGCCTCGAAATCGGCCCGCACCGAATCATGGTCGCGCTCGAGCAGTTCGAGCAGCAGTTCCGACTTGCTGCGGAAATTCGAATAAAACGCGCCGCGCGTATAGCCGGCCGCCGCCGCGATGTCCTCGACGCTCGCGGCGACATAGCCTTTCTTCAGAAAAATCCGGTGCGCGGCATTCAGCAGACGTTCGCGCGTCTGGTCCCTGCTCTGCTCGCGAGTTAAGCGCTGTGGTTTCATGGCGCGCAGTCTAGCACCAACTCCCTTTCGGATTCATCTTTGCATTCAGATACAGGTGTGTATTAGAATCCGCCACAGTTTTCGAACGACCTCGTTCGACTGTGTTCGTGCGCGCCGGGCCGGCGCCACTCGGGGCAAGCGCCCGCCGCGCTTGCCGGCTTCGCTCCGTTCTCAC
Organism: Burkholderia sp. RF7-non_BP4; assembly: GCF_001521935.1. Classification (NCBI taxonomy): domain Bacteria; kingdom Pseudomonadati; phylum Pseudomonadota; class Betaproteobacteria; order Burkholderiales; family Burkholderiaceae; genus Burkholderia; species Burkholderia sp. RF7-non_BP4. Next base: position 46,294 of record NZ_LOTA01000007.1, on the reverse strand, counting down.
CTCATCTGGGGGTTTCGTGAATCGCTCCGGTTCCCGCGCCGTGCTGCTGATCGGCACCGCGCTCGTCCTCGCCGCCTGCCACCCGAAGGAAGCCGCGCCGCCCGCGCCGCGCCCGGTCGTCGCGTTGCCCGCGCACGCCGACGGCGCCGCGGCGGCCGCCACGCTGCCCGGCGAGATCCAGCCGCGTTACGCGACGCCGCTGTCGTTCCGCATCGCGGGCAAGATCGTCGAACGCAAGGTGCGGCTCGGCGACACCGTCAAGGCCGGCCAGGTCGTCGCGCTGCTCGATCCGTCCGACGTCGAGAAGAACGCCGCGAGCGCGCAGGCGCAGCTCGCTGCCGCATCGCACGGCCTCGCGTTCGCGAAGCAGCAGCTCGACCGCGATCGCGCGCAGGCGCGCGAGAACCTGATCGCGACCGCGCAGCTCGAACAGACCGAGAACAGCTACACGTCCGCGCTCGCGCAGCGCGACCAGGCGCAGCAGCAGCTCGCGCTCGCGAAGAACCAGCTCCGCTATGCGACGCTCGTCGCCGATCACGCGGGCACCATCACCGCCGAACAGGCCGACACCGGCCAGAACGTATCCGCCGGCCAGGCCGTCTACCAGCTTGCGTGGTCGGGCGACGTCGATGTCGTCAGCGACGTGCCCGAAGCCGCGCTCGCGTCGCTCGCGCCCGGGCACGCGGCGAGCGTCACGTTGCCGTCGCTGCCGGGCCGCCGGTTCGACGCGAAGGTGCGCGAAATCGCGCCGGCCGCCGATCCGCAAAGCCGCACCTACCGCGTGAAGCTCACGCTCGCCGCGCCCGATCCGGCCGTGCGCCTCGGGATGACCGCGACCGTCGCGTTCGACGGCGCGCCGATTGCCGGCAACGCGCCGAGCATCACGCTGCCCGCGACCGCGCTGTTCCACGACGGCCCGCATCCGGCCGTGTGGGTCGTGCGCACGAAGGACGACACGCTCGAACTGCGCCGCGTCGACGTCGCGCGCTTCAACGAACGCACCGTCACCGTGTCGAGCGGGCTGCAGCCTGGCGAGCGCGTCGTGCTGCAAGGCGTGCACACGGTCAGCGCGGGCGAGAAGGTGCGGCCGATCGCACCGCTGCATGCCGAGGACTTCGCGTCATGAGCGGCCCCCGCGAAGAAGGCCGGTTCAATCTGTCGGCATGGGCGCTGCGCCATCAGGCGCTGGTCGTCTACCTGATCGCGCTCGCGACGCTCGCGGGCATCCTCGCGTACACGCGGCTCGCGCAATCCGAAGACCCGCCGTTCACGTTCCGCGTGATGGTGATCCGCACGTTCTGGCCCGGCGCGAGCGCGCGGCAGGTGCAGGAGCAGGTGACCGACCGGATCGGCCGCAAGCTGCAGGAAACGCCGGCTATCGACTTCCTGCGCAGCTATTCGCGGCCCGGCGAATCGTTGATCTTCTTCACGATGAAGGATTCGGCGCCCGTGAAGGACGTGCCCGAGACCTGGTACCAGATCCGCAAGAAGGTCGGCGACATCGGCTATACGCTGCCGCCGGGCGTGCAGGGCCCGTTCTTCAACGACGAGTTCGGCGACGTCTACACCAACATCTGGACGCTCGAAGGCGACGGCTTCACGCCCGCGCAACTCCACGACTACGCGGACCAGCTGCGTACGGTGCTGCTGCGCGTGCCCGGCGTCGGCAAGGTCGACTACTTCGGCGACCCCGACCAGCGGATCTTCATCGAGGCCGACAACACGCAGCTCACGCGTCTCGGCATCTCGCCGCAGCAGCTCGGGCAGGCGATCAACGCGCAGAACGACATCTCGTCGGCCGGCGTGCTCACGACCGCCGACGATCGCGTGTTCGTGCGGCCGAGCGGCCAGTTCGACAACGTCGCCGCGATCGCCGACACGCTGATCCGCATCAACGGCCGCACGTTCCGGCTCGGCGATCTCGCCACCGTGAAGCGCGGTTACGACGATCCGCCCGTCACGCAAATGCGCACCCAAGGCCATGCCGTGCTCGGCATCGGCGTGACGATGCAGCCTGGCGGTGACGTGATCCGGCTTGGCAAGGCGCTCGACGCCGAATCGAAGGACCTGCAGGCGCAGTTGCCGGCCGGCCTCAAGCTGACGCTGGTGTCGAGCATGCCGCATGCGGTGTCGCATTCGGTCGACGACTTCCTCGAAGCCGTCGCCGAAGCGGTCGCGATCGTGCTGGTCGTGAGCCTCGTGTCGCTCGGCCTGCGCACCGGGATGGTCGTCGTGATCTCGATTCCGGTCGTGCTCGCCGTCACGGCCCTGTTCATGTACCTGTTCGACATCGGGCTGCACAAGGTGTCGCTCGGCACGCTGGTGCTCGCGCTCGGGCTGCTCGTCGACGACGCGATCATCGCGGTCGAGATGATGGCCGTGAAGCTCGAACAGGGCTACAGCCGCGCGCGCGCCGCCGCGTTCGCGTACACGAGCACCGCGTTCCCGATGCTGACGGGCACGCTCGTCACGGTGTCGGGCTTCCTGCCGATCGCGCTCGCGAAATCGAGCACCGGCGAGTACACGCGCTCGATCTTCGAGGTGTCGGCGATCGCGCTGATCGCGTCGTGGTTCGCGGCCGTCGTGCTGATTCCGCTGCTCGGCTACCACCTGCTGCCCGAGCGCAAGAAGCACGCGCACGAAGCGCATCTGCCGGACGATCACGAGCACGACATCTACGACACGCGCTTCTACACGCGCCTGCGCGGCTGGATCGACTGGTGCATCGAGCGCCGCTTCGTCGTGCTGCTGATCACCGGCGCCCTCTTCGTCGTCGCGCTGATGGGTTTCTCGCTCGTGCCGCAGCAGTTCTTCCCGAGCTCCGATCGCCCCGAGCTGCTGGTCGACCTGCGGCTGCCCGAAGGTGCGTCGTTCGCGGCGACGCTGCGCGAGACCGAACGCCTCGAGAAGGTGCTCGACAAGCGGCCCGAGATCGACCATTCGGTGAATTTCGTCGGCAGCGGCGCGCCGCGCTTCTACCTGCCGCTCGACCAGCAACTGCAATTGCCGAACTTCGCGCAGTTCGTCGTCACCGCGAAATCCGTCGAGGATCGCGAGAAGCTCGCGACGTGGCTCGAGACCACGCTGCGCGACCGCTTCCCGGCCGTGCGCTGGCGCCTGTCGCGGCTCGAGAACGGGCCGCCCGTCGGCTACCCCGTGCAGTTCCGCGTGAGCGGCGACGACATCGCGATGGTGCGCTCGATCGCCGAGAAGGTCGCGGCAACGATGCGCGGCGACGCGCGCACGATGAACGTGCAATTCGACTGGGATGAGCCGGCCGAGCGCTCGGTGCGCTTCGAGCTCGATCAGAAGAAGGCGCGCGCGCTGAACGTCACGTCGCAGGACGTGTCGAGCTTCCTCGCGATGACGCTGTCCGGCACGACCGTCACGCAGTATCGCGAACGCGACAAGCTGATCGCGGTCGACCTGCGTGCGCCGCGCCCCGATCGCGTCGATCCCGCGAAGCTCGCGGGCCTCGCGATGCCGACGCCGAACGGCCCCGTGCCGCTCGGCTCGCTCGGCCGCTTCACGCCGGCGCTCGAATACGGCGTGGTGTGGGAGCGCGATCGCCAGCCGACCATCACCGTGCAGTCCGACGTGCGCGCCGGCGCGCAGGGCATCGATGTCACGCATGCGATCGACGGCAAGCTGAATGCATTGCGCACGCAACTGCCGGTCGGCTACCAGATCAACATCGGCGGGTCGGTCGAGGAAAGCGCGAAGGCGCAGACGTCGATCAACGCGCAGATGCCGCTGATGGCGATCGCCGTGTTCACGCTGCTGATGATCCAGCTGCAGAGCTTCTCGCGCGTGCTGATGGTCGTGCTGACCGCACCGCTCGGGCTGATCGGCGTGGTCGGCACGCTGCTGCTGTTCGGGCAGCCGTTCGGCTTCGTCGCGATGCTCGGCGTGATCGCGATGTTCGGGATCATCATGCGCAACTCGGTGATTCTCGTCGACCAGATCGAGCAGGACATCGCGGCCGGCCACGGCCGCTTCGACGCGATCGTCGGCGCGACCGTGCGGCGCTTCCGCCCGATCACGCTGACGGCCGCGGCCGCCGTGCTCGCGCTGATCCCGCTGTTGCGCTCGAACTTCTTCGGGCCGATGGCGACCGCGCTGATGGGCGGGATCACGAGCGCGACCGTGCTGACGCTGTTCTACCTGCCCGCGCTGTACGCCGCGTGGTTCCGAGTGAAGCGCGACGAACGCGACCCGCGCGACGGCCCGCCACACGACGGCCCGCCTGCCGCCCCGTCGGGAGCCTGATCATGGAACTGTCGATGAACCTGAAAACGAAGGCCGCGCGGGCGCTCGCGGTAGTGAGCCTCGCCGGCCCGCTCGCCGGCTGCGCATGGTTCGCGCCGAGCGGCGAGCCGCCCGCGATGCCGTCGCCCGCGCATTACGGCGCCGCCCCGCAAGTGCAGCAGACGGTCGCCGCGCAAGGCGTTGCGCAGCAGTTCGAGGTCGGCGCGCAGCCCGTGCCCGACTGGTGGACGCAGTACCGCTCCGATGCGCTGAACGCGCTCGTCGACGAAGGGCTGCGCAACAGCCCGACGCTCAGCGCGGCTTCGCATTCGCTGGATGCCGCGCGCGAGCAGTTGCGCGGGCAGATCGGCAGCTCGATGCTGCCGTCGATCGACGCGGGCGCCCAGGCCACGCGCCAGCGCGCACTCGGCGTGCCGATCCCCGCGCTCGGCGCGCCGACGCTGCTGTACGACACGTTCGTCGGGCAACTGCAGGCGAGCTACACGATCGACCTGTTCGGCGTGTCGCGCTTCGCGAACCGCGCGCTCGCGAAACGCGTCGACGTCAGCGCGTTCCAGCTCGAATCGGCGCGTCGGGCACTCGCCGCGAACATCGTCACCGCGTCGATCACGGTGTCGGTGCTCAACGCGCAGATCGAGACGACCGAACGGCTCGTCGCGCTCGCGAACGACCAGGCGCACGACGCGCAACGCCGCTACGCGCTCGGCTCGGCGTCGCACAGCGACGCGCTGAGCGCACGGCAAAGCGCGGACACCTTCGCCGCGAGCCTGCCCGCGCTGCGCCAGCAGCGCGACTCGGCGCGCCACGCGCTGGCGGTGCTGGTCGGCCGCACGCCCGACCGGCCGCCCGCCGACCTCACGCTCGCCGACCTGCACCTGCCCACGCAGGTGCCCGTGGTCGTGCCGTCCGACCTGCTGCAAAGCCGCCCCGACATCCAGGCCGCCGACGCGGGGCTGAAGGCGGCCGCCGCCGAAGTCGGCGTCGCGACCGCGCAGTTGTTCCCGCAGCTGTCGCTGTCGGCAGCCATGGGCAAAGGCGGCTTCAGCTGGCCGACGATGCTGTCGGGCGCCGGCGCGATCTGGAACGTCGGGGCGTCGCTGAGCCAGCCGCTGTTTCACGGCGGCGCGCTGCTCGCGCAGCGGCGTGCGGCGAAGGCCACTTACGAAGCCACGGTCGACCAGTACAGGCAGACCGTGCTGAGCGCGTTCCAGAACGTCGCCGATTCGCTCGCCGCGCTCGAGCACGACGCGGAGGCGCTCGATGCGTCGTCGCGGGCCGCGCTGTCCGCGCGCGGCGCGTACGACGACGCGGCCGCCCGCGTGCGGCTCGGCGCGTTGCCGCCGTCGGCGGCGCGCGCGAGCGAGCTGCAGTACCGCAACGCGCGGCTCGACGAGATTCGCGCGACGGGCGCACGCTTCGCGGATACCGCGCGGCTCTATCAGGCGATGGGCACGCCGCCGGTCGAGCCGACCGGCAACGCAGCGACGGCAGGCCACGCCGGCAACGCGGATCAAGACGCTCCCGCCGCCCAGGCGCGCGCGGCCACGCCCGACGCGCCGCCGTCACCGCAATAACGCGCCCTTGCCCCGGACGCATGGCGCGCGGAACCACCCCGCGCGCCGATCCGCGATCTTCCGCTTGACCCTCACGTAGCGTAACGTTCGAGACTCCAGTGTGCGCACCGAACGGAGGACACCATGCGGCTGAAAGTGGGAGAACTGGCGAAACGCAGCGGCCTGACCGTCCGCACGCTTCATCACTATCACGCGATCGGCCTCCTGACGCCTTCGGCGCGTGCCGACAACGGCTACCGGCTGTACGACCGCGACGACATCGCCCGGCTCCACCAGATCCAGGCCCTGCGTCGCTTCGGACTGTCGCTTGCCGAAATCGGCGACTACCTGAACCAGCCCGGCACCCCGCTCGTCGAGCTCGTCGCGAAGCAGATCGCGTCGCTCGACCACCAGCTCGCGCAGGCCGCGCAGCTGCGCGAGCGGCTCGTGCACCTGCACGCGCAACTCGCCGCGGGCACCGAGCCGGAACTGGCCGATTGGCTCACCACACTGGAGTTGATGACCGTGTACGACAAATATTTTTCCGAAGAAGAACTCGCGCGTCTGCCGATGTACAGCAAGAGCCAGGCGGGCGACGCCGAATGGATCGCGCTCGTCGCCGACGTGCGTGCGCTGCACGACGCGGGCGTGCCGCCCGAGGACGAGCGCGTGCGTGCGCTCGCCGGCCGCTGGATGGCGCTGCTCGTGCGCGACACGAACAACGATCCGCGGCTGCTCGCGAAGCTGAACCTGATGCACGAGCGCGAACCGGCGATGCAGTCGAAACTCGGCATCTCGACCGTGCTGCGCGACTATGTGCTGCGCGCGTCCTCGGAAACGAAGATGCGGATCTTCGAGAAGTATCTCGACCCGGACGAGATCCGCTTCATGCGCGCGCACTTCGGCGAACACGCGATGGAATGGCCGCAACTGATGGGCGACGTGCGCGATGCGATCGATACGGGCGCACGGCCCGATTCGCCGGAAGGCCGCGCGCTCGCGCAACGCTGGCTCGACCTGTTCCGCAGCTATGCGGGCAACGACCCGGCCACGCACGCGAAATTCCGGCATGCGATGATGACCGAGCCGGCGCTGACGAAGGATTCGTGGGTCGACGACACGCTGCTCGGTTTCATCCGCGAGGCGATGGCGCAGCTTGCGCCGGCGCGTTGACGGCGTAGCCCCCGCGGGATGTGCGTGGTGGTTTCACGCGCCGCCCGCGCGAGCGCGCCGGCTTCCGCTCACCGCTCGCGCACGCCGAGCCCGAGCGCCTTCATCCGCCGGTACAGCGTGCGCTCGCTCAACCCGACGTGCTCGGCCAGCTGCTTGCGCGTACCGTCGAAGGTGCCGGCAATCCGCACGAGTTCCGCGTCCGACACGCCACGCGTGTCCGCCGCATGCGCGTGCGATGCGGCCGACGCCGCGACCAGCTCGGCCGGCAGATGCTCGACGCGGATCGTCCCGTCGTCCGCGAACAGGCACGCACGTTCGAGCACGTTGCGCAGCTCGCGGATGTTGCCCGGCCATGCATATGCGTCGAGGCACGCACGCGCATGCTCGGTCAGCACGAACGGTCGCGCGCTCGCATCGCCCGCGCCGGCACGCGCGTTCGCGATGCGCCGCAGGATCGATTCGGCCAGCAGCGCGACGTCGCCGCGCCGCTCGCGCAGCGGCGGCAGCGGAATCGGAAACGCGTTGATCCGGTAGTAGAGATCCTGCCGGAACCGGCCGTCGTCGATCATCTCGCGCAGCGGCTTGTGCGTCGCCGCGACGAGCCGGAAATCCGCGCGCAGCGCCTCGACGCCGCCGACGCGCCGGAACGTCCCCGACTCGATCAGCCGCAGCAGCTTCACCTGCATCGGCAGCGGCACGTCGCCGATCTCGTCGAGAAACAGCGTGCCGCCCTGCGCGGTCTCGACGAGGCCCGGCTTGCGCTGGTTCGCGCCGGTAAACGCCCCCTTCTCGTAGCCGAACAGTTCGCTCTCGAACAGCGTTTCGGCGATGCCCGAACAGTCGACGACCACGAACGGCCCCATCGCGCGCGCGCTCGCCTCGTGCAGCGCCCGCGCAAACAGTTCCTTGCCTGTGCCCGATTCGCCGAGCAGCAGCACCGGCAGCATCGACGGCGCGACGCGCTGCAGCGCGCCGAGCGCCGCATTGAACGCGTCGGCGCCGCCGACGAGCCCTTCCGCGCTCGGCTGCGCGGACGCGCTCCGCACGGTCGTCAGCCGCTCGACGTACGCGATCACGTCGCCGCGCGCATCGAAGATGGGCCGCAACTCCACATCGACGTGCTCGGGGCCGCGCGGCGTATGGTGGATGTGCAGCACGCGGTTCAGGCCGCGCGACTCGAGCGCCTGCTTCATCGGGCAATGCTCGCCGGCCTGATCGCACGGCACGTCGTAGTGATGCGAGACCTGGAAGCAGCGCCGGCCGACGTGCTCGACACCCGCCACGCCGAACTGGCGCCGGTACGCATCGTTCGCCGCGAGGATGCGGTAGTCGGGATCGACGACGATCATCGGCTGCGGATCCTGCTCCAGATACGCGACGAGCGCGCGCACGTCGGGCATGACGTCGCGCGGCGGTGAGGGAACGATCGGAATGGTGTCGTGCGGATTCATGAGGCGGCTCGGGAATGGATGGACAGTCGGACTGCCAGACCGACTGCCAATTCTGCCACAGCACTGCCATACATGGCAGTCGACTTCGACGATGCCCCGTCGGCCGCGCCCGCGGCGCACCGCGATCGGGCCAGAAATCCGAGCCGAATCAAGTACCTGCCACATCGCCCGGCGTCGCGACGCGGATTGGCATGCTTCTTGAACATGGAATCGCCGATTGCAGATGCAGAACCCGATCGAGGACAACCCGTGAGCCATGCCCCCATGCTGTCGGTCGAAGGCTTTTTCGACCCGGCGACCCATACCGTCAGCTACCTGTTGCTCGACACCGCGAGCCGCGCGTGCGCGCTGATCGACAGCGTGCTCGACTACGACCCGAAATCGGGCCGCACGCGCACCGCCAGCGCCGACCGGCTGATCGCGCGCGTCGCCGAACTCGGTGCGACCGTGCACTGGCTGCTGGAAACGCACGTGCACGCCGACCATCTGTCGGCCGCGCCGTACCTGAAGGCGCATGTCGGCGGGCAGATCGCGATCGGCTCGCACGTGCGCCGCGTGCAGCACGTGTTCGGCACGCTGTTCAACGCCGGCCCGGGCTTCGCGCAGGACGGCAGCCAGTTCGATCGGCTGCTCGACGACGGCGACACGCTCGCGCTCGGCGCGCTCACGATTCGCGCACTGCACACGCCGGGCCACACGCCCGCGTGCCTGACCTACTGCGTCGACGACGCGACGCAGCGTGCCGCGTTCGTCGGCGACACGCTGTTCATGCCCGACTACGGCACTGCCCGCTGCGACTTCCCGGGCGGCGACGCACGCACGCTGTACCGCTCGATCGCGCGCGTGCTCGCCCTGCCGCCCGACACGCGCCTGTACCTGTGCCACGATTACCAGCCGGGCGGCCGCGACGTGCAGTTCGTGACGACCGTGGCGGAGCAGCGCCGCGCGAACGTGCATGTGAAGGACGGTGTGACCGAGGACGATTTCGTCGCCATGCGCACCGCGCGCGACGCGACGCTCGACATGCCCGTGCTGATGCTGCCGTCCGTGCAGGTCAACATGCGTGCCGGCCACCTGCCCGAGCCCGAAAACAATGGCGTGCGTTACCTGAAGATCCCGCTCGACGCGATCTGAGCCGCCGCCCCGACCGGAGAACCCCCGACATGACCATCCGCCCGCTGACCGACCTGCTGTCGGTCTCGCCCCAGATCGCCGCGACCGACCTGCCCGCGCTCCACGCGGCCGGCATCCGCACGATCGTCTGCAACCGCCCGGACGGCGAAGGCGCCGACCAGCCGACCGTCGCCGAGATTCGCGCCGCCGCCGCGCCGCTCGGCATCGCCGTCCATTACCTGCCCGTCGACACCGGCAAGGTCACCGACGATCAGGCCCGGCAGTTCGACGCGCTCGTCGCGTCGCTCGCGGGCCCGGTACTCGCATACTGCCGTAGCGGCACGCGCTCGGCGACGCTGTGGGCGCTGTCGCAGGCCGACAGGCGTCCGGCCGGCGACATCGTCGCGATCGCCGCCACGGCCGGCTATGACCTCGCCGCGCTCGCGCCGCGTCTCGCACGAGGTTCCGCGCAAGGACTCGCGCAGGACGGCCGCCAGGCCGCGCCGGCCGTCGACGCGCGGCACGACATCGTGATCGTCGGCGCGGGCGCGGCCGGCGTCGCGGTCGCGTCGAGCCTGCTTGCGCGCGACGCATCGCTCGATATCGCGGTGATCGACCCGGCCGAGACGCACTACTACCAGCCCGGCTGGACGATGGTCGGCGCGGGCGTGTTCCGGCCCGACACGACCGCGCGCCGGATCGTCGACCTGCTGCCGCGCGGCGTGAAATGGATCCAGGCCGCCGTCGCCGGCTTCGAGCCCGACGCGCACACCGTGGTGCTCGACGGCTGCCGGCGCATCGGCTATCGCAAGCTGATCGTGTGTCCGGGGCTCAAGCTCGACTGGCACGCGATCGACGGCCTCGCGGAAACGCTCGGCCGCAACGGCGTCACGTCGAACTATCGCTACGACCTCGCACCGTATACGTGGGAACTGGTGCAGGCGTTCCGCGGCGGCAACGCGCTGTTCACGCAACCGCCGATGCCGATCAAGTGCGCGGGCGCGCCGCAGAAGGCGATGTACCTGTCGTGCGATCACTGGCGGCGCACGGGCAGCCTCGGCGCCGCGAACGTCGAGTTCCTGAATGCGGGCGCCGCGCTGTTCGGGGTCGCCGACTACGTGCCCGCGCTGATGGAGTACGTGAAACGCTACGACATCGCGCTGTCGTTCGGCCACAACCTCGTGGCGATCGACGGGCCCGCGCGACGCGCGACGTTCCGGCGCGCGTTGCCCGACGGCGGCACGGAAACCGTCGAGCGCGCGTTCGACATGATCCACGTCGTGCCGCCGCAGAAGGCGCCCGATTTCGTGCGTGCGAGCCCGCTCGCCGATGCGGCCGGCTGGATCGACGTCGATCCGGCGACGCTGCGGCACAAGCAGTTCGCGGACATCTTCGCGCTCGGCGATGTCACCAACACGACCAACGCGAAAACCGCCGCGGCCGCGCGCAAGCAGGCGCCCGTCGTCGCGCACAACGTGCTCGCGTCGCTGGGCCGCGCGCACGGCGACGCCGCGTACGACGGCTACGGGTCATGCCCGCTCACCGTCGAGCGCGGCAAGATCGTGCTCGCCGAATTCCTCTACGGCGGCAAGGTCGCGCCGACCTTCCCCGCGTGGCTGATCGACGGCCGGCGTCCGTCCCGGCTCGCGTGGCTGCTCAAGGAGCGCCTGCTGCCGCCGCTCTACTGGAAGGCAATGCTCAAGGGCCGCGAATGGCTCGCGAAGCCCGCGATCGCACGTTGACCGGAACCCGATGACACCATGCTGATTTCCCTCGTACTCGGCAGCCTCGTCGGCGCCGTGCTCGGCCTCACCGGCGCAGGCGGCGGCATTCTCGCGGTGCCCGCGCTCGTCGTCGGGATGGGCTGGCCGATGCAGCAGGCCACGCCCGTCGCGCTCGTCGCGGTCGCGGGCAGCGCCGCGCTCGGCGCGCTCGAAGGGTTTCGTCGCGGGCTCGTGCGCTATCGCGCGGCGCTGTTGATGGCCGTGGCGGGCGTGCCGCTCACGACGCTCGGCGTGAAGCTCGCGCACGTGCTGCCGCAACGCGTGCTGCTGGCGCTGTTCGCGCTGACGATGCTGGTCGTCGCGGGCCGCCTGTTGCGGCAGGCACTGCGCCACGCCTCCGGCGACGCGGACGAATCGCGGTTGTGCGTCGGCCGCGTGAATCCCGATACGGGCCGCCTCGTGTGGTCCTGGCCGGTCGGGCTCGCGCTCGCGTCGACCGGCGCGGTGACAGGGCTGATGACGGGCTTGCTCGGCGTCGGCGGCGGCTTCGTGATCGTGCCGATGCTGCGCAAGTTCACGAACGTGTCGATGCACGGCGTGGTCGCGACGTCGCTGATGGTGATCGCGCTGGTCGGCACCGGCGGCGTGCTCGCGACGCTCGTGTCGGGCACGCGCGCGCCGCTCGACATGACGCTGTGGTTCACGGTCGCGACCGCAATCGGCATGGCGGTCGGACGCAATGCGTCCCGGCACCTGTCCGCGCGGCACGTGCAGGCCGGCTTCGCTGCGGTGCTCGTCTGCGTCGCGCTCGGGTTGCTGGCGAAGGCGGCGTTCGGCGCGTGATCCGGGGCGCGGGAATCGCCCCCGCGTCCTGCTCCGGAGCCGCACCCGCCGTCGCAAAACCGCCGCAAGCCGCATGCTAGACTCCCCGCGCGCCGGTGCCCGGCGCATCGACACCAACAAGAACCATGGAGTCCGGTCATGCACATCGGTAAACGAGGAAGCGCGGCACTTGCCGCACTGCTGTTGACGCCACTCACCGCGCTAGCCGCATCCGCCTATACGGCGACGCTGACGCTCGCCAGTCTCTCCCCGTCGGTCGGCGGAACCGACAAGGCAACGCTCAAGCTCGCCAACACCGGCACCGCGCCCGCTGCCGCCGGGCTCTTCATCGGCATGCCATCCGGTTTCAGCGCGAGCGGCCTCACCAGCACGTGTGGCGGCACGCTCACCGACGACGGCACGTCGCGCATCGCGTTGTCGGGCATGACGGTGCCGGCGGGCAGCACCTGCACGCTCGGCTTCACGCTCGGTGTGCCGCCGGTCGCGGCGCTGCCGCCGGCAGGCGCGCGCAGCTTCACGATCACGGCCGATACGGCCGCAGGGCTCGCGACGCTGACGGCCGCCACCGCGCCGACGCTGTCCGGTTTCCTCGGCTCGACGCCGGGGCTTTACAGCGACACGTGGTTCCCGTCGACGGTACGCAGCGTCGGCACGCTCGACCTGTTCATCACGCCGGCAACGGACCCGGGCCCGAACTCGAACGTCTTCTGGTCGAACCAGATCGGCTCGCTCAACGGCTACACCGGCCTGCAGTCGACCGAGCTGGTATCGGCCAGCGAAGGCGTCGGCAAGCAGTTCCTGTTCAGCCTGTGGGGCGCGACCGCAGCCAAACCCGGCACGCCCGCGAGCGCGGGCATCGGCGCGGGAAGCTATTGCACGGTCAGCGGCTCGGCGACGGACGGCAGCGCGGGCGCGCAATGCCGCTATCGCTACGAGTGGCACGCGGGCCACACGTACCGGTTCCGCATCACGCCGGACACGAGCCAGGGCCCCGGCTGGTTCAAGAGCAACGTGACCGACGTGACGAACGGTACAACCGGCGACAGCTTCGATATCGGCAGCATCTACGTCGGCACCACGCAGACGCAGGTGCCCGTCGGCTGGATCAGCCAGTGGGTCGAATATTTCGACTGGAACTCGAGCCGCACGAGCTGCGCGTCGATCGCGCATACGGACGCGCAGTTCAGCATTCGCGCGTATGACGCGATCGGCAACGCGGTGTCGGTCCCGGCACCCTCGGTCACGGTCAACAAGTCGTGTCCGGCGAGCTATGCGAACGCGTCGCAAGCGAATGGCGTCGCCACGCTGATCGGCGGGCCGCAGCAATCGGCCGCCGGCCTCGTGAAAAGCGGCGGCGCGTGCCTGACGGCGTCGGGCGGCCTGACCGACGGCAGCGTCGCAACGCTCGGCGCATGCCCGACGCTCGCGTCGGTGCGCGCATCCGGCGGCACGCACTTCAATCCGCAACTGTGGGTCGTGGCCGGCGACGGCACGCTGCAGACCAAGTACAGCTACTGCCTCACCGCGCAGGCGCCCGGCTCGGCCAACGGCGCGCTGCTGCGCACCTGCGTGCCCGGCACGGCGAGCCAGCAGTGGCAGGTGAAGGCCGGCACGCTGCCGGGCACAGCGCAACTCGTGTCGCAGGCCACCGGCCGCTGCCTCGCGCCGGCCGGCAGCGCCGTGACGCTGCAGGCTTGCACTATGGCCACGGCAGTGTGGAAGACGCCCGGCAAGAGCTTCGCATACTGAGCGCCTCGGCGCGGCACATAAGGAAAACGCCCGGTCCGACTCGACGTCGGCACCGGGCGTTTTTCATGACGACAGCCGTGCGCGCGTCAGGTCGCGAACGACATCATCCGCTTGCGCTCCTGACGCAGCATCACGAAGTTCGCGATCACCACGCCGGCCGTCACCGCGACGATGAATAGCGTCGCGAGCGCGTTCATCTCCGGGTTCAGGCCGAGGCGCACGCGCGAGAACACGACGAGCGGCAGCGTCGTCGAGCCGGGGCCCGACAGGAACGCCGACAGCACGAGGTCGTCGATCGACAGCGTAAACGACAGCAGCCAGCCCGCGATCAGGGCCTGCGAGATCAGCGGCAGCGTGATCGTGAAGAACACCTTCAGCGGCGTCGCGCCCAGATCGAGCGCGGCTTCCTCGAGCGACGGGTTCAGTTCGCGCACGCGCGACTGCACGATGATCGCGACGTACGAGATGCACAGCATCACGTGGCCCAGCCAGATCGTGAACACGCCGCGCTCGGCCGGCCAGCCGATCCACTTCGCCAGTTCGATGAACAGCAGCAGCAGCGAGATCCCCTGGATCACCTCGGGAATCACCAGCGGTGCGTTGATCATCCCGCTGAACAGCGCGAAGCCGCGAAAGCGGCCCATCCGCGCGAGCACGAAGCCGGCCCACGTGCCGATGAACACCGACGCGAACGCGGTCAGCACGCCGATCTTCAGCGACAGCCATGCGGCCGTCAGCAGTTCGTCGTCCTCCACGAGCGCCGAGTACCAGCGGAACGAGAAGCCCGACCACACGGTGACGAGCTTCGACTCGTTGAACGAATAGACGATCAGGCTGATGATCGGGATGTACAGGAACGCGAAACCGGCGAACAGCGCCGCGAACTGCAGGTAACGATTCGGCTTCATCGGCGGCGGCCCTCCTGCTCCTTCGCCTGGAAGTGCTGGAACATCGCCATCGGCACGAGCAGCAGCAGCACCATCGCGCAGGTCACGGCCGACGCCATCGGCCAGTCTGCGTTGTTGAAGAACTCATTCCACATCACGCGGCCGATCATCAGCGTGTTCGCGCCGCCGAGCAGCTCCGGAATCACGTACTCGCCGACCGCCGGAATGAACACCAGCAGGCAGCCCGCGATGATCCCGTTCTTCGAAAGCGGCAGCGTGATCTGCACGAACGCCCTCCACGGCCTGGCTCCCAGGTCGTACGCGGCTTCGAGCAGGCGCAGGTCCATCTTCACGAGGTGCGCGTACAGCGGCATCACGAGGAACGGCAGGTACGAATACACCATCCCGATGTACACCGCGTAGTTCGTGCGGTACAGCTCGATCGGCGTGTGGGTCAGGCCGATCCACATCAGGAAGTTGTTCAGGAGACC
This sequence comes from Burkholderia sp. RF7-non_BP4, assembly GCF_001521935.1. NCBI lineage: Bacteria > Pseudomonadati > Pseudomonadota > Betaproteobacteria > Burkholderiales > Burkholderiaceae > Burkholderia > Burkholderia sp. RF7-non_BP4. The sequence continues at coordinate 31,041 of NZ_LOTA01000007.1, read as the reverse complement.
GTTGTTCTTCAGGATCCCGATCCACGCATACACGCGGATCAGGAACGACGTCCAGAACGGCAGCATCACGCCCATCATCAGCAGGTTGCGGGTCGCCGGGTTCGAACGCGCGATGTAATACGCCATCGGATAGCCGATCAGCAGGCACAGCAGCGTCGTGAGCGCCGCGACCACCACCGAATTCACGTAGGTCGCGAAATACAGGCTGTCGGTGAGCAGGAACGCATAGTGCGACAGGTTCAGCGCGATGTGCACCACGCCGTCCGCGTATGACGCGAGTTCCGTATACGGCGGAATGCCGAGCTGCAGCTCCGCGAAGCTGATCTTCACGACCAGCACGAACGGCACGAGGAAGAACAGCACGAGCCACGTATACGGCCCCGCGACGACCGCCGAGCCGCCGGTCAGGTTGAAGCGCCGCACAGGCCATGCGAGCAGGGACTTGAGCGTGCTCATGACGTCAGCACCACGCCCGCGGTCGCGCTCCAGCGCACGTAGATCTCGTCGCCGAGCGACGGGGTGTCGAGCTCGGAGATCGCGAGGCTCGACACGTTCGCGATCACCGTCTTGCCCGCATCGAGCTTCACGTGATACAGCGAATAGCCGCCCATGTACGCGACGTTGGTGATCTTGCCGCGCGCCCAGTTGAACGCGCCTTCGGGCGGCTTGCGCGTGAGCGCGATCCGCTCGGGGCGCACCGACACCGTGACCGGCATTCCGAGCGGGCCCGTGATCCCGTGGCTCACGTACAGGCGGCTCGGCAGCTCCGGCGATTCGATGTACACGTGGTCGGGTTCGTCCTCGACGGTGACGCCTTCGAACAGGTTGGTCGAGCCGATGAACTCGGCCGAGAAGCGGCTGTTCGGATATTCATAGACTTCGTTCGGCGAGCCGATCTGCACGATCTGCCCTTCGCTCATCACGGCGAGCCGGTTCGCCATCGTCATCGCCTCTTCCTGGTCGTGCGTGACCATGATGCAGGTGACGCCGACCTTGTTCAGGATGTTGACGAGCTCAATCTGCGTGCGCTGGCGGATCTGCTTGTCGAGCGCCGACATCGGCTCGTCGAGCAGCAGCACCTTCGGGCGCTTGACGAGCGAACGCGCGAGCGCGACGCGCTGCTGCTGGCCGCCCGACAGCTGGTGCGGCTTGCGCTTCGCGTACTTGCTCATCTGCACGAGCTCGAGCGCCGCCGCGACGCGCTCCTTCAGCTCCGCCTTCGGCGTGCCTTCCTGTTTGAGGCCGTATGCGACGTTCGATTCGACCGACATGTGCGGGAACAGCGCATACGACTGGAACATCATGTTCACGGGCCGCTTGTACGGCGGCATCTGCGCGAGGTCCTCGCCGTCGATCAGGATCTTGCCCGACGTGACGGTTTCGAGACCCGCGAGCATGCGCAGCAGCGTCGACTTGCCGGAACCCGAGCTGCCGAGCAGCGCGAACAGCTCGCCCTGGCGCACCGTCAGGTTCACGTTGCGTACCACTTCCGTCTCGCCGAATTTCTTGACGACGTCGACAATCTGGACAAAGTTCTCGGCGCGCGCATCGGCGCCGGACGAAGGAACGAAGGACGGCGCGCCCGCGACCGGCGCACCCGACTGGCTATTCATGATGTGCTGCTTCTCTCCTGCGTTTGACGAACAAAGCCCCCGGGGACACCAGGGGCTTCATGACTGCTGGCCTGCTCCGGCTCGCTTCAGCGGCCCGATTTCAGCTCGGTCCACAGACGCGTCTGCAGACGCTGGATTTCAGGCGGCAGCGGCTTGAGCAGGAACAGCGTCTTCACGACGTCGGCCGGCGGGTAGACGGCCGGGTCGTTCGCGACGTCCGGCCGCACGTACTTGCGTGCTTCGGCGTTCGCGCTCGGGTAGTACACGGCGTTCGTGATCGCCGCGTGCACCTTCGGATCCTCGATGTAGTTGATCCACTGCAGCGCGGCGTCCTTGTTCTTCGCGTCCTTCGGGATCGCCATCACGTCGAACCAGACCGGCGCGCCGCCCTTCGGAATGTAGTACTCGACCTTGTACGGCTTCTTCGCCTCGATCGCGCGATGCTTCGCGATCACGACGTCGCCCGACCAGCCGAACGCGAAGCAGATGTCGCCGCCGACCAGGTCGTTGATGTAGCCCGACGAGTTGAACTGCGTGATGTACGGGCGGATCTTCTTCAGCACTTCCATCGCGGCCTTGTAGTCGGCCGGGTTCGTGCTCATCGGATCCTTGCCGATGTAGTGCAGCGCCGCCGCGAACATCTGGTCAGGCGCGTCGAGCACCGACACGCCGCAGGTCTTCAGCTTCGAGATGTTTTCCGGCTTGAACAGGATGTCCCAGTTGTCGAGCGGAACCTTGCCGAGCGCCTGCTGCGCCTTCGTCAGGTTGTACGCGAGACCGGTCGTGCCGTACGCCCAGGGCACCGAATACTTGTTGCCCGGGTCCGCGCCGGCGACGAGCGCCATCAGTTGCGGATCGAGGTACTTGAGGTTCGGCAGCTTCGACTTGTCGAGCGGCGTGAAGATGCCGGCCGCGATCTGCTTGCCCGCGTAGTTGCTCGTCGGCACGACGATGTCGTAGCCCGAGCTGCCGGTCAGCAGCTTCGCCTGCAGCGTGTCGTCGCTGTCGTAGTTGTCGTAGCGAACCTTGACGCCCGCCTGCTTCTCGAAGTTCGGGATCGTGTCCTTCGCAATGTAATCGGACCAGTTATAGACATTGAGCTGCGTATCCTTCGCCGCCGCCGCCGATGCACCCACGCACAGCGCAAGCGCTGCGAACCGGCCCACTACCTTTGCTTTCATCCCGTTCTCCCTCCGGCCGGACCCGTGTCCGGCTGCCGTCTGCCTCGTCATGGCGGCGCATCCCGGCACGCCGCCCCTCGAAAACCCCGAACGCTACCACCATTCGCGCTCCGTCACAAAAAAATCATGCCGGTGTCGCGCAAACGGAACAGATTGCCGCGGCCGGCCGCTCGGACGGCCCGCGCAGCGGGGCGTTCCGGAGGAATTCTATCGGGTAATCGGCGTCTGTCCATCAGGAAAAGAAGGCGGCCGCGACACCGTCCGGACGGGTGGCCGTCGCACCGCCGGGATCGCGGCCGGGGCGCGTCATCGCGATGCATTAAAATGACGCCCTGACGATTCAACGCGCGAACCCTTCCGATGGCCTCCAACCTCCACGACCTGCCCGACAGCCCCTGCATCGGCGTGTGCTCGACCCTCTTCGACGAAGTCTGCAAGGGCTGCGGCCGCACGGCCGGCGAAGTGTCGAACTGGGTGTTCCTGAGTGACGACGAGAAACGCGCGGTGTGGGAGCGCATCACGCGCGAAGGCACCGCGATGCGCTTTCAGTACGACAAGCTGTAAATCCGCCGCACAAAAAAAGAGCGGCATGCCGACTGCCATGCCGCCAACCCCAACTCTGTTCTTTTTCGCTCGCGTCTAGAACTTCATCCCGACGCCCACGCCGACGATCAACGGATCGATGTGCAGCGTGCCGATGCCCTTGTCGCCGAGCGTCGCATCGGTGCTCATCCAGATCTTCTTCACGTCGACGTTCATGAACACCTTCTTCGTCAACTGCACGTCGACGCCGAACTGCAGCGCGGGACCGAAGCTGCTCTTGTTGATCGACACGCCTTCCCCGCCGACGTTGAGCCCGTTGTTGTAGAAGTACGTGTAGTTCAGGCCCGCGCCGACGTACGGACGCACCTTGCCGGCATGGTTGAAGTGGTACTGCAGCAGCAGCGTCGGCGGCAGCACGCCCACGCCGCCGAGATTGCCGAGGCTCGACGTCATCTGGTGCCGCGACGTGCCCAGAATCAGCTCCACGCCCAGGTAGTCGCGGATCATGTACGTGAAGTCGAGTTCCGGCACGATCGCGTTGTTCACGCCGGTATTGATCGCGCCGAGCGTGTCGCTCGCGCGCTCGTTCGGCTGGATGCTGATCGCGCGCAGCCGGACCAGGACGTCACCCTGGTTGATCCCGTCTCCCGCCGACGCCGCGTGCGACAGCGAGGGCAGCGTGACGAGGCTCGCCGCCACGGCGGCAGCGGTGATGCATGTTCGAATCGTTTTGTGCATGGTACGGACCCCTTGTAGAATTTATTCCATTCTCCACGTAGGGTCTTTGCGTCGTCTTGATATCCGTCAAGCCAGCGTAAACATTGGACGGTTTGTCGCAGGCTCCGTCGCACGGCCCGTCAGCAGCAGGTCGAGCAGATCGCGCACGCTGCGGATCGCGTTGCCGAACGGCAGCGCTTCGCGGCCGCGGAAGAACAAGCCGTTCGCGACGTCGCCGCGCAACGCGGCCGAGAGCCGCGTGTCGATGCAGAAATGGCCGAACTTTTCGATGCCGTCGCGCAGTCCGCAGACGCTCAGGCACTCGAGCGCGGTCGGGCAGCGCTGCTTGAACGCGCCGAGTTTGTCGCGAATGCGCGTTTCGTTGCGCAGGTAGCGATCGAGCCACGGGGTCTTCACCGCGCGCGCCGGCAGCCCCGTCACGCTGACGAATTCGACGATGTCCTCGGGCAGCGCATCGGCCAGCACGCGCTTGAAGTTCGGATGCGCATCGCCCTCTTCCGTCACCGCGAACGGCGTTCCCACCTGGACGCCGTTCGCGCCGGCCGCGAGCGCCGCACGCACCGTGTCGTGACTGTTGATCCCGCCCGCGACGATCAGCGGGATCGTGTCGCGTGCGAGACCGAGCGACGCCATCACCTGCGCGGTCTCGTCGAGCACGCGCGCGAAATCGAAGCGCGCATCGTGCATGTCGTCGATCTGCGTGACGCCGAGGTGGCCGCCCGCATGCGCGGGATGCTCGATCACGATCCCGTCGGGCAGCCGCCCCTTCTTCATCCACTTCTTCAGCACCAGCGCGATCCCGCGGCTGTCCGACAGGATCGGAATCAGTGCGATGTCATGACCCTGCGTGAGATCGGGCAGATCGAGCGGCAGGCCTGCGCCCATCACGATCGCGTCCGCGCCTTCGTCGCACGCGACGCGCACGTAGTCCGCATGCGCGCTCACCGCCTTCATCACGTTGACCGCGATCATCCCGCGTCCTTCGCTGTAGGTCTTCGCGAGGCGAATCTCGCGCGCGAGCGCCTCGAGGTTCGCGGCCTCCAGCGTCGCGCGATCGGGATTCGCGCGACAGCGTGCGAGCAAGTCCGCATGGTGGTGACGCAGGTCGATGCTCGCGATCGTGCCGAGCGCGCCTTCGCGCGCGACGCTGCCCGCGAGGCGGTGCGCGGAGATGCCGACGCCCATGCCGCCCTGCACCACGGGCAGCAAGGTGCGGCCGCGAATCGTGAGCGGCGGGAAGGAAGTGCGTGCGGTCATCTGAACCTCGTCGAAACATCGGAAATCGGAAACGCGATGATCGACGGATCCACCGGCGCGCACCTTGACGGCCGTCAATAAAAAAACGGCACGCGAGCGTGCCGTTCCAGGTCATGCGGCGTGAAACGCTCAGGCCGGATTCACCGGCTTGAGCTGCATCGACTTGTATTCGAGATATTCTTCGAGCCCGTACACACCGTTTTCGCGACCGTGTCCCGACTGCTTGTAGCCGCCGAACGGCGCGGCGCCGTTCCACGTGCCGCCGTTGATGTCGACCTGCCCCGTGCGGATGCGGCGCGCGACGCGCATCGCGCGTTCGTCGCTGCCCGCCCATACCGCGCCGCCGAGCCCGTACGGCGAATCGTTCGCGATGCGCACGGCTTCGTCTTCGTCGCGATACGTGATGATCGACAGCACCGGCCCGAAGATCTCTTCCTGCGCGATCGTCGATTTCGGATCGACGCGGCCGAACACCGTCGGCTTCACGAAGAAGCCCTTCGCGAGCCCTTCCGGCAGGCCCGTGCCGCCGGTCACGAGTTCCGCGCCGTCGTCGATTCCGCGCTGGATGTACGCCTGCACGCGCTGCTGCTGCACGGCCGACGCGAGTGCGCCGAGGCGCGTCGTTTCCTGACGCGGGTCGCCCGCGACATACGCTTCGGCTGCCGCCTTCGCGATCGCGCGTGCCTCGTCGTAGCGCGCCTCCGGCACCAGCATCCGCGTGTGCGCCGAACAGGTCTGGCCCGCGTTCAGGTAGCACGCGTTGACCGTGCCCTTCACCGCCGCCGCGAAATCGGCATCATCGAGAATCACCGACGCCGACTTGCCGCCCAGTTCGAGCGCGACGCGCTTCACGCCCGCCGCCGCGAGTTCGGCCACGCGCTTGCCGGCGCGCGTCGAACCCGTGAACGACACCATGTCGACGTCCGGATCGGTCGCCAGCACCTCGCCGACGACCGGGCCATAACCGCACACGAGGTTGAACACCCCCGCCGGCAGGCCCGCTTCGTGAATCGCCTCGGCGAGCATGAACGCGTTGAGCGGCGCGACTTCGGACGGCTTCAGGACGACTGTGCAGCCGGCCGCCAGCGCCGGCGCGACCTTCAGCGTGATCTGGTTGAGCGGGTAGTTCCACGGCGTGATCGCCGCGACGACGCCGACCGGCTCGCGCACCACCAACGAGTTGCCGACCTTCGCCTCGAATTCGAACGATTCGGCGAGCTTCGCGTATGCCTTCCAGTTGTAGATCGGACCGCCGACCTGGATCGCGCGCGACAGCTTGATCGGCATCCCGACTTCGCCGGTGATCGACTGCGCGAGTTCCTCGCTGCGCGCCTGCAGACGCTCGACGATCTTGCGCAGATAGGCCGCGCGCGTCGCGGCCGGCGTCGCGGCCCATGCATCGAATGCCGCGCGCGCCGCGCGGATCGCGTCCTGCGCGTCCGACGCCACGCCCTCGGGAATCCGGCCGATCACGGCCTCGGTGCCCGAGTCGATCACGTCGATCGTGCCCGTTCCGGCCGGTTTGCGCCATGCGCCGTCGATATAGAACTGATCGTAGATTTTCATCGCTTCCTGTCTCCCGGAAAACGGCCATTCTAACGAGTGCGGCGCGGCTCCGCGACGACGCCGAGCGTGATTTCGAGCGTCATCGAACGGCCCGCGCGGACGCCGGGGACCGGGCGCCGGACGCCCGCTTCCCGCCACCGCGGCATCCGCGCCGCGCCGACGCATCACGAGGTCGCACCTCGGGCCCCGCATCGTGCTATGTTTTTAGTATCGGCGCCGGCTGCTGCAGGCCGCGCCACCCGGAATCGATGCTTTCGTGAGCGCTGCCATGACCGACGCACCCCATATCCTCGGCTCGCAAGATCGCCTGGAGCTGCTGTGCTGGCTCACCTGCGGCAATCTCGGCGCGTTTTACCTGAACGAATCCTGGCCGGATGCGTCGTTCCAGGTGCAGGCCGCACACCGCTGGCTCGACCGCCACCACCGGCAGTCCGACTGGCTCGCGATCGCGAAGCTGGCCGCGCTGGCGCAGGACATCGCAAAGCGGCACGCCGATTTCGTCGACGCGTCGTGGGCGCGCGACGCGGTCGAGGAAATCGTCGATACCGACGATCTCGACTACCGGGCGAAACTCGTGCAATGGGTGTACGAGGACTGCTGCAAGGCGCTCGCCGACAAGCGGCTCGCGGATTGACGCGCCGGGCGGCGCGCGAGGCGGTGCAAGCGGCTGCCTGCGGGAAACGGCGCCGCCGCGTCGAATCGCGATCGCGGGCGCAACGCCCGACCTGACATTTTCCCTTCATCGGGACGCCGGGCTGGCGCGGCACGCGCTCACCTGGTCGGCCTGGATACGAAAAAGCCCGCCAGGCTTCCACCTGGCGGGCTTCCGGTACATCAGATCGGGCATGGCTGCCCGGGCAATTACTCCTGCCCCTGGCTCGTGAGGAACTCCTCGTAATTCCCGCCGAAGTCGAACAGCGTGCCGTCCGTGCGCACTTCGATGATCCGGTTCGCCAGCCCGCTCACGAATTCGCGGTCGTGGGACACGAAGATCAGCGTGCCTTCGAACTGCTCGAGCGCGATCTGCAGCGACTCGATCGACTCCATGTCCATGTGGTTGGTCGGCTCGTCCATCAGCAGCACGTTGTGGCGGCCGAGCATCAGCTTGCCCCAGATCATGCGGCCCTTCTCGCCGCCCGACAGCACCTTCACCGACTTCTTGATGTCGTCCGACGAGAACAGCAGGCGGCCCAGCGTGCCGCGCACCATGGTTTCGTCGTCGCCGTCCTTGCGGTACTGGTCGATCCAGTCCATCAGCGTGATGTCGTTCGGGAACTCCTCGTACGTGTCCTGCGGCATGTAGCCGACATTCGCGTTCTCGGACCACTTCACCGTGCCGTGATCGAGTTGCAGCGCGCCGAGCAGCGAACGCAGCAGCGTCGTCTTGCCCGCGCCGTTCTCGCCGATGATCGCGATGCGCTCGCCCGGCTGCACCGACAGGTTGAAGTTCTGGAAGATCGTGCGCTCGTACTTCTTCGTGATGTCTTCGGCGACCACCGCGACGTTGTGCAGCTTCTTCTCGAACTCGAAGCGAATGAACGGGTTCTGACGCGACGACGGCTTGAATTCCTCGATCTTGATCTTGTCGATCTGCTTCGCGCGGCTCGTTGCCTGGCGGGCCTTCGACTTGTTCGCCGAGAAGCGGCGCACGAAGTCCTGCAGCTCGGCCACGCGCTCCTTCGCGCGCGCGTTCGCCGCGGCCTGGCGCTCGCGCGCCTGTGCCGATGCGAGCATGTAGTCGTCGTAGTTGCCCGGCCAGACCTTCAGCGTGCCGAAGTCCATGTCGGCCATGTGCGTGCACACCGAGTTCAGGAAGTGACGATCGTGCGAGATGATGATCATCGTCGAGTTGTACTCGTTGAGCGTGTGCTCGAGCCAACGGATCGAGTTGATGTCCAGGTTGTTGGTCGGTTCGTCGAGCAGCAGCACGTCCGGCTTCGAGAACAGCGCCTGCGCGAGCAGCACGCGCAGCTTCCAGCCCGGCGCGACGTCGGCCATCGTGCCGTTGTGGAACTTCTCCTCGATGCCGATGCCGAGCAGCAGCGCGCCCGCGCGCGCCTCGGCGTCGTAGCCGCCGTATTCGGCGAACTTGCCTTCGAGCTCGGCCGCGTGCATGTAGTCGTCGTCGGTGGCATCCGGGTTCGCGTAGATCGCGTCGCGCTCGGTCATCGCGGCCCACATCTCGGTGTGGCCCATCATCACGACGTCGAGCACGCGCACGTCTTCATACGCGAACTGGTCCTGGCGCAGCTTGCCCAGGCGCACGTTCGGCTCCAGCGCGACGTTGCCGGCGCTCGGCTCGAGGTCGCCGCCGAGGATCTTCATGAAGGTCGACTTGCCGCAGCCGTTCGCGCCGATCAGACCATAGCGGTTGCCCTCGCCGAATTTGACCGAGATATTCTCGAACAAGGGCTTCGGCCCGAATTGCATCGTGATGTTGGCAGTAGAAAGCACGGCAGGTCCCGTAAGAGAGAAATCGACGGAAAACCGTGTATTTTAGCAGGTGTCGGAGAAACTGCCGACCGCCCTGTTCCGGCCCCGCCAACCGGCCCGCCGCGCGCGGCGCCGGCCCTGCCCCGGACATCCTCACTTGCCGGCCTTCAGCGCCTCCTTCTGCGCCGCCTTGGCCTTCATCTGCCCGAACAGCTCCGAGCACGGCACGTCGCGGTTATTGCTCGGCGCGATCAGCGGAATCAGCGCCGCGAACGGGTTGATCAGGCCCAGCCCGACCATCGCGCCCGCGCGCAGCGCGAGCGCGCCGGCGTCGACGCCGACCTTCGGGTTCTTGAACGTGCCCTTCGCGTACAACGGCGAACGCAACGAGAAGACCCGGAAACCCTTCGTATGCGGATGGATCTTCAGATCGATCGATTCATCGCGCAGGTTGACCGGCCCGTCGACGTTGATCAGCGCGTCGTCCGTATCGAGCGCGAACACCTTCGGGTCGAGCATGCCGTCGTTCGCGACGAAGTCGATCGCCGCGCAATTGATGTTCACGTCGCGGGTGCCGAACAGCTTTTCGTAGACGACGTTCGCGACGTTCAGCCCCGCCGCCTCCATCAGCAGCAGGCTGATGCGGCCATCCGTGATGAGCGCTTTCACTTCGCCGGTCGACGTCGCCGCGAGCGCGGCCGGCGAGTTGCCGGTCGCCGACAGCGACGCGTCGCCGTTGATTTCGCCGAGCGCGGTCTGCATCACCTTCTGCGTCGGGAACAGTTGCTTCAGCCTCAAGTGACGCGCGGCCAGCGTAAAGCGGCCCTTGAGCGGCGTGCGGCTGCCGTCGAGATGCGCGTTGGTCGCGAGCGTGCCGCCCGCGACGCCGAACTGCAGCGGTTCGAGCGACAGCACGCCGTCCTGCAGCAGGATGTGCGTGTAGAGGTCGGTGATCGGCAGTTGCGGGCTCTTGATCAGCTTGCGACCGGTGAACTTCACGTCCGCGTCGATCGCGCTCCAGCGCTCGGTGCGGAACGTCGCGACCGGCAGCACGCGGTCCGGCGGCTGGCGCGTCGTGTCGCCGCGCTTCGCCTTGCTCGCGGCGGAGTCGGCGCCGATCACCGGCGCGAGGTCGGAGAACTGCAGCAGGTTCGACACGAGCTCGCCCGACAGCTTCGGCCGCGGCTCGCGCTGCGCCCAGGTGAGCGTGCCGCGGAGATCGCTGCCGCCGACGCGGCCGTTGAAGTTCTCGTAGCGGAACGTGCTCGCGTGCTGCTTGATGTTGCCGATCAGGCGCCCCTCGGTCGCATACGGCGGCGTGTCCGGCAGCGTGATGCCGGTGATCTGGTAGAGGTGCGACATCGACGTGCCTTGCAGCCACAGACGCAGGTCGAGTGCCGCGAGATGCATCGGGTCGGTCAGCGTGCCGACGATCGCCAGCCGCGTGTCGCCGGCCTTCACGTCGGCCTGCAGCGGGAACGGCTGCGTCGCGTTCTCGATCGCCAGCACGCCGCCCACCTTGCCGGTGCCGCTGATCGGCACGTTCTTGTAGCGGCCGTCGACCTTGAGCCCGAACGCATACGTCGGGCCGGCCGGCTTCGCGGGCGCAGCGGCACCCGACGCAGCGGACGCACCGCTCGCGCCGGATGCCGGCACGGCCGTGGATGCGGAGGAAACCGAAGTAGCCGGCGCGGCAGCGGAGGCACCCGACGCCGTTGCGGCGGACGCCCCGCTCGCGCCTTGCGCCGCCGACGCACCCGACGCGGCCTCGGCACTCGCCTTCGCGCTCAGTCGGGCGGCGCCGCTCTTGCCGACACGCTGCGCCGACGCCGCGCGCGACGTTTGCTCCTGCTCCTTCAGCACGTCGCCGAGCGGAATCGGCTGGCCGAGCGTATCGATCGCGACCGTGAGATCGGCCTTCGTGATCGCATCGCGATACGTGACGACGCCCTTCGCGAAACCGAAGCTGTCGAGCCGCACCTTCCACGGCGACGGCTGCGACGATTGCTTGAACTGGAAGGTCCACGTATTGCGGCCGTCGGCGAGCCGCTCGAGGTCGACCGCGGGATTGACGACATCGATCGACGGAATGACGATTTCGTGCGCGAGGAGCGGAAGAATCGCGAGATCGAAATGCGCGGCATCGAGCGTGACGAACTTGGGCCCCTTCGCCCAGTCCGGGTTGCCGATCTCGAGTTGCGTGGCGGAGAAGCTCGGCCAGGGCACCCATGCGCGCCAGCCGGTCTCGCCGTCGGGCCGGCGCCAGCCGACCTTGAGATCGCCGTTGATCGCGAACGGGCGGCCAAGTGCGGTACTCACATGTTCGTTGACCCACGGTTTCGCGTGGTTCCAGTCGAACGTGAAAATGAAGATGCCGGCCGCCGCGAGGATCAGTGCGACGATACCGACGATCCATGCAGCCGATTTGCCGATGGCTCGTGCTAGCGTCATGGCGGTTCCGTTGTTGTTCTGCAGAGTTTGCGCGCCATGTCGGGCCACTTGCGTGAGTGAACGGAGCACGACACCGGCGGCTTTTCAATAGGTATTATGGCGCACGCTGCAGTAACGCTTCGGCGCCATTAACGCTTTTTTTCATTTGTGACATGACAGCCCCCTCCGGTCTCATCGATGCGCAGCACATCACGCGCCGCGACGCCAGCAGCGGCAAGACGCTGCTGGCGCCGACCGATTTCAGCCTCGCCGCGGGATCGCGAATTGCTATCACCGGACCGTCGGGCTCCGGCAAGAGCGTGCTGCTGCGCGCGCTCGCGTTGCTCGACCCGCTCGACGGCGGGCATATCCTCTGGCGCGGCGAGCGGATCAGGCGCGGCGCGATTCCGCGCTACCGGCGCAGCGTCGCCTACGTGCGCCAGCGGCCCGCGCAGATGGACGGGACCGTCGAAGCGCAGTTGCGCTATCCGTATTCACTCGCGATCTATCGCGACGTGACGTTCGACCGGGCCCGCGCCGAAGCGCTCGCGGCACGCGCCGGTCGCAGCGCCGATTTTCTCGACAAGCGGGCAAGCGAACTGTCGGGCGGCGAAGCGCAGATCGCCGCGCTCCTGCGCGTGCTGCAGCTCGACCCCGACGTGCTGTTGCTCGACGAACCGACGTCCGCGCTCGACCCCGACTCGACGCGCGCGATCGAAGCGCTCGTCGGCGCCTGGTTCGACGCGGCCCCCGATGCACGCGCCTACATGTGGATCTCGCACGATCCGGCGCAAGCCGCCCGCATCGGCACGATGCGGCTCGTGATGCAGGCCGGCGTGCTGCACGCCGCGAACGCGATGGAGGCGCAGCAATGAGCCCCGCTCTGCAGGATCTGAGTCTCGTCGACGTCGGCATCGCCGCCGCGCTCGTCGCGATCAACGGTGCGATCTCGGCCGCGCTGTCGCTCGGCCTCGGGCGCAAGCTCGCGCTCGCCGCCGTGCGCACCGTCGTGCAGCTGCTGGCGATCGGCTACGTGCTCGGCTGGGTGTTCGGTCATCCGCACTGGACCGTCGTGCTGCCGCTCATCGCGTTGATGACGCTGATTGCAGGCTTCGCGGGCGCCGGTCGCGGCAAGCGCACGTATCGCGGACAGCGCGTCGACAGCATCGCGTCGATCTGGTTCAGCAGCTGGTTCGTCGCGGCCGTCGGCCTGTTCGTCGTGATCCGCATTCATCCGTGGTACACGCCGCAATATGCGATCCCGATCCTCGGGATGATCCTCGGTAATACGCTCACGGGCGTATCGCTCGGCGTCGAACGGATGATGGAGGAACTGACCGCGCGGCGCGACCGCGTCGAGACGGCACTGGCGCTCGGTGCGACGCGCTGGGAAGCCGCGCAGGACGCCGCGCGCCAGGCTGTGCGCGCGGGCATGCTGCCGACGCTCAACCAGATGGCCGTCGTCGGCGTCGTGAGCCTGCCGGGGATGATGACGGGCCAGGTGCTGGCCGGCCAGTCGCCGCTGCAGGCCGTGCGCTACCAGATCGTGATCATGTTCCTGATCGCCGCGGCGTCCGCGCTCGGCACCGTTGGCGCGGTGCTGATGACGTATCGCCGGTTGTTCTCGGCCGATCACCGCTTTCTTGCAACGCGGCTCGAGGAACGCGCGCATTGACCCGCGGCGCCGCAGCGCACGCGGCATCCGCGTGGCGTGCGGTCAGCGGGCGGCGCGGCGTTTGCCGATGGCCTGGCGCAACGCGGCCGCGACGTCGGCGTCGGGCGCGAGCCCGTCGACCGACGCGACGAGCCGCACCGCGCGCGGCGTCGTCACATAGGCCTGCGCACCGACGTAACCGCCGCTGCCGGCCGAGCGTGTCGTGACGACGAGCGCCTGCGGCGCACGCGCGCCGAGGTCGGCGGTGAAGGCATCGGCGACGGTGCCGTCACGTGCATGCAGCACGCCAGTCACGTAGTCGTCCGTATCGAAGCCGGGGGCGGCATGCGCGGTCGAATACACGCGCACCGCGTAGCTGCCGGTCGAGCACGGTTCGAGCGCGCCGCTCGACACGACGGCGATCTGCTGTCGCGTCGGCAGCTCGACCTTCTTCACGAAGCTGCAATCGTCCGCCGCCTGCGCATGGGCAGCAACGAACGCAGCAGCCGACAGCAGCACGCGCATGTAATGTTTCATCGGAATGTCGTTCGGGAAAGATGGAGGATGCCGCAAGGATAGCGTGACATCCGCAGGACGTCACGCAGGCCGCCTGCGCAAATGACCGCGCCACCGGCGCGCGCAGGGCGTGACGAAATCGAACATGGCTCAACGGAAAGGCCCGAAGCCGCGCGCCATGAAACCGTCACGCGCGACCCTGCCCGAATCGCCCTGATGCGCATCGCGATGGTTGCGCGCGCACCGGACGCCTTGCCGGCCCGCGCGCCCCGCTCAGCGCTTGATCGACACCGTCACCTTCGTGCCGTCGCTCATCGTGACGGACTTCGACCCGCCATTGGTCGAAATCGACACCCACTTGACCTGGCTCACTGACACGACGTCCGGGCACTGCAGCGACTTGCCGCCCGCGCTCACGTTGCGCGTGCCTTTCGGCGCAGCAGCCTGGAAGCTCATCTGCACGTTCGCGATCCCCTTCGCGTCGACCGACGGCGCGAGCCGCACCTGGGTCTGGCGCACCATCGCGCCGTTCGCGTCGCGCGGCAGGTTGTCGGCGTTCGGGCAACCGTCGGGCATCGCGACCGCGCCGCCCGGCGGCACCGACTTCCAGTAGAAGTCGTCCGTTTCGCCCGAACGGATCTTGCGCGTCTCCTGCGTATTGCCGAAGGTCTTCGAGTCGACCTTGACGGTGTATTCGAGCTGCCCCGTCCCGCCGCCCTTCAGGCTGCCCTTGACCGGCGGCGCCGCGAATACGCTCGCGCTGACGCACGCCGCCGCGAACACGGCAGACCACGATGCGGCGACTGACAAGCTGCGTTGGCTCATGCTGACCTCCTTGTAATGCGGCGGCACGCGCGTGCCGCGCGGTTTTCGATGCATGATGCGTTGCCAGTCTACCGCCAAGCGGCATGCAATGCGCCGCAAACGCATCGGGTGTTACCCCGCTTGCGTTCGCGACGCCGTATCCCGTACGGGCGATGCCGCCTCTCGAGAAAACGCCGGGCCACCTCGGGTTTTCCGCCCCGACCTCGAGGTCAGAATCCGCTCAGCACCAGCTTGCCGATCGCGCGCCCGGCCTCGAGCAGTTGGTGCGCGCGCCGCAGGTTCGCGGCGTTGATGGTGCCGAGCTGCTCGCCGAGCGTCGTGCGCAGCGTGCCGCCGTCGACGAGCCTCGCCACCTCGCTCAGGATCTTGTGCTGTTCGACCATGTCCGGCGTCTCGAACATCGCGCGCGTGAACATGAACTCCCAGTGAAACGCCGCGCTTTTCGCCTTCAGCAGCTCGACCGGAATCGGCTTCTCGTTCTCGACGATCGTGCAAATGCCGCCCTGTGGCCGGATGACTTCCGCCGCGGCAGGGAAATGACGATCCGTATCGTTGAAGATCAGTACATAGTCGACGTTCGCATGACCGATCTCGCGCAGTTGCGCGGGCAAGTCGCCGAAATGGTCGACCACGTCGTCCGCGCCGAGCGAGCGCACCCATTCGGCCGACGCCGGCCGCGACGCGGTCGCGATCACGTGCAGCTTGCCGAGCGTCTTCGCCAGCTGGATCGCGATCGAACCCACCCCGCCCGCGCCGCCGACGATCAGCACCGACTTGCCCGCGTCCGCACCCTGCGGCGACACGCGCAGCCGGTCGAACAGCGCCTCCCACGCGGTCAGCGCGGTGAGCGGCAACGCAGCCGACGCCGCGAAATCGAGCGAGCGCGGCTTGAGCGCCGCGATCCGCTCGTCGACCGTGTGAAATTCGCTGTTCGCGCCGGGGCGTGTGATGCTGCCCGCGTAGAACACCTCGTCGCCCGGCCGGAACATCGTCACCTCGGCACCGACCGCGACGACCGTGCCGGCCGCATCCCAGCCGAGCACGCGCGGGGTCTCCTCGACCTGCTGCTTCGGCGCGCGCACCTTGGTGTCGACCGGGTTCACGGAGATCGCCTCGACCTTCACGAGCAGGTCGCGCGGGCCCGGCACGGGTTGCGGCAGCTCCACGTCGACGAGCGCCTGCGGGTCGTCGATCGGCAGATAACGGGTCAGTCCAACGGCTTTCATCACGAAACTCCTTCAGGGAAATCGGGCGGGCCGCGGCGCAGCCCCATGCCTGCCATCGTAGGCGGCCCGATCATTCGAGAAAACCGCTATATTTCCTGAAACATTTTCAGGAATTTCAGAATAATGGCATCCGATCCGATTCCGGCCCCCGACAAGCCGCTCGACCTGCTCGACGTCGGCCTGTTCGTGCGCGCGGCGCTGCTGGCGAACGTGAGCGCGGCCGGACGCGAGTTCGGCGTGTCGGCCGCGGTCGCAAGCGCGCGCATCGCGCAGTTGGAGCGTCAGCTCGGCGCGCGCTTGCTGCATCGCACCACGCGCCGCATCAGCCTCACGCAGGACGGCGAAATCTTCATGGCCCGCGCCGAGGCGCTGCTGTCGGCCGCCGACGCCGCGCGCGCGTCGGTCGGCCACGGCCGCAGCGAGCCGTATGGCCGGCTGAAGGTGTCGATGTCGTCGTCGTTCGGCCGCCAGCACGTCGCGCCCGTAATCCCCGCATTCCTGCGCCGCTACCCGTCCGTGTCGCTCGACCTGCGGCTATCCGACGAGATCGTCGACCTCGTCGACGACGGCTACGACGTCGCGATCCGCCTCGGCGCGCTGAAGGACTCGACGCTGGTCGCGCGCAAGCTCGCCGCCAACCGGCGCGTGCTGTGCTGCTCGCCCGCGTATCTCGCCGAACACGGGACGCCGCGCCATCCCGCCGATCTCGCACAGCACGAATGCGTGATTCTCGGCGACCAGCGCGACTGGTCGTTCGTCACGCCGCAAGGCCCGCTCACCGTGCGCGTCGGCGGCCGGCTCGTCGCGAGCAACGGCGAGGCGATCCGCGAAGCGCTCGTCGACGGCTTCGGCATCGCGATCAAGTCGACCTGGGACGTCGGCCCGCTGCTCGCGAGCGGCGCGCTCGTCACGGTGCTCGACGATTACCCGTTCGCGAACGACGTCGCGATCTGGGCCGTCTATCCGAGCCGCGCGCACGTGCCGCTCAAGACGCTCGCGTTCATCGCGTTCCTGGCCGAACACTTCGGCGATCCGCCTTACTGGGATGGCGCGGGTGAACGATAGGCGCCGTCCCGCGAGCGGAGCTTGCGGCGGCGCCGGCCGGGCATCCGCGGCGATCCGGTCGCGCCCTGACACCAACCGGCTACAATGGCGCGTTCGCGACGCGACGGCCCGACGCCGGACGGGGCCCGCGTTCGCAGGCGGCCGCATGCCGGCCGCGCACGCGTTTCATTCGCTTCCAATCATTCCGTCATGACCCACAACCTCGTCATCCAGAGTCTCGCGCCGTTGTCGGACGCGCATCACAAACCGCTGCTCGCGCTCTCGCGCGGCACCCGCATCGTGCAGACCGACGATCACGCGCTGCGTATCGAAAACGCAAACCCCGCGCAGCGGCTCGACATCGACGCGTACTGCGGCACGCACGCGCTCGACTTCGGCTTCGTCGAAGCCGGCCGTACGCTCGGCGAGTTCGGGCTCGTCGTGATGGACATGGATTCGACGCTGATCACAATCGAATGCATCGACGAAATCGCCGATTTCTGCGGGCTGAAGACGCAGGTCGCGGAGATCACCGAGGCATCGATGCGCGGCGAGATCCGCGACTTCAACGAAAGCCTCACGCGTCGCGTCGCACTGCTCGCGGGGCTCGACGCGCAGGCGCTCGAGCGCGTGTACGAGGAACGGCTGCAATTGTCGCCGGGCGCGGAGACGATGCTCGCCGGCGTGAAGGCCGCGGGACTGAAGACGCTGCTCGTGTCGGGCGGCTTCACGTTCTTCACCGAGCGCCTGAAGGCGCGCCTCGGCCTCGACTACGCGCACGCGAACACGCTCGAGATCGTCGACGGCAAGCTGACCGGCAAGGTGCTCGGCGAAATCGTCAACGCGGACGTGAAGGCGCGCATGCTGCGCGATACCTGCGCATCGCTCGGCCTCGAGCCGAGCCGCGCGATCGCGATGGGCGACGGGTCGAACGATCTGAAGATGATGGCCGAAGCCGGACTGTCGGTCGCGTTCCACGCAAAGCCCGTCGTGCGCGATGCGGCCACCGTCGCATTCGACCACGTGGGCCTCGACGGGCTGCTGCGGCTGTTCTGATTTCCGGTCTGCGCACGCCGTCCATGAAAAAACGCCCGCGCGATATTGCATCGCGCGGGCGTTTCGTTTTTCCGCTTCGGTTCCGTTATCGGCCGAGCGTAGCCTGCAGCGCACGCTCGATGTCCGCACGCAGGTCGGCTTCGTCTTCGAGACCGACGTAAAAGCGCACCAGCGTGCCGCGATGCGGCCACTCCGCACGCATCGACGCCACGTCGTAAGGCATCGCGAGGCTGCATGCACCGCCCCAGCTCCAGCCGATCGCGAACAGCTCGAGCGCCTCGACGAAACGATCGATCTGCTCGCTGCTGTAGCGTTCGTCGAACACCACCGAGAACAACCCGCCCGCGCCGGTGAAGTCGCGCACGAACGATGCGTGCCCCGGACAGTCCGGCAGTTGCGGATGCAGCACGGTGGCGATTTCCGGCCGCGCCTTCAGCCATTGCGCGAGCGCGAGCGCGCTCTTGCTGTGCGCGTCGAAGCGCACCTGCATGTTCGGCAGGCTGCGCAGCACGAGCGAGCAATCGTCGACCGACACGCCGATCCCGCAGCGCATCCGCGCGAGCTTCAGTTGCGCGTGCAGCTCCGCGTTCGCGGTAATCGTCGCGCCCATCAGCACGTCGCTGCCGCCCGATTGATACTTGGTCAGCGCCTGCACCGAGATGTCGACGCCATGCTCGAACGGCTTGAACGCGAGGCCGGCCGAATACGTGTTGTCGATCGCGGTAACGACACCGCGCGCCTGCGCGACCGTCGTGATCGCGCGCACGTCGGGCACTTCCATCGTCACCGAGCCCGGCGCCTCGATCCAGATCAGCCGCGTGTTCGGCTGGATCAGGTCGGCGATGCCGGCGCCGACGAGCGGATCGTAGAAGCGCGCGGTGATGCCGAAATCCTTCGCGAGCCAGTTGCCGAAATCGGCATTCGGCCCGTAGATGTTGTGCGGGATCAGCACGTCGTCGCCCGCCTTCATGATCCCGAAATAGACGTTCATGATCGCCGCGAGACCCGACGGCTGCAGCAGCGCATGCGTGCCTCCTTCGATCTCGGCGAGCCGCTGCGCGAGCGCGAGCGACGTCGGCGTCGCGTGCAGCCCGTAGCGCCACTGGTTGTCGTTGTGCCAGACCAGCGCGCGCATCGTCGCGAGATCGGGGAACACGACCGTCGATGCCCGCGCGACCGGCGGGACGAACGAGCGGAAGCCTTCCGGAATGATGTCGTCGGGTTGAACGATGCGGGTCTGGAGTGCGCGCTTCGGATTGGATGCAGTCATGGCAGGAGGCCGGAGGAAAGGCCGTTCGGTTGCGGAATGTGTCGCTAGATTAGCCAAAATCGGCGCGCTTGGCCCGGTACAATGCGCGCCGCGCGCACCGAGCCAGCGCGCGCTCAGTCGTCGGTGCGCAGGTTGACGATGCCGCCGACCGTCTCGATTTCCCGTATCCGGCCGTCGCGCACCTGCAGCGCCGCGCGCTTGCCCGGCGCCAGACGCAGCACGACGGGTTGCGGATCCGATTCGTCCGAGTTCATCCGGTCGGCCTTCAGGTCGCCCGTCGCGTCGAAGCGGCCGATCCACACGCCCGTGATGTTCGTGCCGTCGTTCGATTCCTCGATTTCGAGCGTGTCGCCGTCGCGGTCGCCGGCGAGCAGCACCACCTCGCCCGTGTCCGCGAACTGGTATTCGCCATGCACGCCTTCCTCGTCCGTCTTCGGCCCGAGATGCACGACGATCGGCCGGTCGCCGAGCGTGCCTTCGTAGCGCGGCAGGCGGGCGAATTCCGGATTCGGCCGCAGCGGCCGCGCGGGTGTCGCTTCATCCTGCTGCACGCCCGGCGCGGCGGCCTGCGCCGCGACCACGCCCGGCATCGCGAGGCCCGCCGCCAGCGCACCGGCGATCACCAGCGCACGTTGCCATTCCGAATATCGACCCACCTTGTGTTGCTCCTTGCTTCAGATTCGCTCGAAAAAACACGGCGGCATGCTGCCTGCCGCCGATGGTCGTCGTCACGCGCGCGTAGCGATCACGCGTGCGAAAACGCCGATCGCGGTACGCACGCCGCTGGCCACCTTCACGTCGCATGTCGCCCGTCATCCAGGGTTTGCGGATGCGTGCGTCACGCGAGCGAGGTCACGACCGGCGTGCGTGATCCGCGTCAGCCCTGCATCAGGCGTTCCACGGCCTCGCGGCGCGGAATCGGCGCGACCGCGCCGTAACCCGTCGTCGACAGCGCCGCGGCCGCGTTCGCATAACGCGCCGCCGCAAACGGATCGTCGCCCGCGACGATCCGCGCCACGAACGCGCCGCCGAAGCAGTCGCCCGCGCCCGTCGCGTCGACGGCCTCGACCGCGAAGCCCGGCACCACTCGCCGTTCGTTCGGGGTCGCCACGTACGCGCCTTCCTTGCCGAGCTTCAGCGCGACGACCCGCGGCCCGTGTTCGAGCATCGCATCGACGATCGCGTCGCGATCGTTCGCGCCTGTGAGCGCCGTGACGTCGTCCCAGCTCGGCAGGCAGATGTCCGTCTGGCGCAGCGCCTCGCGCATCACCGCGCGGGCGCGCGGCAGCGGCCACAGCTTCAGGCGCAGGTTCGTATCGAAGCTGACCTGCGCGCCGTTGCCGCGCGCGTGGTCGATCGCCGCGAACGCGGCGTCGCATGCGGCCGTGCTGATCGCGAGGCTGATGCCCGACAGGTGCACGGCCTTCGCCGCGGCCAGCGCATCGAGCGGCAGGTCGGCCACCGCGTAGCGGCTCGCCGCGGAGCCCGCGCGCAGATAGTCGAACTGGTGGCCGTCCGCGCCGTGCGTGACGAAATACACGCCGGTCGGCGCCGAGCGGTCGATCCGCACGTACGCCGTGTCGACGCCTTCCGCCGCCCACATGTCGGCCAGCAAGCGGCCGAACGGATCGTCGCCGATCGCCGACACGAAGCCCGTCGACGCGCCCTGACGCGCCGCGGCGATGCAGAAGTTCGACGTGTCGCCGCCGAAGCCCTGCAGGAACTCCGGACGCCCCGGCTGCGACTGGTTGAATTCGATCATCGCCTCGCCGAGCGCGAGGATCTGCGGAAACGCTGCGGTCATCGCTTAGACCTCGCCCCACAGGTCGTGGCCGTCCGCGCCGGTGATCTTCACCGACACGAAATCGCCGACCTTGTAGCGCTTCGACGCCTTCGTCGCCGGTTCGATGTAGACGACGCCGTCGATCTCCGGTGCATCCGCCGCCGTGCGGCCAATGCCGCCTTCCTCGCTGACTTCGTCGATCAGCACCTTGAGGGTCTTGCCGACCTTGCGCTGGATGCGCCGCGCCGACACTTCCTCGGCGACTTCCATGAAGCGCGCGCGGCGTTCTTCGCGAACGTCGTCCGGCAGTGCGCCGTCCAGGTCGTTCGCGGTCGCGCCTTCGACCGGCGAATAGGCAAAGCAGCCGACGCGATCGAGTTCCGCCTCGCGGATGAAGTCGAGCAGCGTTTCGAACTGCTCTTCCGTCTCGCCGGGGAAGCCGGCGATGAACGTGCTGCGGATCGTCAGGTCCGGGCAGATCTCGCGCCACTTCTGCACGCGCTCGAGCACCTTCTCGGCGTTCGCCGGGCGCTTCATGCGCTTCAGCACTTCCGGATGCGCGTGCTGGAACGGCACGTCGAGATACGGCAGCACGTGGCCCTTGAACGGGCCTTCGGCCATCAGCGGAATGACTTCGTCGACGCTCGGATACGGATACACGTAGTGCAGGCGCACCCATGCGCCGTACTGCGCGGCGAGTTCGCCGAGCGCGGCGACCAGGTCGGTCATGCGCGTCTTGATCGGCTTGCCGTTCCAGAAGCCCGTGCGGTACTTCACGTCGACGCCGTACGCGCTCGTGTCCTGCGAGATCACGAGCAGTTCCTTCACGCCCGACTTGAACAGGTTCTCCGCCTCGAGCATCACTTCCGCGACCGGACGCGACACGAGATCGCCGCGCATCGACGGGATGATGCAGAACGTGCAGCGGTGGTTGCAGCCTTCGGAGATCTTCAGGTACGCGTAGTGGCGCGGCGTGAGCTTGATGCCGGCGGCCGGCACGAGGTCGACGAACGGATCGTGCGGCTTCGGCAGGTGCGAGTGCACGGCCTGCATCACTTCGCCCACCGCGTGCGGGCCGGTGACGGCGAGCACCTTCGGGTGGACTTCCTCGATCAGGTTCGAGCCGCTGGCGCTCGACTTCGCGCCGAGGCAGCCGGTGACGATCACCTTGCCGTTCTCGGTCAGCGCTTCGCCGATCGCGTCGAGACTTTCCTGCACGGCTTCGTCGATGAAGCCGCAGGTGTTGACGACGACGAGGTCGGCACCGTCGTAGGTGCCGGAGATTTCATAACCTTCGGCGCGCAGTTGGGTGATGATTTGTTCGGAGTCGACGAGCGCCTTCGGGCACCCGAGCGACACGAAGCCTACTTTGGGGGACTGGGACATCTGGAATGTGGGGGCGTGGCGGCAAAAGCGTGAGTTTACAGCTATTTATGGGTCAGGGAGGCAAAACCGGCGGCCGGCGGCGGCATAGACCGCCAGCTTGACTGCGCGGGCCGGCAGGTGGCCGACGACAAGACGGACTTTGATGCGTCCCTATCACTTCAAGACGAAGGGCTGTCAGCCTGCCATCAGCGCTTCGTCCCGTAAGGCGCGGTCGGCATATTCCTGCGCGCCGTCACGGACGGTCAGGTAGCGGCCGCCTCGGTGCCGATGTGGTGGTTTGGACCGACTGAGTCGCGCTGAACCGAAAAGTTTCGGCCGGACCACCGCCAAGATATCCTCAATCAGCTGCAATTTTTCACCGTCATCTACGGGGCGGAGCTCGCCAACGGTCGAAAACGCTCTCGACGTCGGCCATTCGGGTACGGTCAGACGCCTTATCCATGCCGCCCGCCGTTATCGGCACTCTCTTGATGATCGCCAGGTCCGCGATTCCATCGCTCCTTCCTTGGCCGCGGCGCGCGCCCCCGTCTTCGGTAGACATCGATGACGGCAGCCTCCGGTCGGGACCACTGCCACGGGCTGCGGTCACTCCACCATCCATCCGGCCTCGCCCTCGACCAGGGTGCCGCCATGGCTGCTGGTGTCGCCCTGGCGCGCCACCGGCTGGCCTTCGATCTCCGTGCCGGTTGAACCGGTTTGGATCACCGCGCCGCAACTGATGCGGTCACCCACGCGCGCCACCGCCCGGCCGTTGATGACGGCGGACCCTGCACCGCTGACGACGGTGCCATCACCGTGGACAGGACAGCTGTGTCGGTGGCCGACGAGTACGATAGGTCGCATATCAAGCTCCTTTGGGTTGGGACTACATCTCTATCTATGACATCGCGTACTGAAACTTGTGTTGCCCCGTAGGCGCTGCCTCCATGGCTTGTGTCGGTGCACCTGTTTCAAGGTGCCGTTCTCGACTCGAGGTCCATGTCCGCGGGCCACTTCACTTCAGCCACAGGGCAATGGTCGCCTCGAAACTCAGGACCTTCTTGACTTTTCCAAACATCATTTTTTTACCGGGGAGACTATCTCGAGCACGCACCTCAACCCACCACGTCGCCTTGGCGATTGACCAGATCGAAGCCGTGGCCGTTGAAGCGGTAAAAGACGTCCTTGCGGGCTTCCACGGGTGTCGTGTCGTAGCCGCTCAGGTCGGCACCCGGTGCGCATAGGCGCTCGACTTCCGCCGGCCATTGAGCTCGCGCGGCACGGCTAATCAGGTAGCGGTCGATCAAGGGGCCGCCGGCCAAGTAGTAGCCGGGGATAATGACCAGTTTGTCGAACAGGAATTCAAACAGGCCATCGCTCAGGGTGACAGGCTTCGTGAAGCCGCTGGACTTGTAGAGGGTGCGCTGCGGATCGGGTTGCACGGCGGACAACCCTTCGGCCATGTATCGACGGAGGAATCCCAGGCGGGAAAGGTTATCGACCAGCGATTGTTCATCGCTCATTGCGGCTCCTTCACCGGCTCCAGCTTGCTGTCATCGATCGGGGCACGGAACAAGCCGACCGAGGTGAACACCAAGGGCGTTGGAGCACCAGGCTGGTCAATGGCCAAACCAGGTTGCGTTTCAGGATCGGGTATATACAGATACTCCAGTTCAACTGTAGCGTCCTCGTGCATCTGGATAGTCCAGCCGCACTCGTTGCTGATGTGGTCAGTAGCGCCGCGTATCGAGCGCTCCTGCGCGAAGCGCTGCCCAATAAAAGTGGCCGCACTGTTGCGATGATCATTGTTTTGCGCCTCCAACTCTACCCATTGCTCACTGACGCTGCGCACGCTCAGTAACTCGCGTACATGGCTCGGATCGTTAATCAGCGCATAGCCCTGCGACAAATGCTTGGCGCCAGAGAACAAACTGGTTGGCAGCAGTTTGAAATTCCATGGTGCTGAAAGAACGCAGCCACGTTCACTTCGAATGCCCTTCATGGTTCGATGATCTCGCCGTTGACGCGAATTATTGGCTTGCGTTTCTCGGCGAAGCCGCACAGCTCATCAATCTCCTTCGGAAACGTGGCATAGGGCACGTGGTATTGCAGCCATGCTTCGACGCTGTCCGGAAAGGCGTTAATCAGCAGCCAGCCCAGCCACAAGGGAATGGTGATGGGTGTCCAGAGCTTGCCGTGTGGCTTCGCCAACGTGCGACGCAAGCCGGCGTACCAGTCGCGGTAAGGTTGCAGTGTCGCCTGTCCACGGCTCAGCCGCGGAGGCAATGGCGGTGGCTCGGGTAGGCCTTCCGGGCCGTGTGCCATGAAAGCCTGCAGATATGCCCACAACGCCCGCGCCGAACGGTCGCCGTCGACCAGGCCGAGATTGCCAGCGGCGGCGCAAATCTCCGTGGGCGGATCCATGGCGAGATCGACGCCGATCAGATAAAGCGGATGACGGCTGGCATAGCCGCTGGCCGAGACAATGGGGATAAAGCCGGCGAGAACTTCGAGCTGGTCCCAGTCGAGCACGTGCAGGCGCGTGAGGTCGTTGGGGTAGATGAAGTACAGCTTGCGCGTGCCGCGATGGACGCGGATGAAGGTGCCACGGCAACGGTGGGCACCACTCGCGTAGTAAAACAAAAAGCCCACCCCTAGCACGAGTGGAAGGCAAATGATCATGCCCCACATCACCCCCAAGGTGATGCGTTCAGTACCCCCGACGAATATCTCGAACAATATGGCGACGAGATATACTATAAAGAACATACCTACTGCCCCGGCACTTCCGCTACGCGTGAAGTTGGTATAGGTCTCCAACTCCACACACTTCGCGTTGACTCTCCGCACCCCATCCGGCCGCGGCGGTACGCCAGTCTCCTGACCGTGGTACAGCCGCGTGCCGCCCAAGCGCAGGTTCCGCGGCAAGCGTTTGATCGCATCGCTCATTGAGGCTCCTTCACCGGCGCCAGCTTGCTGTCATCGATCGGGGCACGGAACAAGCCGACCGAGGTGAACACCAAGGGCGTTGGCGCACCAGGCTGGTCAATGGCCAAACCAGGTTGCGTTTCAGGATCGGGTAGATACAGATACTCCAGCTCAACCGTAGCGTCCTCATACATCTGGATGGCCCAGCGGCACTCGTTGCTGATGTGGTCAGTGGCGCCGCGTATCGAGCGCTCCTGCGCGAAGCCCTGCCCAATAAAAGTGGCCGCACTGTTGCGATGATCATTGTTTTGCGCCTCCAACTCTACCCATTGTTCACTGACGCTGCGCACGCTCAGTAACTCGCGTACATGGCTCGGATCGTTAATCAGCGCATAGCCCCGCGACAAATGCTTGGCGCCAGAGAACAAACTGGTTGGCAGCAGTTTGAAATTCCATGGTGCTGAAAGAACGCAGCCACGTTCACTTCGAATGTCCTTCATGGTTCGATGATCTCGCCATTGACGCGAATCACTGGCTTGCGTTTCTCGGCGAAGCCGCACAGCTCGTCAATCTCCTTCGGAAACGTGGCATAGGGCACGTGGTATTGCAGCCACGCTTCGACGCTGTTGGGAAAGGCGTTGATCAGCAGCCAGCCAAGCCACAAGGGAATGGTGATGGGTGTCCAGAGCTTGCCGTGCGGCTTCGCCAACGTGCGACGCAAGCCGGTGTACCAGTCGCGGTAAGGTTGCAGTGTCGCCTGTCCACGGCTCAGCCGCGGAGGCAATGGCGCAGGCTCGGGCAGCCCTTCCGGGCCGTGTGCCATGAAAGCCTGCAGATATGCCCACAACGCCCGCGCCGAACGGTCGCCGTCGACCAGGCCGAGATTGCCGGCGGCAGCACAAATCTCGGTGGGCGGATCCATGGCGTGATCGACGCCGATCAGATAAAGCGGATGACGGCTGGCATAGCCACTGGCCGAGACAATGGGGATAAAGCCGGCGAGAACTTCGAGCTGGTCCCAGTCGAGCGCGTGCAGGCGCGTGAGGTCGTTGGGGTAGGTGAAGTACAGCTTGCGGGTGCCGCGACAGCGGTGCGCGCCGCTCGCATAGTAAAACAGGAAGGCCATCGCGACAACGAGACATACACAAAACGCAAGACTCGTAATCAGCTCATGGGTGATGCTTGCCCAACCAAAAACAATAAGCATCAGCAACGTTATGGCAACCGCAGCAACGAACACTATTCCAATGAAACCCGCAGTACTACTATGTGTGAGATTCGCATACGTTTCGAGCTCGACGCATTGGGCATTGACACGCCGCACCCCATCCGGCCGTGGCGGTACGCCGGTCTCCTGACCGCAGTACAGTTGCGTACCACCCAATCGCAGGTTCCGCGGTAAGCGTTTGACGGTCTCGCTCATTGCGGCTCCTTCACCGGCTCAAGCTTGGTGTTATCGATCGGGGCACGAAATAAGCCGCCCGAGGTGAACACCAAGGGCGTTGGCGCACCAGGCTGGTCAATGGCCAAACCAGGTTGCGTTTCAGGATCGGGGAGATACAGATACTCCAACGCCACCGTGGCGTCTTGGTGCATCTGGATGGCCCAGCCACACTCGTTGCCGGTATCGCCAAGGGCCGTGACTAAGCACTGGACGTTGTAATTGATGGGATTTCCCGACGCATACACAATCGGACCGTCGACCCGTGCCATCGGATCACCCCGAAGGGTGATTGCCAACCGGGTCTGGAAGCGTTCGCCGGGCCTATCGGTGACGCCGGGCAATTGGCAATTGATACGCAGCGTGCCGACCTTGTAACCGGATGCCTGGTTCCATTCTGCGCTCAAGCGCGGGCGGAAATAGAGACCGTGGATGGCGTCGAGTTCCTCGCTGTTGGTGTAATGACGGTAATTGGCGCCCCATGCGCTGTGCCTGAGCCATATCTCCACGGGCCCGTCTTTGGTCAAATTAATCCCGACCGCAAAAGCGATGCCCGCGCCGAACGCAAGAAGACCCACGACAAGCCAGCCCCCCGGCGTCAAACCTAACACGAGGGCAGGCGCACCACCACCAGCCACGGTTGCCGCTGTGGCCGTACCGCCTCCCCAAGCGGCGAGGGCCATGAAGCCGCCAGCAACTGCCGATCCTAGATACATGAACGCTTGTTCTGAGTTGCCGTCGTTTAGTGCGCTTCTCGCGCGAACCATATCCGCCAAGGCTGCAAGCCCCGCACCACCTGCGCCAAGGATGGCAACGCCGTATTTGGCGCCAAAGATTTTTGCGCTTGTAGCCAACGCAGCGTTTGTGCGTCGTTCGGCAGCGAAGGCCAAGACAGTCGTACTGACTTCGATCCCTGCGCCCACCAAGGCGAAGGTCGCGCCCGCTAAGTTGATCCGATTTGCAATGCCACCGGCCATATTGAACTGCTTGTTCGCATCCGTCATGCTCTTCCAAGCCAAATACCCCCCTAACCCGGTAAAGAAGTATCCCCCCGGCCCACGCAGCCGATTCAGTGCATTAACAAAAGGATTCCCTTCCAACGCGATAGGTCGCTTCGGCGGCAGGGCCGGTCGTTTGGCAGGAGCCTGGTCCAATTCACGGTAAGTGGTTTCGCCGACCTTGACCCAGTCGTAAAACACGACGCGTGCTGTCCCCTCCTCGTGGATCACCTTGGGCGTGGGCAACTTCCAGCCGCGCAGGCGCTCCGCGCCCAGCGTCTTGAACCCCTGGAATTCCCAAAGGAAGCGCTGGAAATCCGCGATGGAGAGTTCGTAAAGAACAATGGTGGCATTGAAGCGGATTTCGAGCACGTGGCGCACGCGCCGCACCAGCACATCTGCGGACTTTGCCGGCGGTAGCGCCTGCAACAGACCAATCAAGGCGTTGGTGGCCGGCGTGGCCGCATGCTCTTCAAGGAACTTGTCCACCACGTCGAAAACGTTCTTGGCGATATCCAGCGCCTTGTCTTTCACACGCTCCATGAGCACTTCGCTACCGTTGGCCAAGGCCAGCCAATAGGGACTTTTGTCGGCCGATATCTCGACGATGTCCGCCAGCGTTTTCTGCCCTTCCTCGGTATGGACCAAGGCACCAAGACACTGGAACACGGCTTTTTCATAGTCACGCGCATTACGCAGCACAGTCAGGTCGAAGCAAGTGAGCGCAGCACCCAATAGCGTGCGTTTGTCGATGTGTTTGACCCAAGCCGCCACGTCCGAGACAGCTATCTTGATACGGTCCTCGAATCTGGAAAGCTGCGTGGCGTATGTGGCAGGAAAGGCCATCGCACCGTTGAAGTCGATCAGCCTGCGTTGCTTGGCGACGGTTTTAGCCAAGTCGGGTGACCATTGTGCGCGCTGCTCCGCGGCGGTGAAGTAATTGGCGATGTGTTTCGCGCTTTGCAGTTTGTGGGCATGCTTGCTCTCGAATTGCGCCTTCTCCTTGACTGCGCCCGTGGCCAAGTAGTGCAGCTCGCTGACGACTCCGAGCGGGTCTTGCAACACCACGACCAATGGCTTGGTGTCTTTCCGTGGTGCCAGCGCGATGTACATGCCCTCCAGGATGCGATAGTGATTAGGCGTTTCTCCAGGAAGCGGAATCTCGCTCCACGGGATTTGCCGAGGCAAGGTGCTGACGACGAAGGAATGCAATTCCGGCGTGGCATTGGGGAGCTGCTCAACCGGGAAAGCATGTCGCTGTCCAGCGCCGCCCGCCGGTTTAACGGTCGTGGCGAGCTTGTCACGCAGTCCGTCCCGGTTGGTTTCGATACGCCAGAGCGTTTCGTGGGTGAGCACGGTATCGGCCACCAGGATGTACACCGTCTCGGCTGTCTCGGGAGCTAATAGATGTGTTTTCGCTGTGCCTACGCCGGGTTTCGACAGGCGTCCTGGTGCGGCATCCTTGTCGTCCTCCTCGCGCCACCAGATGCGCGCAAAGCGCACCTGCTCGGTCACCTGGTAGTGCTGCGTCCACATGCGGCCGTTTTCGAAGTAGCAGAGATAGACGTAGCTGCCTGGACGTAGCACGCGCAAACCGTAGGCTTTGCCCCCTTTGAGCGCGGGATAGCTCGCGATGGTGAGCGTCGAAAACACTTTGCTGTCTGGAGCGCTATCCGCAATGCCATAGCGCAACGGATAGACGGGCACGCCTCGCTCGCACGGGGGTGCCGATGTAGCTTTGCGGATTTTTTTCTCGCCGGGACGGTCCGGGCATAGGGCCTTTTTACAGGTGGTTTCCATAGGATTTCCTTCAGGACGTCTCGGCGGCCCGCGCCGCCAATCGCGCCTCGGCGTCGAACAGTCGCTGTTTCGCCTTCACCTGTCGCTGGAGCAAGATGTCACGCAAGGTGGAGTCCTTGGCAAAGAAGTCATGCGGATACTGGAAACGCAGTGCCATGTAGTGACGCACGTCCCGCTCCGTAGTGAGCGCCAGTTGATCAGTTGCTTCGTTGGCGAAGTGATTCAGATACCGCCATAGCACCGGTTCGTTATCCGGATGGTCGTAGGCAGGAAAGCGATGACGGAACCTGCGGGCGCAGTCGCGCATGAACCATGCGTGGCTGGCTTGGTCAAGTGCGTCCTCGTCGTCCAAGGACAAAGCGATAGGTTCATTGGTTATCGACGCAGGGCGATCGGTGGACGGCGCATCGGCAAACAACCATTCCCCCGTCTGCTCCTCACCGGCATACCAGATGAAGCGCTGGATAGGACCGAACAGTTCGGACAGGCGAGCCGACGGCAATCCTTCACAGAGCTCTTCGAGTTGTCGCGCCGCATGCAGGCTGAAGCCGAGCGGAAATCCGTCGGATGCCGTCAACTGGCGCAGTCGTTGGAGGTGGACCACCAGGTTGTCGCAGCCGTCCGGGCTCAGCAGGATCAGTCCGGCTTGTCGAGTTAGCCAATGGTCGACGGCATGGGCATATAGCGCCTCGTCGAGCGGCACCAGCAAGGGGCCCTGACGATAGCCAGGGGAGCCATACTCCCAGGCTGTGTTGCGCCAGACCCACCGATACTCAAAACCGTTAGTGATCGACTGCACGTCTTCTTCAAGCGTTTCGCTATGTGCGCCACTTAACCAAAGCCAGGGGCGGGACCCTTGCTCCAGCGTTGCCCAACTTGGGCGAGAGAGGGTGTTCACCACCTCACGCGACCATTGGCGTTGATCGATCGTCGTATTCATCACGCTGCTCCCTTGCCGCAGGGACACTGCTTCCGTGGGCAGGAACCGTCGGCACGCATCGCGCAGGCGCGGTCCATGCCTTGCCCCGTACGAGGCGCAGCAGGCAACGCGAGCGCGTTGCTTGCGGTGCCCGAGTTGATTTGCATAGGTCCTTTCGTACGAATCGCCGCGCCTTCCAGCGTGATCCCACCGCCATCGATGCGCACGGTGCCACCGGGGCCTTTGACTTCCAACTGCTCGGCAGCGTGAATTTCATAGACCTTGGTGCGATGTCGAATGGCTTGCCCCACCTCCAGCTCGGCATGCCCCTGCACGCGCTGCTCCAGATGACCGCCGATGTCTGCCGTGTGATTGGCGGCCGTCTTGTCGCGACGATGGTTGCCGACTTCCTCGGTGCGGTCCTTCGCCGTGTGGATGGTGTGGTTGCGGCCGAT